>DASPWX010000164.1:0-6116 GCA_035637615.1 Bathyarchaeia archaeon | reverse complement strand
CGCAAGCGGGCGCCGACGGCGCGGGCGAGCTTCTTCGCCACACGCTCGTCGGTGTCGCCGAGATCGCGACGGACCTCGGAGTGCCCGACGATGGTTCCGATGGCCAGGCCGCGGACCATCGAGACCGAGATCTGCCCGGTGAACGCACCCCGCTCCTCCCAGTGCACGTCCTGCGCGTAGACATCGACGTTCGCATCGCGGAGCGCATCCGCGACCGCGGGTAACGCGATTGCCGCCGGCGCCACGCCCACGGAGACGCCGCCGGGGACCCTCTGGGCGATGTTGCGCGCGAGCTCGACGGCCTCGGCGATCGTGGGTGGGTTCATCTTCCAGTTTCCGATAACGAGCCGTTCGCGCATCAGGTCCGGACCTCCGGCCGATCGACATCACGGTGATCGACCTCGATTCCGCCGGGCCAGAACCCGCGAGTCTCCCGCGCGATCTCGTCGGCGATCACGACCGAGCGATGCCGTCCGCCGGTGCAGCCAAACGCGAGCCCGAGCCGCGCCTTCTTCTCGCTCTCGTAGCGCGGGAGCGCGAATTTCAAAAATGGCACGACATGCGCGAGGAATTCCTTGGTCGCGGGGTGCTCGAGGACATATGCGCGCACGGCTTCGTCGCGCCCGGTGAGATCGCGAAGCTCGGGGATATAGAAAGGGTTCTCCATGAACCGCACGTCGAATACGAGGTCCGCGGCGGGCGGCAGTCCGTACTTGTAGCCGAAGCTCTCGACGTGCACGAGCATCCCGCTCCTGCCCGAGCCGTAGAGGGAGTGCAGCGTGTCACGCAGGTCCTTCACCGAAAGATGCGTCGTGTCGATCACCTTGTCGGCGCGCGCGCGAAGGTCCACGAGCATCCGGCGCTCCTCGTCGATCGACGGCTGCACGCCTCCGGGCGCGTCGACTGGATGGCGGTGCCGCGTCTCGCTGTAGCGGCGGAGGAGGACGTCATCGGAGGCGTCGAAGAAGAGGAGATGTGCGCGTGGCCCAGCCCGGTCCAGCGCGTCGAGCTCCTTCTTCGCGTCCGCGAAGAGCGTTCCGCTGCGCGCGTCGATGACGAAGGCGACTTTTTGCTTCCCGCCCTTGCGCGAGACGTCGATCGCCGATGCCATGAGCGCGGGCGGGAGGTTATCGAGGGTGTAGTAGCCGAGGTCCTCGAGGACCTTCACCGCCTGCGATTTGCCCGAGCCGGAGAGCCCTGTGACGACGACGAAGTCCGGCTGACCCGTGGAGGTCAGTCGGGCAGGATCCACGACAGGACGACACCGACGATCGAGATCACGATCGCGCCGAGGAACGCGGCGACGGGCCCATCGAGATGGAATCCGAGGACCGGCACGAGCGAAACGACGTACAGCATGAGCGCGCCGATGACGAAGTGGAAGAGACCCAGAGTGAGACAGGTGATCGGCGCGGACAGGAGCTCGATGATCGGCCGGATGAACGCGTTGACGATGCCAAGAACAAGGCCCGTCGCAAGAAGGGAGATGTACTTATTGGCGTCGCCGTAGCCATAGTCGGTGTTCCCGACGGTGATCCCAGGAACGAAGAACGCGGCGACGGCGATGGCGGCCGCGTTGATAAGCGCCCGCCAGATGATCTTCATCGGCGAGACTCTAAATCAATACTGGGCGAGCATCCCGCGGCGGCGCATCGTCTCCTCGGCGCGGCCGAAGACCCACCGGCCGAGCGGGTACGACACGAGCGTCAGGCCGATCAGCACAAGGTATTCGAGCGCGGGATCGAAGAGCGGCCTGGCGCCGAGCGCCTGGACGCGCAGGATGTCGATCGCGTAGGTCGTCGGCAGGGCGAATGCGACCGGCTGCAGCACCCCGGGCAGAAGCGTCACCGGAAACGCCGTGCCGGAGAGCATTCCAAAGAGGAAGTTGGCGGTGTCCACAAAGAAGTTCGCCTCCCGGATCAGCAGGACGATCCCGGCGAGCAAGTACGCGATCCCGACCATCGCGAGGATTGCGCAGAGAACGGCCGGTAGAGCGAGCAGCATCTCGGGGCGAAGGCGCAGCCCGAGAACCCAGACCCCGAACGCGAAGAGCGCGACCTGCGAGATCGTGAACCAGAACAGGCTCCCGAGTGCACGGCCGATCACGAGCGTCTCGTGATGCGTCGGGGTGAGCCAGGTCGGCTCGAGGGTGCCCGTGTCCATCTCCATTCGGATTGAGAACGCGACGCCCCAGAAGGCCATCGCGATCAATCCGCCGATGAGCCCGCCGAAGAAGATGAAACCGGGTAGATCATCCGTGCCGAGCGTCGCCGCGAGCCCGGTCGCCCTGCCGTTCACGGCGAAGGCCGCGCCGAAGAGAAACGCCGGGATGATGAACTGGTAGAGCGGCGTGAAGACCGTGGACGCGACCGCGATCCGATAGCGGGAGAAGCCGCGGATTTCCTTGCGAGCGATCGCGAACGCCGCCCTGATCTCGTCCATCAGAACCGTCCCAGCATTCCGGTACGGCGCGCGCTCCGCTCGAGATAGCCAAAGACAGTGACCGCGAGGATCGCGGTCACGGCGGCGAGGCTCAGCACGATCGCGATGTCGCCGGCGACGTCGGCGACCGTCTCGCCCCGAAGAAGGACCGCGCGCAGGTCGTCGACGATGTACGTCGGCGCCATCAGCTTCGCCGAGATCTGCGCCCAGAGCGGGAGCATCGCCACCGGGAACGTGATGCCGCATGCCAGCACGAACATCCCGCGAATGAGCTGCACCACCGGAGCGACCTCGCCGAAGCGAAGAACGCTCGCGGCGAAGAGAGCGCCGATCGCGTACAGCGCGGGGATCCCGAGCACGACGATGACGGCTGCCTGGATCACCGCAGCGACGGGTGGGAAGATCCCGAAGAAAATTCGCAGAGCGAGGAGATTGCTGGCGAAGGTAAGGGCCATCGGAAGGAGCGTCCCGACGCCCGGGCCGAAGAGAGGGACGAGGCGGGAAGCCGGCGTGACGAACACGGCCTCGAGCGTTCCGCGCAGCTGCTCCTGCCGAAGAGCGGTTCCCGCGCCCCAGAGCAGGGCCGAAAGCCAGTTGTACATGGCATAGCCGACAAAGACGAACACGGTGACGTCCGAGCTGCCGGCCCGCTCGGCGAACGCGGCGAGCGCCTGCGGGTCGTTCCCGGAGTAGGCCCGGCCCATCAGCACCCATGACGCCGGCAACAGCGCCGGCCAGAAGAGCTGCCCGAGGAAGAGCGTCGGATAGCGGCGCTGCTGCCGGACCTCCTTGAGCGCCGCGGCAAAGAACGCGCGGAGGTCGGCCGCGAGCAGGCTCACTCCCGGAGCGCGCGGCCGGTGAGCGCGAGAAAGACGTCCTCGAGGGTCACCGGAACGACCTCGACGTGGCGGATCGTCGTGCCCGTCGAGCGCGCCGCGTCGAAGGCCGCGGGGACGAAGTCGCGAGCCGAGGCGCAGTGCGCCGTCACGGTCAGAGTGCCGTTCGAACGCTCGCTCCGCGCGACCGTCGCGCTCTCACCGAGTCGATCGAGGACGGCGCCCTCACCTCCGTCGATGCCGATCTCGAGATGAACGACCTCTCCCGCGCGGATCGTCCGTTTCAAAGCCGCGGGCGTGTCCAGCGCGACGATGCGACCGTGGTCGATGATCGCGACGCGATCGCACAGTTGGTCGGCCTCTTCCATGTAATGAGTGGTCAGAAGCACCGTGCGGCCCTGCGCCTTGAGCTCGCGCACGCGATCGCGCAGATCGCGCGAGGCCTGCGGATCGAGCCCGACCGTCGGCTCATCGAGGACCACGAGGGGCGGATCGGGCAGAAGCGCGCGGGCCAGCGCAAGACGCTGCCGCATGCCGGTCGAGTAGCGCTCGACGTAGTCATCCGCTCGGTCGGCGAGCTTCACGGCCGCCAGCACCTTCGCGATGCGCGCTTTCGTCTCTCCGGGTGGGACGTGATAGAGCGCGGCGAAGTACTCCAGGTTCTCGCGAGCGGTGAGCTTCCAGTACAGGCTCCGTTCGCCCGAGAGCATCGCGCCGAGACGCGCGCGAACTTCGCGCGGCCGTTCGAGCGGATCTACGCCGAGGACGCGAATCGTGCCGCTCGTAGGTATGAGGAGGGTGGCGAGCATCTTCATCGTCGTGGTCTTCCCGGCGCCGTTCGGCCCGAGGAGGCCGAAGATCTCGCCCGCCTCGACGACGAGGTCGATCCCATCCACGGCGCGGAAGCGGTCGCGCTTGTCGGGCTCGCGGCCGAGTCTCTGCCAGATGGTCCGCCTGCCGCGCTCGAAGACCTTGACCAGGTCCTTCGTCACGACCGCCGGCGCGGCGGTCACTCCACGAAAATCTCTACCCGGTCCTCGTCGTCGGCGATGTCAACGATCTTGCCCGGGAAGTCGACGCTCCGGAGGAGCTCGTCGAGATCGATGCCGAATTTCCCAAGATGCCCGCGCACCAGACCGCTCGACGCGAGGTTCAGCTTCCCGATCCTCGCGATCGCAAGCGGGATCGCGACATTGACCTTCTGCGCGCCGTCCTCCGTGACCCGGATCCGGAGGATTCGCCCACGGGTCCCGGGTGAGCCCGGCGGATTCGGTGCGTTGGGCGGCGGCGGGAATGGCGCGCGGGCTTGGCGGGGCCCGCTGTCCTCGACGTCGCCGAGCGCGCGCAGCAGCCGGTACGCCTGCTCGACGTCGATCTTTCCCTCAGCGAGCAGCTGGAGGACCTGCTTACCCTCTTCGCTCGGCACCTAGTGATCCCTTCGCGTCTCGTCGAGCCTCGTCGCCACCTCATCGACGCTGACTTCACCTTTGGCGAGGCGCTCGAGGAGATCGCGGACCTTCGCCGTCGCCGGCGGAGCCATCGGCGCGGTCCGCTCGGGATCGCGATCGCTTTCAGTCCCAGACTCGACGTCCGCTTCGGCCGCTCCCGAATCGTGCGCCGCGGCGTGCTCCTCATGCACCGAGGAGGATGCCGGCTTGATCGTGAGATCACCGCTGACGGTCTTCACCGTCAGGTGACTGCGCCCGTCGCCGATGATGATCGTCCGATCCTTGCGGCCCTCGCGGATGATGCGGGCCGGCTCCTCGCATTCGAGGTCGCCGCTCGCGGTGTGGTAATCGCAGACGCACGAGGAGCTCAGGAGGCCGACCTCCACGTCGCCACTGATCGTCTTGAGCCGGCTCTCGCGGCCGCCGGCCTCGGGGTCGAGATCCACCGAGATGTCGCCGCTCACGGTGTGCAGCTCGCAGGCGCGGACCCGCCCGCGGATGTCGACATCGCCGCTCACCGAGCTGCCCTCGATCGATCCGACGTAGTCGGTGCACTGCACGTCGCCGCTCACGCTCTTGAGCCGCATCGGCCCCTGCACGTCGGCGATGTTCACGTCGCCGGAGACGCTCTCGACACGGGCCGGTCCACGCGTGCCGTTCAGGTCCAGGTCGCCGCTAACCGTCTGCGCGTTCACCGCCGTCTCACGAGGAACGGTGATCTCGAAATCGACACGGAAGCGCTTGCCCCGGAAGAGGTCGAGCCAGCTGCGCTCCTGCTCGTAGAGGTGTGGCTCGACGAAGATGTCGTTGCCCTTCTGCTCGATGCGGATCTCGACGTTCTCGAGCAGCCTCTTCGCTCGGTCGGCGCTTCCGCCCTTCACGCGCTTGTGCGCGACGACCCGCACCTGGCCGGACTCACCGACCCGGATGGCAATTTCGCCCGAGACGTTCTGCACGCGAAGACGCGGCATGCCGTCGACCGTGAACATCTTCTCGATGGTCTGGTCGTGCGTCTCTGTGTCATCGCCGCTGTCCATCCCGATGAATGCGGCGCTGACGGAGCGCGCGATCTCATCGGGATCCACATCGACATTGATATCCAAGCCTCGGTGCCTGAAGCCGAACTCGTGCCGCGCTTCGTGACGCGCTCGCCGTTCCTCGCGCCGTTGCTCGTGCTCGCGTTCACGATCGGCCCGCTCCTTCTCCCGCTCACGCTCGCGCTGGGCACGGTCACGCTCTCGCTGCTCCGCCTCACGGACCCGTTGCTCGGCGTCGCGGCGCCGCTGGTCGTCCATCGGGTCGAAGGTCATGTCACCAGATCCTTCTCGAGGAGCTGCGCGGCATCATCGGGCGCGATGCGGCCGTCCGCGAGCTCGCGAAGGATCTCCTT
>DASPWX010000163.1:0-20923 GCA_035637615.1 Bathyarchaeia archaeon | reverse complement strand
TCACCGACTACCTGCTGCCGACAACCCTCGACATGCCGCCCGTCGTGACCGAGCTCATCGAGCACCCGCATCCCGACGCGCCGTACGGCGCGAAGGGTGTGGGCGAGCCGCCGACCATTTCGAGCACGCCGGCGATCGTGGCCGCCATCCGCGCGGCGACGGGCAAGGAGCTGAGTCGCGTGCCGGTGCGCCCGGACGACATCGTGTTCGGCGCCCCGTACCGCTCGGGCTGGCGTATCGCGCCCGGCGACGATCCGCGCCGCGCGGTGCGTTTGCCATAGAGGCGATGCGCTCCTCGCCGCCCGATGACGCGCGTCGCATCTTCACCGGGATCGGGGCTACATATGAAAGGACTGGCGCCATTCTGTCGTTCGGACAAGACGCGCGGTGGCGCGCGCGCCTCGTCGACTCGGTGCGCGCCGCGCCCGGCGATGTCGTGCTCGACGTGGCGACGGGAACGGGACTCGTGGCGCGCGCGGTCAGCGAGCGCTACGGATGTGACGTCGTTGGACTTGACCGGAGCGGCGACATGCTTTCAGCGGCGGTCGCGCGCAATGGACACATTCCTCTCGTTCGCGCGCGCGCCGAGTCGCTGCCATTCCCAGACGAATCCTTCGATCACCTGACCTTCACGTACCTCTTGCGCTACGTCGACGATCCCGCGGCGACGATGCGCGAGCTCGCGCGCGTCGTCCGTCCCGGCGGACGCATCGCCGCGCTCGACTTCGGTGTGCCGCCGAATGCGTTCCTTCGAACGCTGTGGCGCGCGTACACCGCGATCGGCCTGCCGATTGTCGGACGGGCTATCTCAGAACGATGGTCGAGCGTCGGCGGATTCCTCAGAGGAAGCATCGAGCGATTCGATGCGGCGCACTCGCAGCACGCCGTCGAGCGCTATTGGCGTGACGCGGGACTCGTCGACGTCCGTGTCTCGCACATGAGCTTCGGGGCGGGCATTGTCATGACGGCGGAAAAGGCCGACGCGACCGAAACCCTCTCTTCGCGACAGGGACCCCCCGGCCTCGGACGCCTCGGCCGGCTCCCCATCGCGCGGGGGCCCTCGGTCGCGTCGGCCCCTACTGCCGCCTTCTATGCGCTACGTCCCGGCGGTTTGCGCGACTACTGGACGCTTCTACATCCCCCATATACCGCCTGGCACTTGTCGTACGTGTTGCTGGGCGCTGCATTGGCTCCGATGCCGGATCCGCGGATCGTTGCCGGCGCTCTGGTTGCCTTCTCTCTCGCTGTCGGCGTCGCGTCGCACGCATTCGACGAGCTTCAAGGAAGGCCGCTCGGCACTCGGATTCCGTCGAGCGTCCTCCTCGCATTAGGTTCGCTTGCGCTCATCGGCGCGGTCGCGCTCGGTATCGCCGCCGCGGCGATGCTCGGTCCGTGGTTTCTTGCCATCGTCGTGATCGGCGCGCTTCTCGTCATCTCGTACGGACTCGAGCTGCCGATCGTGCACTCGGATATCGGATTCGCGCTCGCCTGGGGCGGATTCCCCGTCGTCGCGAGTGCCGCAGCCAACGGCGCGGCGCCACTGCCGACGATCGTGGCGGCGGTCGGAGCGACTCTTCTCTCACTGGCGCAGCGGCGGCTCTCCACCCCGGTCCGGCGGATCCGCCGCAAGGCGCTGGAGGTGTCGGGAACAGTACGTTTCCGCGACGGCGCGACCGAGAGCCTCGATCGAGGAGCGCTCATCGCCGGCCCTGAGGCTGGACTCCGCCTCCTATGGCTCGCGATGGTCGCGCTCTCGATCGGTGCCCTCGCGGCTCGCTGGTCCGGCTAGCGTCAGCCCTTCGTCGCTACTGCGTGCTCCGTATGGCCGGAGCGTCCGAAAACATCCACCGTGTCGCGCATGTCGGTCCACGCGGCCCACACCGATCCGTCCGGCGAGATCGCGATGTTCGTGTAGTCGCCGATGAAACGAGTGTTGTAGTTACCCGTGACCGCGAAGTTGGTGAACCATCGCGCGTCGGAGGCGATACTCGTTCCCGTATCCAGACGCTTCGTGGCGAAGCTCGTCGCCGCGAGGTCGCTCGCTGTGGCCAGCGTGTAGCCGTAGACGCACGTCTGACCGCGGGGCGCGGTCCGTGCCCGATCGACGAAACCGATGCGCACTTTTCCGTCGAGGCCGACCGCCGCCCACGGGAAGATCTGGTCGTACCGGCTGCTCTTCACAAGAGCGGGCGTGGACCAGCTGATGCCACCGTCAACGGAGGTCGTTGCCATGATGTTCGTGCGCGCGGTTGCCCCGGGGTCGAGGTTCTCCGCGTACACGTAATAGAGCTGGCCTGAATTGGCGGCCGCGGTCGACATCACGAGGTTACCCGCGGCGAAGATGCGGAACTGGCATCCGGTCAGAGTCGAGTCGCTGCGCCAGTTCACGGGATAGTCGCCGGCGCCGTCGTGGATAAGCCCGACGACTTGACGCGGCGCGCTCCAGTGGTCCCCAGCATCGGTCGAGCTCACGACCAGCACCTGATCGCGGAGCGTGTCGCCCTGGGCCTGGTGATTCAGGAACGCGACGTAGATCGTCCCGTCGGGCGCGACGATAGGCGAAGAGAACCCGGCGTCGTTTTGATCGCAGCGCGTCGTGGGCCCGGTCACACCCTGACCCGAGCAGAGGGCGCTCGAGCCACTGATCTCGGCGCCGGAGGTCCACGTCACGCCGCGGTCGCGCGAACGAACGAAGTAGATCGGCGACTCGGTCTGCACGTCCTTTCGGTACTGCTGCCGAGCCCAGGTCACGTAGATGTTTCCCCGACGGGAGCTCGTTCCGCGATCGACGGCGATCCAGTCTTTGTCGTTGAACTGGACGTTTGACCCGCCGTTGCTGATCGTGCCGTTACCTGCGGCGACGGTCACCGGATCCGTCCAGGTGATCCCGCCGTCGTCGGATCGTTCGACGATCACGCTGACGTCGCTGAACGCGCCGGCGACGCTGTCGTGCGAGGCGACGTTCGACCAGTAGAGGGTTCCAGCCGCATCGAATGCGAGCGCGGGATCGGTGAGGAAGCGGTAGCTCCCGTGCGGCGGATGAACGTTCGTCCAGCTCTGCCCGCCGTCCTTCGAGACGTACGCCTCTGTGAATATGCGGAGTAGGGCGCTCGCGCTCTGCTTGTCGAGGTTGTACAGATACGTATGCGACGCCGCCACGATGTTGGCGGGGTTTGCCGGGTTCACCGCGATGGTCGTCTCGTTGTGCGGCCCAACGCTGTCGCAATCGAGCAGCGCGTTGCCCGCGAACGACGTCGGTTGCGTGGACGCCGATGAGCTGCATGCCACGCCGGCGATACCTCCACCGCCCGGTCCATTCGTGCCGTCCGCGGCACTCTCGGTAAAGCTGACGAGATCGTTGTCGAGCCGCTCCTTCGCGGAACCTGCGAGCGCGGTCGTCGCTCCGACGACCAAGACCGCGATGACGATTCCGGATGCAAAGACTCGTCCCATCACTGGGCCCCTCCCATGCGAACTGCGCGGATAACCTACGCGCGCGGTCGCTGAAGAAGAAGAGATTTCTTCGCGTCGCATGCTCGCCCGACGCACAGCAAGGCGTATCGTTTTCGGCTGATTGTGATTCCGCTCGAGACGCTTCGCGCGGCCCCGAAGGTCCTCCTCCACGACCATCTCGATGGCGGATTGCGCCCCACCACAGTCGTCGAGCTCGCGCGGGACCAGAGCTACGAGGGGCTGCCCACGATGGACGCGCAGGAGCTCGGCAGGTGGTTCCACGCGAGCGCCGCGTCGGGCTCGCTCTCGCTCTATCTCCGCGGATTCGCTCACACGATCGCGGTCATGCAGACCGAGGATGCGCTCGAGCGCGTCGCGTACGAATGTGGCGAAGATCTCGCGCGAGACGGGATCGTGTACGCCGAGGTCCGCTACGCGCCGGTGTTCCACACCCAGCGCGGACTCAACCTCGAGCAGATCGTCCAGAGCGTGGCACGCGGGTTCGAGCGCGCCGAGCATGCCCACCGCATCACGCTGCGGCAGCTCATCTGCGCGATGCGCGACCGCACCGACTCACTCGAAATGGCCGAGCTCGCCGTGGCGAACCGCGAGCAGGGGGTCGTCGGGTTCGATATCGCGGGCGAGGAAGCCGGACATCCCCCGAAGGCGCACCTCGAGGCGTTCCAGCTCTGCCGCCGAGAGAACTTTTCGATCACCATCCACGCCGGCGAGGCGTTCGGGCCGCCCTCGATCTGGCAGGCGCTGCAGTACTGCGGTGCCCACCGGATCGGGCACGGCGTGCGGCTCGTCGAGGACATGGCGATCAGCGAAGGCAAGGTTGTCAAGCTCGGCCCCCTCGCCGCGTACGTACGCGACAAGCGGATCCCGCTGGAGCTCTGTCCCTCGTCGAACGTGGATACCGGCGCTGTACCGACGCTCGCGGAGCATCCGATCCGGCACTTCATCGCCCAGCGCTTTCGCGTGACCGTGAACACCGACAACCGCCTCATGTCGAATGTCACGCTCTCCGACGAATTCCAGCGCCTGTCGCGGATCGCCGCTCTGACTCTCGCGGACGTGGAGCGTCTCTCGATAAACGCGATGAAGAGTGCTTTCGTCGGATACGACGAGCGTGTCGCGATCATCTACGCGCGTATCAAGCCCGGCTATGCGCGTCTTCGTGGCGAGCCCGCCCTCGCCGGATATCCATTGCCGCCCACTGCCTGACGCAAGCGTTTACCACTCGTTGACGGACCGTCTATTGACGTGTCCTGCGACCGGAGCGACACGAATCGTCCGCATCACCGACTCATCCTTGCGACGTACTCACTTCGTACTGAGTTGCGCGATCAAATGGGCATGGGGTGGATAGATGGGGCGGCTTCGTACCTCTGCGTTCAGCAAGCTCGCGTTCGCTCTCGCGTTCGCCTTCTCGACGCTCGTTCTAGGTCTTGATGCCAACGCCGGCGTCCAGTGGTGCGAGTCGGATCCGCTGTTCCTGGTGAATGGGGCGATCGTTGACGTCACCACCGCGTTCCCGACTGGCTACGCGAGCACGCTCAAAGAGCCCGTGGCGATCGAGCTGCTGGTGCCGACGAACGCGATCGCCGCGGTCGTCTCGCTTCCCACAAACGTACCGATGACCGCAAAGATCAGCCCGGTCCTAACGTCGGGCGGGCTCCTGTCCCTTGGCGTCCCGGTGATCATCAAGGTCACGTACAAGGCGTCGGCTTCCTTCGACACGAAGACGAAGGTCACCGGCACGTACCTCTGGGTGAGCTCGACGGTCTACGGCAAGTCCAATGTCACGACCCAGGTGAAGTACACGCTCATCGGGCTATAGCCCCGTGTCGCGTCTTCGCTGGCCTCTTCGCGTCTACATCCTCGCGGTCCTCGGAACGGCGCTCGCGGCCCTCCCCGCGAGCGCCGCCTTCCGAGGCAATCTCCGACCAACGGACACGGTCCTCTTCGCGCTGCTCATGGTGATGGCGGCCGTTGCGCAGCTCTGGCCCGTCCATCTTTCCGTGAAGATGAAGATCACCGTCGACGACACCGCGACATTCGCTGCGGCCCTTCTCCTCGGTCCCTTCTACGCGATGGTCGCGGCCGGAGCTACGACGCTCATCGCACTCCACTTCCGCGGCGTCCGTCAGAGTTGGTACAACCGGGGCTTCAATGCGGCGACCTCGACGCTCTCGACCGGTGCCGCCGCGGCGGCATTCCTGCTCGTCGCCGGTCCCGGCGCGCACCTCGAGCGAGAGCCGTGGGCCATCGGGATCGCGGCGATCGCGAAGTACGTCGTGCACAGCACGCTCGTCGATCTGGTCGTCGCGCTTCAGGTACGGCGAAATCCCTTCAGCGGATGGTGGACGCTGCATCGGCGGCTCTTGCCATACGAAGCGGCGCTCTTGGTCCTGGGGGCGCTCGCGGCAATCGCCGCGCAGGCCCAGCCGTGGACGCTCGTCCTCTTCGGTGTGCCGATGGGGATCGTCCTGCTTACGCTCCGCGACAGCGCGCGTGTGCGCGAGCAAACGAAGGTCGCGATCCTCGAGCTGGCCGACCTGATCGACCTGCGTGACCCGTACACGCATGGCCACTCACAACGCGTCGCCGCCCTCGCAGAGCGACTCGCGAGACGCCTCCGCCTGCAGTACGCCCAGGTCGAGCTCATCCGTGACGCGGCGCGCGTGCACGACATCGGCAAGATCGGAACAAACGACGCGGTGCTCCTGAAGCCCGGTCCTCTCACCGACGAGGAGCAAAAGGAAATGCGACGGCACGCCGAGATCGGTCACCGTCTGCTGCGGCGGCTTCCCGAGTTCTGGGAGGGCGCTGAGCTCGTGCTCTCGCATCACGAGCGCCATGACGGCGCCGGCTATCCGCGTGGGTTGAAAGGCGACGAGCTGCCCGTCGAGGTCTCGGTTATTTCGGTTGCCGACACGTACGACGCCATGACCACCGACCGGCCGTATCGAAAGGGTCTCGCCTGGGAGGCGGTGCGGGCCGAGCTGGTACGGCAGCGCGGGAAGCAGTGGCGTGAATCGGCGGTCGATTCCTTCATCGAAATGATCGACGAGGAGCGGCGGAACGCCCGTGTCGGTCGTCAACAGCCCTCAGCGGGACCGGCCCAGCCTGCGACGCGCGCGTTAACTTAGCGCCCGTGGCGGAACGGCTCGAGCGAACGTTCAACTGGGCGCGCGTCGGTGGCGCGGGTCTGATCTTTTTCCTTGGTCCGTTCTTCCCGAACATCGGCACGGCGTATCTCGTCGGCCTCGGCGTGTTCGTGCTCGGGTACGCCGCGGTCGTCTACTGGATGATGCAGTCGAAGCCGAGGAGCTTCGAGCGGCTGACGCGCGTCATGTTCGTCCTCGACATTGGCATCGTTTCCTCCGCCATGCTCGTGTTTTCGTCGGACCCGAGCTGGACCACGTGGGTCATCGGCAGTCTCATCATCATCGCCGGCGGTTTTCGTTTCGGAACGGCGGGTGCCTTCACCGCGGCCGCAGCGATCTCGCTGGCATACGTCGCGATCGCGGCGTATCGCTCCGAGACGTTCGGGCTTGTGGCGGAGCCCTGGCGCCTGGCATTTCACGTGAGTGTGTTCATTCTTGCGGCCTACATGATGTCGGGCCTATTGCGCGAGCTCGAGCACCTCCGGGCGCAGCGCGAGAAGTTCGTGCGCCAGGCCGTGGAGGCCGTGGCGCTTCGGCAGGCCGACCGGATCAAGAGCGAATTCCTCGCGGCGATGTCCCACGATTTCCGCAGTCCGCTCACTGTCGTGCGCGGTGCCGTGGAGCTCCTTCTCGGAGAACGGCCCGGAACGCTCACCTCGGCTCAGCGCGAGCTCGCCGAGAGCGCCGAGCGAAACATCCGGCGCCTCGAGGACTTCACCGCCCAGCTCTTGGAGATGGCACGCCTCGAAGAAGGACAGATCGCGCTGGACAAAGAGGACATCGACGCCATCGCGCTCGTCCGCGACGTGGTTGCGGACCATGCCGTCCTCGCCAAGCAGAAGCGGCAATGGATCTCCCTCGACGTCGATCCGGATGCGCCTCGCGTCGTCGCCGACCGCAGCAAGATGCACCAGGCACTCGCGAACCTCATCGTCAACGCGATCCGGTACGCGCCACACGGCACGCCGATCCTGGTTGCGGCGCACCGGAAAGGAGACGCCCTTCGCATTGAAGTGCGTGACCACGGTCCCGGGATCGCCACCGAGGACCGCCAGCGCATCTTCGACAAGTTCTTCCGCGGTCACAACGCGGACGGCACCCCCGGTTCGGGCCTGGGGCTCGCCATCGCCCGCTCGCTTGTAACGCTCCATGGCGGAACCCTCGAATACGAGGAGAATCCCGGTGGTGGCTCGGCATTCGTGACTGTCTTGCCGCTCGCGTCTTGAAGGTCCTGATCGTCGACGACGAGCCCGACGTGCGCGCGCTCGTCCGGAGCTCGCTGTCCTACGCCCGGCAGGACCTTACCGCGATCGAGGCAGCGGATGGCGACGAAGCGCTCGCCATGATCTATTCCGAGCGGCCGGACCTCGTCGTGCTCGATCTCGCCCTTCCCAAACGGGACGGATTTGCCGTGCTCGAGCAGGTCCGTGAAAAGACCGACCTGCCGATCATCGTGCTCACGGCCCGCGGCCTCGAAGAGGACAAGATCAAGGGGCTTCGCCTCGGTGCGGACGATTACCTCACAAAGCCGTTTTCCCCGCGAGAGCTCGTGGCCCGGATCGAGAGCGTGTTGCGCCGGTCAGCGCCTCGCGCGCCGCGTTCCGGGACGATCGACACACACGACCTCTCGATCGATCTGACGGCGAGACGCGTGCGTAGGGCTGGAACGGACATCCATTTCACGCCCACCGAGTTCAATCTTCTCGCCGAGCTCGCGACGCATCCCGGAGAGGCGCTGACACACGACACGCTGCTCACACGCGTGTGGGGACCCGAGTACCGGTACGAGACGCAATACCTCAAGGTCTACGTCGGGCGTCTTCGCGACAAGATCGAGCCATCGCCCGAGGAGCCGACGCTCATCCAGACCGTACGCGGTGTCGGCTATCGATTCGCACGGCCCGAGGAGTAGTCCGCGCGGCGGGCGCCCTCCGTCAAGGGGGGCGCCCGCCCAACACTCCGCTAGCGGTCGTCCTCGCGGCGCTTCTCGCCCGAGGCCTCGCCGCCCTTACGGCCGATCTCGCTCATGTGCTCGCGGTCCTTGCTGACCGTCTCGCCGCCCTTCTCCGCGATTCGACGGCGCTCCTCCCTGGGGCCCCTACCCCATCAGGGGCCCCTGCCCCTGCCATTGCCGCGAAGCCACGCTCGTCTGATTTGTCCTGCGACATGAGGGCACTCCTCTTTCCTGCTGCGTGACGGTTTTCATTGCGGCCATCACGCATGGGTGCAGCGGGTGTGCCCATCTGCGGCTGCTGTTGTCAGATAGAGACCATCATTTCAGCCACAGAAGATCGCCGAAGAAGAAGTCCTGACCTTGAGCGAGTGTCTTCACGTTGCCGGTCGCGACCGTCACCACGAAGAACCCGCCGGCTCCGACGTACGCGATCTGGGTTCCGTCCGGCGACCAAGCGGGGACCACGTCGTCAAGTGTTTGTACGAGCTCCTTGACGCTCAGGCCGTCGCACGGGGCGAGATAGAGGTATGACGGGATGCTGAGGTGCGCTCGTGCGGATGCCATGTCGGTGGGAGCAGAGGGTGGCGCGGCGGCGATCGCGTGCCCGGCCGCCGAGAAGACGATCTCGCAACCCTTCGCTGCGAAGCGGGGCGTCTGCAGGTACCACCAGGTGTCGCTCGTCTTGAAGAAGGGCCGAGCATTCGTGCCGTCGATGTTCGCGCTCCAGATGTTGTCGGGCTGGCCCTGGGTGAGGTGAACGTAGACGATGCGATCGCCCGCCGGCGAGATCGTGGGGTCCGCGCCGTTGACGATGAGGCGCTTGCGCTCGCCGGTCCGCAGATCGAGACGCTCGAGCGAGTCCTCGTTGCCGACGAACGAACCTGCTTGGATGATCGCCGCGCGGCGATGGAAGTACAGGACGTTGCCGGTGCTGTCGAAGCGCGGCGACGCGTAGAAGACGTTGTCGCTCTCGTGCAGCACGAGCGCTTTGAAGCCGGTGCCGTCGAGGTTGACCGTGTAGAGATCCGAGCCGAATCCGGTCTTCTTGTCCGGCTGCTGCGTGAGTGCGAACACGATCGCCTTGCCGGACGGGTGCAGCACCGGGGTCGCCGAGGCGCTCTGTGCCGGGAGGTCGATGATCCGGCCGATCGCGTGTCCGGTGCTATCGAGGGCGAGCAGACCGGCGGGATTGGCGAGGATGAACGATGCCTGGAGTCCCACCCCAAGGCTGGCCGGCGGAGGCACCGGAGGGGCCGTGCATACCGCGAGCAGCAGCACGCTGAGGACGATTGCCGCCGCGCCCATGAGCCTGCGACTCACACGATCACCTCGCCCGCGGTCTTCACCTGATCGCGGAGGCGATCCTTGATGAGGCGAGAGCGGCGTGCGTAGTGCTGCACCGCGCTCACGAACGCCGCATGCGACCACGTGAGCGGCGAGACCGACAGAGGCTCGCCGGTATAGGGATGGACCTGTTCCGACAGGACGCCCGAGGGCAGGGCGCGGCGTGCGCACCAGTCGAGGTACGCGCGCGGGCGGTCGAGGTCGCCGAGTGTTTCGGCGATCGCGATCAGGTGCTCCGCGAGCCAGAGGGTGGCGATGAACCAGGGATTCCCCGGAACGCTCGCGATGTCAGAGGAAACCTGGAAGTAATAGTCGTTCTCGTACCGCGCGATCCCACCCACCGGCGTCTTGAGCGACAAACGGTCCTCGACCGCGCGCATGGTCGAGCGGATCCGCTCGTCACTTGCCGGTAGAAGCCCGAAGAGGAAGAGACCCGCGAGGGAGATGTCGATCGTGGCGTCCTTCACGATCGTGCCGTCAGGCAACACGCTGATGGTGCGCACGAAGCGGCCGCGGTCGGCATCCCAGAGGTGTACGAGTGCGGCGTCGCGTATCTCCTGCGCGGCGACCGCATAACGTTTTGCGAGCTCGTGCTGGCCGAACGCGACCGCGAAGTTCCGGGCGGCGGTAAGCCCCGCCCAGACGGCCGCGGTCGTGAACGCGTGGATGCCACGGCGTTCCTCCCAGAGATCGAACGACGGTGCTGGCAGCTTGGTGCGCGGCTCGCGGTAGGTCGCCATGAAATCGGCTCCCGTCCGAACGAGCTTGCGGTAGAGCGGGCGGATGAACTCGATGTCGCGGTCCCGGTCGTAGTGCTGCCAGAGCGCCCAGATCGGAAGACCCGTCTCGTCCTCCTGGATCGGGAGCTCGAGCCTGCCGTCCGGCGTCGACCACGCGTGCCACGACGAGCCGAGCGAGCCGTCGGGGTTGTACTTGTGCAGCAGGTAACCCTCCCGAGTGATGAGCTCGCCGCACAGGAAGAAGAAGCGGCGGGTGACCTCACCGTACCCGGCGAGATCGAGTGCATCGGCGACCAGCGCACCATCGCGGGGCCAGAGATAGGAATAGGTGTCGCGGTTGAAGCGGAGGACGTCGGAGTCGTTCGCGGCGATGATCGCGCCCCTGTTGTCGACCTGCGTTCGGATGACGAGCGTCGATCGCTTGTACAGGCCATTGATGTCGTCGGGGAGATGCTCGGTGATGGTTTCGTCCTTGTTCGCCCAGAGCCGCCAGTAATCCTTCGTGCGAGCGAGGAATGACGCGGGAGTCCGCTCGCGGACGAGCTTGTCGAGCTCGCGAACGTCCTCGTACGCCTGGCCCGCCGCGATCCAGAACACCGCGGTCGCGGTGCCCCTTGCTGGGACGGTGACGGCGACCATACCCACGCTATCGATCGACCCTTGCGCGACGGGGTTGCGCGAAAGCTCTCCATCCTCAGCGTCGCGCCAGGTGCCTTCTTTGCCGGGTGCGTCCTTCTGACCGATCGCGAACGACGACAGCCCGTACGCGCTCCCGCCGCTCGACCCCGAGATCAGAAAGTAGCGACGCCCCTTGTAATGCACGACCGCCTGGCTCCGCGGGTCGTAGTAGGCGGAGTCCCCGGTGTCGTTGCCGTAGAGGTGCGCGTCGAAGTGTTGGAAGAATCGGACCTGGCGCTCTCGACCCAGCGCGTCCTCGACGGTGATCTCCTTCAGGTAGATGTTCCGGTCGAAATCGACCGCGTCACGGAAGCGCAAGCTGAGGCCGAGCCTCTGGCTGACGAGCGTCGTATCGCCGACGAGGGTTTCGTGCTCGTAGGTGATGTGGCGGTCCCATCCATCGTCGCCGGTCCACGCGAACTGTCCGTCCACCCAGACGCCGAACCGCGACGGCTCACCGACCGTGTGATTCTCTTGGCCGACGTTCGGGTAATAGATGTCCCGCAGCTGGTAGCGCGAATCAAACGTGACAAGGAAGTCGCCGTTGCCGAGCGGAAGATCGCGCGGCATCTGGGTTAGTTGGTCGCGGGGCGCCTGGTCGCGTTGAGGTAGCGCTCCGCGTTCGCGATCACACCGCCGAGGTCGCCGCGCTCCAGAAGGTCAGTGCGGATGAGCGGACCACCGACGCCGAATCCGACGACCCCCGCGCGGAGGTAGTCCGGGATCTCATCGAGGTCGATGTTGCCGGTGGCCACGAGCGGGAGATGGATCAGCGCGCGGCGCACGTTGGCGATGAAGTCCGGACCACCGATCGCGGAGACCGGGAACACCTTGATGAAGTCAGCCCCGAGCTCGGCTGCCCTGACCATCTCGGTGGGGGTCATCGTTCCTGGCATGCTCATCGCATCCCGAGATCGCGCGGCCTCGATCATCTCCGGCACGAGCACCGCGCTGACGAGGAAACGCGCGCCCGCGGAGAGCGCTTGCTCCGCCTGGCCGCCCGAGAGAACCGTTCCCGCACCGACGATCGACCCACGACCGGCGAACTCGTCGTCGAGCGCGAGCTCCTCGATGATCTCAAAGGCATCGGGGACGGTAAGCGTGATTTCGACGAGACGGACCCCCGCCTCGCTCATCGCCCGGGCCGCTGCGCGCGCCAGGTCCGGGCGGTTGGTTCGGATGACCGCGACGAGGCGATCCTCTCCAAAAATCCGGATGAGGTCGCGGCGGAGCGCCAGCGGTCGTTGCGTGATTGCCATCCGCTCGATGGTACGTGCTCTCGCCGCTTTTTAGAGGCTTGCCGACGCCACCGAAACCCTCTTTACGTGCCGGGGTCCCCCCGGCCTCGGACGCCTCGGCCGGCTCCCCGGCCCGCGGGGGCCCTCGGTGGCGTCGGCCGGGCCTCTTCTCAGCGCTCGATCAGGAACACTCGTGCTGGCGCTCCGTCGCCGTTGAGGATTTTTAGGGGAGCACAGATCAACTCGTACTCTCCGGGTTCGATCCCTCGCAGATCGAGCGTCTCGATGATGACAACGCCGGCGCGAAGCAGCGTGTTGTGTACTGGATATCCCGCTTTCTCCGGCCCCTGTGGTTCTATGGAGAGGTAGTCGATCCCGATGAGCTTCACGCCGTGATCCACGCACCACTTCGCGGCGCTTGCGTTCAGGGTGGTGAAGTCGCGCGTGAACGGGCCGCTAGGACCTCCCCAGCGTGCGCTGTTCCGTGTCTTGAAGAGAAGCCGCTCTGTTCCGTTCGGGATCTTCGCCCCATCGAGCCAATCACCTGAGACGTGACCCTGTCCTTCGAACTCGAGCAACCGGCAGGGTCCGACGAGCACGTCGAGCGGTAGCTTGTCGACGGTATTACCGCCCTCGATGAAGTGGAGAGGCGGATCGACATGCGTCCCGGTGTGATCTCCGAGGGTGATTGTCGAGACGTTGTTCGAATCGCCTCGTGCGATCCTCTTGAGCGGCTCGATCCTCGGCGCGGGCTCACCGGGCCACGTGACCATATCGGGCCGCAGCACAAGGGAGACGTCGTGGATCTTCATCCCGGGCAGAATAGTCCGCGATGACGATCGCCTCGGCCGACGTCGAGCGTGTCTTTCGCGACTCGGGTGCGCTCCGTGAGGGACATTTCATCCTCGCGTCCGGCCGTCATTCCCCCCTTTATCTGGAGAAGTTCCAGGTGCTCCAGCATCCGTCGAACACGGAGCGGCTCTGCTCCGCCGTTGCCGTGTGGGCGGGGTCACTCGGTGTCGAGACCGTCGCCGGCCCCACGACCGGCGGGATCATCCTCGCGCACGAGGTCGCGCGGCAGCTCGGCGTTCGCGCGATCTACGCGGAGCGGCGCGAAGGGGCATCGGGCCGTGAATTTCGGCGCGGGTTCGCGCTCGCGCCCGGCGAGCGTGTGCTGGTGGTCGACGACATCATGACGACGGGCGGTTCCCTTCAGGAAACGATCGACGCGGTGCGTACGGCGGGCGGGACCGTGGCAGGCGCGGCGGTCCTCGTCGACCGATCTGGCGGGGCGGCGCTCCTCGATGCGCCGATCCACGCCCTCTGGCGGCTCGACATTCCCTCATATACGGCCGCGGAATGTCCGCTCTGCGCGAAAGGAGTCCCGGCGATGCATCCCGGCACCACTCCTGCTCCAGTGATCGTTTCAAGATGAAGGACCTGTATCGCCTTGCGCGAACCGCGGTCTGGCTCGCGTTCTTCGGTGCGATCTATCAGGAGCTCAAGAAGCCCGACGCGGAGCGAACGTGGCATGGCAAGGTCGCCGGCGTCGTGCCCTACGACTTCCGTCTGCCGACGTTCGAGCGCCTCCGCGAGGCGTACTGGAATCCCGACTCCGATGAGATCTTCAGCGAGCGGGTGTTCGGCGTGGGCTGGGCCGTGAATATCCCGGTGGCGGCACGAAGGGTGGCGGCGCTGGTGGATCAGTACGCGGACGCGAGCCGTTCGCTCCGAGGCCCGAAAAAGAAGAGGTCTTCTTCGCGCGCATCTGAATGAACGCCGGGAGCTTTTGCTCCAGTGCATCGTCCGACCCAGCCGGCCCGCCCTCGTAGTGCGGTGACCATTCCCAGAGTCCGTCGACGCTGAGGCCTGCGCGGACGCACATGTTGACCAGGTCCGAGGTGCGGTGCGCGTACTCGTACGTCGGCGCGCGTACCTTCACGCGACCGAAGTCCCACGTCGGGTCGAGGACGGGGACCGGGCGATCGCTGAAGTAGGTCTTCTTCGGGCGCCATCCGGTCCCGGTCCACGACTCGTAGAAGAGAAAGGTCACCGGATGCATCGTCGAGAACACGTACACGCCGCCGGCTGCGAGCACGCGGGTCACCTCGGCGATCACGCGTGCGGGATCCGGGACGAACACAAGCGAATGCTGGTGAAACACCACGTCGAACTCGCCGCTGCCGAGAGCGCTCAGGTCGCGCATGTCGGTCCGCAGGTAGTCGAGCTCGGTCCCGCGGCTCCGCGCGAGCCGCCGCACGGTCGCGAGCTGTCGCCTGGAGATATCCACGAGCGTCGTCGCGGCTCCCAGCTCCGCGAAGAGGATCGCGTCCCAGCCCCCGCCCCCGGCGAGTGAGAGAACCCGCTTTCCCTCGAGCTCAATGCCTTTCAGGGTCCCGTTCGTGATGCGATCGAGAAAGCGCCGCTTGCCCTCCCGGGTGCGCGGCGGCGTGCCCTGCGGCCGCGTGTACGGGATCCCCGCTTTTGCGAGCCGCTCCCACATGCGCTCGTTATGCACGGCCACCTCGTCGACCGCGACGCGTTTGGGCACGCCGAAATTGTGGCGGCATAGACTCGCTCGCGCTCGTGAAGATCGTGGTCACACGGCCCATCGCGGACGACGCGCTCGCGATCCTGCGCGCCAACGGCGACGTTTCGGTCGGCCCGGACGAGCCCCCCATCCCGACGGCCGACGAGGTCGCCCGGATGATCGCCGACGCGGACATTGTCTACACGCTCCCGGCGAATCCCGTGAATGGCGACGCCATTCACGGTGCCAAGAAGCTTCGGATGATCGCGACCATGGGCACGGGTTACGACAACATCGACGTGATCGCCGCGAAGGAGCGGGGCATACCCGTGACGTTCGCGCCGGGGATCCTTGACGAGACCACGGCCGACGGCGCGTTCGCTCTGCTTCTGGCGACCGCGCGCCGGCTCGGCGAGGCAGAGCGCTTTCTGCGAGCAGGGCACTACCGCGGCTGGACGCCGTTCATGTTCACCGGGCAGGACGTGCACGGCGCCACGCTGGGCATCGTCGGCATGGGCCGGATCGGCCTCGCAGTGGCTCGACGCGCTCGTGGGTTCGCGATGAAGGTCCTGTATCACGACGCGCGCCGCAACCCCGGCGCGGAACAGGAGCTCGGCGCGACGTATGTCGAAAGCCTGGACGACCTGCTCGCGCGCAGCGATTTCGTCTCCCTGCATGTGCCGCTCCTCGCCGAGACGCGACACCTCATGGACGCCGATCGCCTGCGCAAGATGAAGCGCACCGCAATCCTCATCAACACCTCGCGCGGCCCGGTTGTCGACGAGAAGGCTCTCGCCCAGGCGCTCAAGGAAGGCGTCATCGCCGGCGCCGGCCTGGATGTGTACGAGCGCGAGCCGGCGGTCGAGCCCGCCTTGCTCGATCTCGAAAACGCCGTGCTTCTTCCGCACATCGCGTCCGCGTCCGAGCGGACCCGGACCCGCATGGCGGTCCGAGCGGCCGAGAACATCCGCGCGTTCATCGAGGGCAAGCCGCTGCTCGATCCGGTTCCGTGATGGCGACCGCGACGAGCATCCCGCCGCAGGAGCGTCTCGGCTTTCCGAGCGAGGGCGAGACGATCCAGTCGGATCTCTACGGCAGGCTGCCCGCGACGCGCGTCGCGATCCTCGTACACGGACAGAACTGGGATGCGTCGGGCTGGCGGGGCGTCGCGCCGCTCTTCGTCGCGCGCGGCGTGCCGGCGCTGGCCGTGAACCTCCGCGGGTACGCCGGATCGACGGGAAAGACGAACCGCTATCGCGCCGGCAAGCCGTGGACTCCGGTGGCCGACCTCCGTGCGGCGAAGGCGGCTCTCCGGACGCGCGGGGTCAAGGAGATCGCCCTCGTCGGCTCGTCGATGGGCGGAAGCGCGGTTCTCGCGTCGAGCTTCGAGGGCGACGTCGAGTGTGTCGTGGCGATCTCCGCACCTGTCGCTGCCGTCCCTGACGACCTCTCGAAGAAGATCAGCGGCCGGAAGCTGTTCGTATTCGCGGACCGCGATCGTCTGCGCCTGATGCCGAACGTGCTGAGCTGCTTCGCCGCCGCCGGCGCGCCGAAGAAGCTCGTCGCCTTCGGCGGGAGCGAGCATTCGCGTGCGATGTTCACCGCGTCGTACGGAGATGACGCTCTGGGTGAGATCGTTGAGTTCGTATGCCGGCGAGGGTGAACCCGGACGTGCCTGGCGAGCCGCGGCTCCTCAAGAAGGTGGGGAAACGGATACGCGAGCTTCGGGAGAAGAGGGGGCTCACCATGGCCGAGCTCGGCGCGACACCCAAAGGTGTCGTTTATTTCCAGCGCCAGTACGTGTGGAAGATGGAGACAGGGCGTGTGGCGCCCTCCCTCTCGGCTCTCGCCCACTTCGCTAAGCGCTTGGACGTTCCCTTGGCCGACCTGCTGCGTGGGATATAGCGCTCGCTTCTGAGCTCGTTGCTGGCGCGTTGTTCAATCTAGTGACACCATAAATTCTTCATGCAGGGGCGGCTGAACCGGCGGGTCCTGGTCATCGAGGACGACAACGACATCCGCAGGTTGATTACGGAGTCTTTACGTGCCGCGGGACTTGACGTCGTCGCGGCCGTCGACGCCAGTCAGGCGCTGCGAACCGCGCTCGCGCGGAAGCCGGCCGCGGTCGTTCTCGACATCGGACTCCCCGACCAGGACGGGACACAGTTCGTGGCGCGCTGGCGCGAGCGCCGGCCGGACGCCAACGAGGTCCCGATCGTTGTTGTGAGTGGACGAGCCGACCGCAGGGAGATCGCGAGTCTCCTGGGCGCCGCCTACGTATGCGGAAAGCCGTTCATCGTGGACGAGCTCGTCGATCAGGTGGAGCGCGCGGTTCTGAACTGAGCGCAGCCGCTGTGAGCCGCCCGGGATTCGAACCCGGAACCAAGGGATTAAAAGTCCCCTGCTCTACCGTTGAGCTAGCGGCCCGAGGGGTGCATCAAGTTTAGGCGCGCATACTCGCGCGAATGCCGCTGGTGTTCGCGTGCATCGCGCCTCACGGATCGATCGCCATCCCGGAAGCCAAGCCCAAGGACCGACCAATGCTCGCGAATGCCACGACCGCGGGGATGCAGGAGCTCGGTCGCCGCTTCGTCGCCGCCGAACCTGATGTCTCCATCGTGCTCACGCCGCACAACATCCACGTCGAGGGCGCCATGGCGGTCGTCGACGCGGCGGCGGTTTCGGGAGATCTTGTCCAGTGGGGAAGCGGCATCTCGATGCGGATCCCGATCGACCGCGAGATCGCGCTCTCCATCCGCGACGCCGTCCGTGCGGCGGGGATCCCCGTCGTGGCGGTGAGCTACGGCGCGAACGATCCGGCGTCCGCCGTCTTCCCGATGGACTGGGCCGTCCTGATCCCGGCGCACTTCATGGGAGGGCGCGCGGAACCGCCGGTGCCGGTCGCCGTCGTCGCGCCCGCGCGCGATCTGAGCGACGGCGTGCACGTCCGAGCAGGGCGTGCCATCGGAGAGGCGGCCGCAGCGTCGCGAAAGCGCGTCGCGCTCATCGCGAGCTGCGATCACGGCCACGGGCATGACGCCAAGGGGCCGTACGGCTTCACGCCGAAATCCAAGGAGTTCGACGAGGCTGTCGTGCGGCTGATCAAAGACGACGACGGCCTGCGCTTCTCGCGCCTCGGATCGGCCCTGGCCCGCGAAGCGAAGGCCGACAGCTACTGGCAGATGCTCATGCTCGAGGGCGCGCTCGGCGAGCAGGGCTGGAAAGGCGAGCTTCTCTCCTACGAAGCGCCAACCTATTTCGGCATGCTCTGCGCCTCTTACGCGCCCAACCGAGCGAGTTAGGGCTCGTCGGGCTTCCTCCGCAGCAGGGGGGCTACCTAGAATCGCGTCTCCGTGAGCGCGTTAGACCTCGTCTCTGTTCTCACCGAGCTGATCTTCGTGCTCGTCTTCCTGCTGGTGGCTTGGACCGCCGTTCGACGCCGGACGAGAACGAGCGTCGACATCGCGCTCTTCTTCGGCGCGATCGCCGTCTTCATCGTCGAGTCCCGTGTCGTGACGACCCTTGGCCTGGAGCAGGTCGAGCTCGTCAACGACATCGTGACCATCCTCGTCATCGCGATGCCCTATCTGTTGCTGCGCCTCGTGGATGATTTCTCGACCGTCCCGTTCGCTGCGAATCGTCTCGCCGAAGCGGGACTCCTCTTTTCGGCGATCGCCTTCCTGGCGACGGTGGGACAGCCGCCCACGTCGATTGTTCTCGTGATCGTCGTTTACTTCGCCGCGCTCGCGACGTATTGCGCTGTGAAATTCATTCGGGCCGCGCGACGGTCTTCGGGCGTCACCCGCCGGCGCCTCGAGGCGATCGCCGCCGCCACCCTTCTCCTCGGCCTCACGATCCTCGTGGCGGGTCTATCTCCGGTGGTCACGGCTGCGGCCGGTGTCCTTGATGGACTCGTCCAGGTACTCGCGCTCGGATCGGCGATCGCGTACTTCATTGGATTCGCTCCGCCGGCGATCCTTCGCAGAGCGTGGCAGGAGCCGGAGCTACGGGCGTTTCTCCGCCGCGCGGCCAGCCTGCCGCGCCTTCCAGACACGCCCTCGATCGTGCGTGCGCTTCAGGAAGGAGCGGGTTCGACCCTCGGCGCACGCGCGACGATCGGCCTCTACGACCGCGAGACTAACAAGCTGCGCTTTCAGGATCCTCACGGTGTCCTGCCAAACGAGATCGGCCCGAGCGAGTATCTGATCTGGCGCGCTTTCGAAACGCAGCGCCCCAGCTACTACGCAGATGCGGCGCGTGCCAACCCAGCACTTGCGCCCGCGTACCGTGCGCATGGCGTGCGATCCCTGCTGATCGCGCCGATTTCGGCGGCGGCAGAGCGACTCGGAGCGCTCGAGGCGTACACCTATCACCAGCCTGTGTTCAGCGAGGATGACCTCGATCTCGTCCAGCTCCTCGCGGATCAGGCGGCCGTCATTCTCGAAAGCCGCAGTCTCATCGACGACGCGGCGCGCGTTCGGGCGCATGAGGAGGCCGCTCGTCTAAAGGAGGACTTCATCTCGGCGGCCGCTCACGACCTCAAGACGCCACTCACGACCCTCGTGGCCCAGGCGCAGTTCCTGGAGCGACGCGCCGTCACTGAACCCTCGGCGCCGGCCGACATCACCGGGATCAGGCGCATTGTGCTCGAGGCCAGACGCCTCTCGGCGCTCGTCGTCGAGCTGCTCGATTCGGCGCGCCTCGAGGAAGGCAAGCTCGTCGGAGAACGCGAGCCGGTCGACCTCGTCGAGGTCGCGCGCGACATCGCCGGCCGCGACACGTACCAGAGCCGTCGGATGGCGCTGTCGGCCGACGCGCCGGTCATCGGGAGCTATGACCCGCGCCGGATCGCTCAGGTCCTCGAAAACCTCATCGAGAACGCGGTGAAGTACAGCCCCGAGGGCAGCGAGGTCCGGGTCGCGATCACGAAGCGGGACGGGCTGGCGCACATCGACGTCACAGATGAGGGGATCGGGATCCCCGCGGCCGACTTACCGCAGATATTCGAGCGCTTTCACCGCGGCACGAACGTCGACGACCGCCGGTTCGCGGGAATGGGTCTTGGCCTCTTTATTTGTAAGGGCATCGTGGAGCAACATGGGGGCCGCATCTCGGTGGAAAGTCGCGTCGGCGCCGGCAGCACGTTCCACGTCGTGCTTCCCCTCGGAGGCACGCCCTGAGCCGCATTCTCGTGGTGGATGACGATCCATCGATCGTCGCCGTCATCTCCGACATCCTCGCTGCTGAAGGCCACGAGGTCATTTCGGCCGAGAACGGGCAGGAAGCCCTCGCGAAGGTGAATGGCGAGGCGCTCGTCCTCCTCGATATGCGCATGCCGGTGCTCGACGGGTGGGGTTTCGCGCGGCGGTTCCGCGATTCAGGTAAGCGCTCCCCGATCGTGGTGATGACCGCCGCCGAGAACGCGAGCCGCTGGGCCGCGGAGATCGGGGCCGACGGCTACCTTGCCAAGCCGTTCGAGATCGATGCGCTCATCGCCGCGGTGGAGCGGCACGCCACAAAACAGCACTGATCAGAGCGCCGGCCGCGAGCGTGCCCAGTGCGGCCGCGCGGATGACGTCGAACTGGCCCTGGAACGCGAACCACGGCGGCGTGAGCACGAGGACCTGAGCGGACCAGTAGGCGACCGCTACCGCGTTGCCGACGATCCAGGTGCGCCTTGAGCGCAGCCGCAGGTGTGGTGTCAGGACGGCGATGCCGGCGGCTGCCTCGAGAAGGTGGCCGATCCCGGAGGCGAACTGCGTTTCCGTGGCGTCGGGGATCGTGTCGTGAAAACGGACAAATATTTCAGTCGC
>DASPWX010000162.1:0-18067 GCA_035637615.1 Bathyarchaeia archaeon | reverse complement strand
TAAAACTAAGGTGAGGATGTGGAATTATCGGCGCGGCGGACCGCCGCGTCGGAACCCACCCCTGTCGCCGCCGGGTCGCGGACCGCCCCCGCGCTCGTCGCGCTCGCGGTACCGCTCGCGCTCGGCGCGCTGGCGTGTCTCGTAGTCGTTGCCGTTCTCGCTCACGGCGCGAATCGACAGGTTGACCCGGCCCATCCGGTCTACCTCGGCGACCTTCACCTTCACCTTGTCGCCGACTTTGACGGCGTCCTCGACGGTGTTGACTCGCTCGGTCGAGAGCTCGCTGATCCGTACGAGACCTTCCTTCCCGGGAAGGTACTCGACGAACGCGCCGATGCTCATGATCCGAGTGACTTTGCCGTCGTAGACCTCGCCGACCTCGGGCTCCTTCGTGAGACCCTCGATCATCGCGCGAGCCCTGTCGCGGCCCTCGGCCTTCGCACCGGTGATGCGAACGGTCCCGTCGTCCTCGAGCTCGATGGTCGTGCCTGTCTCGGACTGGATCGCGCGGACCATCTTGCCGCCTGGGCCGATGACCTCGCGGATCTTGTCGGGCTGGATCTTGATCGTCTCGATGCGCGGCGCCCAGTGCGAGAGGTCGGGGCGCGGCTCGCTGATGACGTTGCGCATCGCTTCGATGATGACGAGGCGCGCTTCGCGCGCCTGCTGGAACGCCGCACGCATGATGTCGAGCGAGATCCCCTTGATCTTGATGTCCATCTGAAGCGCGGTCACGCCCTTCGCCGAGCCCGTGATCTTAAAGTCCATGTCGCCGTAGTGGTCCTCGAGGCCCTGGATGTCCGTGAGGACGGTCCACTTGTCGCCCGAGGTGACCAGACCCATTGCGATGCCGCCGATCATCTCTTTGATCGGGACGCCGGCGTCCATGAGCGCGAGGGTCGAGCCGCACGTCGACGCCATCGATGACGACCCGTTGGACTCGAGCGTTTCGCTGACGACACGGATCGTGTACGGGAACTCCTCCTTCGTTGGGAGGACCGGGAGGATGGCGCGCTCTGCGAGCGCGCCGTGACCGATCTCGCGCCGGCCGGCGCCACGCATCATGCGAACCTCGCCGACCGAGTACGGCGGGAAGTTGTAGTGGTGCATGTAGCGCTTGGTGTCGACGGGCGAGAGCGTGTCGATGATCTGCTCGTCCCCGCCGGGGCCGAGCGTTGCGACCGAGAGGACCTGCGTCTGCCCGCGAGTGAAGACGGCGGAACCGTGAGTGCGTGGCAGGACGCCGACTTCGATCGACAGCTGGCGGATGTCCTTGGTGCCGCGGCCGTCCGGACGGAGGTTCTCCTCGGTGACGGCCTTGCGGAACTCCTCCTCGAGGAGCTGCTCGTAGACCGCAGTGACCTCCTCGAGCGTCAGCGGTGCATTCTCGCCGGTCGCGAACTGCGCGACCGCCTCGAGCTTGAGCTCGTCGAGGCCGGCTTCGCGCTGCGCCTTGTCGGGGTTGCGGAGCTTCGCGCGGAGCCGCTGGCTCAGGAACGACGTGACCGCGCCGAGACGCGCCGGGTCCGGGACGACCACGACGTATTCCATCTTCGGCTTGCCCGCGGCACGCTGCAGATCCATCTGCGCGTCGCAGATCTTCTTGATGCCCTCCTGCGCGAGCGCGAGGGCCTGAATGAGAAAGTCCTCGGTGACCTCGTGCGCGCCGGCCTCCATCATCATGATCGAGTCACGCGTGCCGGCCACGATCAGGTCGAGCTTGCTCTCTTCCATCTGCTGGATCGTCGGATTGAGGGTGAGCTCATCGTCGACGGTGCCGACGCGCACGCAGCCGATCGGACCTTCGAACGGAGCGTTCGAGATCGTCAGGGCGGCGGACGCGGCGTTCACCGCGAGAACGTCGTAATCGTTTTCCTGGTCGGCCGACCAAGCCGACACGATGATCTGCACGTCGTTGCGGAAGCCCTTCGGAAAGAGCGGCCGGATCGGGCGGTCGGTAAGGCGCGCGGTGAGGATGCCTTCCTCGGAGGGGCGGCCCTCACGACGGGGAAATGAGCCGGGTATCTTCCCCGCGGCGTACAGGCGCTCTTCGAAGTCGACGGTCAGCGGAAAGAAATCGATTCCCGTGCGGATGGTTTTTGCGACGGTCGCTGCGGCGAACACGACCGTATCGCCGTACTGGATCGTGACGGCGCCGCCCGCCTGCTTCGCGTATTTGCCTGTCTCGAAGGTGAGCGGCTTTCCATTGATGGTCGCCTGGGAACGAGTAACTGGCATGTGGTTGTTGATCTCGGGTGCCTAATGAAAAAACCCAGGAAGTTCCCTGGGTTCCGCTTACGCGGGCGGTCTCACCGTCGCAGACCGAGTCGCCCGATGACTTCCTGGTATCGCTCCGGGCTTCTGCGGTGCAGGTAGGCGAGCAGCCGTCGGCGTTGACCGACCATGCTGAGCAGCCCGCGGCGGCTGGCATTGTCGTGGCGGGCGGTGCGCAGATGTTCGGTGAGGTGTTTGATCCGCTCGGTCAGGAGCGCGATCTGGACCTCCGGCGAGCCGGTGTCCTTCTCGTCACGGCGATATGCCGTGATCACCTCATTCTTCTTAGGGAGCGTCGCTGACGGCACCCGTTGTCCTTTCTTGATCCTTTGGATCTCTTATTCGCTTATGAGTCTACCGGATGCGGAACGATCAGCCGAGCGCTCGTAGCCGCGGAAGGAGTGCAGCGGCCTCTTCAGCGCGCTTCCGCGGGTCGCCGGCGGGCATGTTCCCGCCGCCGATCATGACGAGAATTTCGGTGAATCCGGCAGCGATGGTCGTCGTTGCCTTCGCGAGCGTCTCCTCCGGGGTCGTGAGGCGCATCGAGATCGAGCGGCGCACGGAGCTCGGATCGCGGCCCGCCTTCGTGCAGGCCGCGTCCAGGGCCTTGCTCAACGCAACGCCTTCTTCGAACGTTGCGGCGTTCGAATGCCACACGTCCGCGTGGCGAGCGGTGAGTCGCAACATCCGCTCACCCTTCGAGCCGATCCAGATCGGGGGGTGCGGTCGCTGCACCGGCTTGGGTTCCGCGATGGCCTCCTTCAGCTCGTAGAAGCGGCCCTTGTAGGTCGCTCGTGGCTCCGACCACAGGAGCTTCATCGCGCGCAACGACTCGTCGAGCATCGTGACGCGATCGCCCGCACTCGGAAACGGCAGGCCGAACTGTGTGAACTCGGGCTCGTTCCAGCCCGTGCCGATCCCGAACTCGAGGCGGCCCTTCGAGAGGTGATCCACCGTTACTGCGATCTTCGCCATGAGTCCCGGATGCCGGTAGAGATTGCCGGTCACGTTCAATCCCATCCGTGCGCGCGTGGTGATCGCGGCCATCGCGCCGAGCACGGTCCAACCATCGAAGATGAGCGCCGTGGGATCCGGTCCGAGGGCGATCAGGTGATCGAACGGCCAGATGTGATCGAAGCCCGCCGCATCGGCGGTCCGCCAGACATCGACCTGCACATCGATCGGATGGACCTGCTGCGAGAACTTCAAGCCGTAGCGCAGCGGATTGTTCGGTGAGGGCATCTTTGCCGAATCTACCAAGCCTCCGCACCGGCCGCGTTTCGACATCTAGTACCGTACTGGCATGACTCCAGAGGGCGCGGTCGCGTTTCTTGTTGGAGCGATCTGGCTCGGAGCGATCGTGGCGCTTTTTGCGTGGCTCACCGGCCGAGCCCAGCGGCGCCGACACGGTGGCCGTCCTTTGCACCTCATCCCGTGGTACCTCGGTGGCGAGGTCCAGCGGCCTATCGAGGGGCCGCCCGAAGATTCAGACGGAGGCCGTCGCTCAGGCCGCTAGCACGAGCTTCTGCACGGTGTGGCAATCCGGCGGGACGAGGCCCGCTTTGCCGGCGATGGTCCAGACGACCTCGGCCACGTAGAGATCGCCGTTGGAATCGACCGCGAGGCCGTGCGGGGCGCAGAAGCTTCCGGACGCGCACGGATCCGGTCCACCAAGCCGCGTGACGACGGTGCCGTTCGCGTCCAACACGCTCACCCTGCTCGGTAAGTCGCGCTCGATCGGTCCGTTCCGGAACGAGCGTTGACCGACGCGCCAGCCCAGCTCGGAGACGTACATGAGGCCGCGGGCAAGGACGATCTGCGTCGGGCGCTGCACCTCGGTGATCTCTTTTATGAAGCGGCCCTGCGAGGTAAACACCTGAATCCGATCGTTCTCCCGATCGCAGACGAGCACGTTGCCGGTGGCATCGACTGCAATGCCGTGCGGCAGCATGAACTGACCGCGTCCGGTGCCCGGCTCGCCCCATGACGCGAGCAGCTTTCCAGCCGCGGAGAAGCGATGCACTCGAGCGTTCCCGTAGCCGTCCGTGACATACAGGTCCCCGTTCGGCGCCACAGCGAGATTCGTCGGACGGTTGAAGGGCGGCGCACCGCGGACGATCGTCGTGAGGTTTGAGCCGTCGTATCCACTATCGGAAGGCTTCCCCGCGTTCTCGCCGAGTGCGAGCAGGAGCTTTCCATCGGGCGTGAACCTACGCACCGAGTGTCCAGCGTCGTCGGTGCACCAGACCGAATCGTCGGGAGCGATCGTGATGCCGTGCGTCCGCATGGTGAACATGCCTTCGCCCCACGAGCCGACGAAGCGACCATCGGGCTCGTACATGAGCACGGGATGCTCGGCGCGGCAGAAGAGATAAACGCGTCCTTTGGAGTTGACGGCGACGGCGGCGACGTCGGGATGGGTGTAGCCGGCGGGCAGGTGTTCCCAGCCTACGACGGCCCGGTATTTCGGGGCGACGCTGGTGCTCATCTGGAAAGCGCTCCTCTCGTGTCCTCAACGTCGCGTGCGATCTGCGCAGACAGCTCGGCGGGGCTCGCGAACGCTATCTCGTCGCGCAATCTTTTCACGAATGCGACCTCGACCTCTTCGCCGTAGACGTCTCCGGAAAAATCGAGAAGAAAAGCCTCGAGCACGCGCTCGCCGGCGCCGAACGTCGGCCGGACCCCAAGCGACGCGGCGGCCTTGAAACGTTCCTCCCCCATCTCGGCCCACATGGCGTAGATCCCATCGCGCGGCAGGAGCCGCTCCTTGGGCAGCGCGAGGTTGATGGTGGGAAAGCCGAGCGCGCGGCCACGTTTGGCGCCGTGCACGACACGCCCGCGGATGCCGTACGACCGGCCCAGGAGCCGCGCTGCGGCCTCCACGTCGCCGCCGAGGAGCACGTTGCGAACACGGGTGGAGCTGACGACCGCGCCGTCGATCTGGATCGGTGACACCACGTCCACGACGAACCCATCGCGTTTGCCCCGTTCGCGGAGCTTCTCAACATCGCCCTCGGCGCGGCGGCCGAAGTGAAAGTCCGGACCGACCACGATCCGCCGGACGTCGCACGCCCCCTTCACTCGATCCACGAACTCGTCGGCGGAGAGCCTCGCGAAGGCGTCGTCGAATTGGAAGATCACGACCGCATCCGCTCCGGCTTCGCGCAGCAGCTCTACACGATCGTGGACATCGGAGAGTGCTGAGGCCGGCGCGCCGGGCGCGAGCACTTGGATGGGGAGCGGGTCGAATGTCGCCGCGACCGCTCGTGCGCCGGCTTCTCGCGCGCCCCGGGCGAGTCGTTCTATGAGCGCGCGGTGCCCGAGATGGACACCATCGAATACGCCGATCGCAAGATGTACTGGCCCTTTCGGCCACGCGGTGAAGTCATGGAGCGCTTCGATGAACCGAGACTAGTCGGCCGCACCGACTCCGGCAGGCGTGGGTTCGGCGATGGCGTCGAGCGCGACCGGGATGGGGGCCGGCTCGGGCAATAGCGAAGGCGCCGGCTGCGGTTCGCGGACCGGGCGAGGCGCCGTGACGATCGCCGGAGCGGGCCGACGGACTCGGCGCGGAACACGCCGAGCCGCGCGCGTCGCCAGGAACGGCACCGGCGTGAAGACGGCGGCGATGAACCCGAGGTAGTTCCCCTGGAAGTACCGCCCGAAGAAGAGGAACGCGAGGAGTGTCAGCGCGTAGCCGGCGAGGAGCGTCGCGATGGTGGGTCGCTGCCACAGCCGGATGAACCACCACGCGGCGATCGGTGTCGCGATCGCGATCTCGATGGCCGCGAATGGAAAATCCGCCTGCCGGTACGGGATCAGGCCGAGCCCGAGGAGTATGGCGGAGAAGCCCATCCCCGAGATCGGATACGTCCATGCGGCGCCGCCGGCGTTGTAGCTGACGACGTCATCCCAGAACGCGCCGAAGTTGTTCACGAGGAACGGGACGAACGTCGCGATCAAGAGGAGAGCGGCGGGCCATGTCGGCATGAGCGCGGCCACCACATCCCGCACCGTGCGCGGCCGCTTCGTAGCGACCATGTACACGGCCACGAAGGGCAGGAAGATGAGCGCATGGAGCTTGGCCGCGCCGGCAGCCGCGAACGCGAGCGAGGACATCGTGCGGCGTTCACGCATGAGGAGCGCGAGCCCCCCGAACAGGAACAGCAGCACGAAGAAATCGTTCCTTCCTTCCACGACGAATGGGAACAGCTGCGGGTTGAGCGCGATCGCCGCGGTCATCGCAAGGCGCGGAGCGGCCCCGCGCACCAGGAATGGGACGAGCGCCAGTGTGCCGACGTAGGCCGGAAGGTAGAGGTACCGCTGGTCCCAAATGAAGCCGAAGTGATCGAAGAACCACACGAATGGCGCGCTCACGAGGAACATGAATGGGAAGTAGGTGAGGTGGTAGAGGGCCGGGTTGTTGATCATCGGCCAGAAGAACATCGGAGTGTCGAGATAGTCGGCGACATACGGGTTCATGCCGGCGAGGAGCTTTCGTGAGGCCTCCTCGACCATGAGCGCGCCGTCGTGGATATAGGTGTACGGCTTGCCGGTCTCACGAAGGATGATCGAGGCGAATGTCGGGATGATCACGAATGCGGCGATCATCGCGACGAGATGGGCCACTCGAGCGCGCGTCGTGAACGACCCGCGGGAGCGGTGATCCCGGAAGGGGTAGGCAAACGCGAGCGTGCCGCAGACGATGAGGAACACGACGTCCGCGCCGGCCGGAAACAGCTGCCAGAGCGGCACGTCGTGGGTCGCCGCGACAGTCGTGTGGTTCGCGAAGAGAAGGAACCAGTTGCCGACACCGAAGAGCGCGACCACTTTCGCGTCGAGGGAGAGGTCGCGCCAGGCCGACAGCGCCCACTTGATGAAGCGCTCGAGTGATTTGGCGAGCATCAGGCTGACTCCCCCGCTCCGACGATCGTACCAGCGGATCGCTCGAGGAATCGGCGGTCGAGCGTCAACAAATCGTCATTCGGCGGCCGAAGGAGCGCACTGACTTCGCGGCCACGCGCGCGGAGCTCTTCCGGAGTCAGCGCGTCCCGAGCCTCGAGCGCGCCCACCGCGAGGCGCCGGAGACGCGCGAGATGCGCCGCGGAGCCGACAGCGCGTCCGAGGTCGCGTGCGATCGCGCGAACGTAGGTCCCTGATGAGCACACCACATAAAGGCGCAGGTCCGGCGGAGCGATCTCGATCACGTCGAGACGAAAGACCTGCACGGTTCGCGCCGCCAGAGCGACCGTCTCGCCGCGCCGCGCTCGTGCGTATGCCGGGCGGCCGGACACCTTCAACGCTGCGTACTGCGGCGGAACCTGCCCAATGACGCCACGTAATGTCGCGAGAGCCGGTTCGACGGTGTCCGTCGCGAGAGCCGGAACTCCGCTTTCGCGCGTAACGGCCCCTTCCCGATCGTCGGTGGCCGTCTCCGAGCCGAAGCGGACCAGCGCGTCATAGACCTTGGTCGCCTCGTGGAGACGGTCGGCGAACTTCGTCGCGGAGCCGACCAGGACCGGCAGCAGTCCGGTCGCCTGTGGGTCGAGGGTTCCGCCATGGCCGACGCGCCTCGTGCCGAGCACGCCACGGACGAGCGCGACGATGTCGTGGGAGGTCCAGCCCTCAGGCTTATCGATCGCAAGTACGCCGGACGGCGGGTCGGTTGGAGCGATCAGGCGCTGATGGGCGCGCGGGTCTTCGCACCGTCGAGCGCGGCGCGCGCGGCATCGAGGACGCGGTCGCGGATGTCCGCGAGGTCGCCCATGATCAGCGCACCGGCAGCGCGCACGTGGCCGCCCCCACCGAACCGCGCCATGAGCGCCGAGGCGTCTACCGAGGGCTCCCACTGCGAGGTGCGGCAGGAGACCTTGACGCTGCCCCTCTGCTCATTGAAGAGGAGCGCAACGCGCATGCCGCTGGAGCGTGCGATCTGCTCGACCAGACCCGAGATGTCCTCGTCCCGTGCCTCGGCCCGCTCGATATCGCCTGCGCGGATCTCCGTCCAGACAAGCTGGCCGCCGTCCTCGCGGACGAGCCGAGCGAAAGCGAAGCCCCAGAGCTTCAGTGCTTCGAAACGCTTGTTCCGAAAGATGTTGTAGGTGATCGCCTGCAGGTCAGCGCCGGCCTCGCGGAGTCGAGCAGCACGACCGAGCGCGCGGGCGTCGGTGCTCGGGAATTGGAATGAGCCGGTGTCGGTCATGATCCCCACGAGTGCCGCGGTTGCCATCTCCGGTGTCCACTTGACGCCGAGCGCGTCGATGACACGCGAGACGAGCTCGGCGCTGGCCGCGGCGGTGACGTCCACGAGATTCGCGGTGCCGAAGTTGTCGTTGGACGCATGGTGGTCGATGTTCACGAGTTTGGGACGCGACGGGAGAGCAAATTTCGCGCGATCGACCGACCCGAAGTCCACCGTCACGACGAGGTCGACATCCTCCGGAGGCGGCTCCTGTGTGAAGCGATCGCTCCCGTGGAGGAAACGCTGCTGCTCGGGTACCGGATCGGCGCAGTGCCAGGACACTCGCTTGCCGAGGGATTCGAGACCGAGGCCCAGTGCCAGCGCCGAACCGATCGTGTCCGGGTCCGGATCGCGATGCGAGACGAGCGCGATCCGGCGGGCGCCGTGCAACGCGGCCGTGATCTCCTTCATCGACCCTCGCGCTCGCGGGCCTCGCGGAGCAGCGCCGAGATCCGCACGGCCTGCTCGGCCGAGCGGTCGTGGACGAAGGTGAGCTCCGGGACGAATCGCAGGTCGGTTCGCGAGCCGAGCTCACGCCGGAGGAACGGCTTCGCGTCCTCAAGCGCTTTCATCGTCTTTTCCGACGCCTCTTCATCGCCGAGCACGCTCACATGTACGCGCGCGCTGCGAAGGTCGGGGGTGATCTCGACCGCGGTCACCGTCGGAAAAGCGATGCGCGGGTCGCGCAGCTCCTCGCTGATCAGGGTGCCGAGCTCGCGCTGAAGCAACGAGTTGACCCGGTCCGATCGCTTATACGCCATGGCTAGCGCGGCTTCGGCTGGATGACGAAGCACTCGATGATGTCGCCCACCTGAACGTCGTTGTGGTTCTCGAGCACGATGCCGCACTCGAGTCCGACCGTGACCTCACGAGCGTCGTCCTTCATCCGCCGGAGCGTTCCAATCTTCCCCTCGTAGACCGCGGTGCCGCCGCGAAGGAGCCGTATCTGCGCGCCGCGCCGGACGAGACCGTCGACGACGCGCGACCCAGCGATGGTGGTCTTGCCCGAAGTGAAGATCTGAAGCACCTCGGCGTGGCCGAGCAATGACTCGACCATCTCCGGCTCGAGCATTCCGGTGAGCGCCTTCTGCACGTCATCGAGCAGCTCGTAGATGATTTTGTATTGGCGCACGTCGACTTTCGTCGACTCGGCGACGCGCCGCGCCGGCGCCTCCATCTTCGTATTGAACCCGATAACGACGGCATTGGACGCCGCCGCGAGCGTGAGGTCCGACTCGGTGATGTCGCCGACAGCGTCGTGAATGATCGAGAGGGCGACCTCCTGTTGCGGCACCTTCGCGATTGCGCCCTTGATCGCCTCGAGCGACCCCTGCACATCCGCCTTGAGGACGATCTTGAGCTCCTTGGCCTGCCCCTCCTTGACCTGCGCGAACATCTCGTCGAGGGTCGCGGGCCGCTCCGCGGCCGCACCTGCCGCGCGCTCGCGCGCGTTCTGCGCGACCACGGCGCGGGCGGCCTTTTCGTCCGACACGACTCGCATCACATCGCCCGCTTCGGGCACCTCAGGCAGCCCAAGTATCTCTACGGGCCGGGAGGGCTCGGCGCGGCCGACGTTCTTGCCCTTGTCGTCCACCATCGCGCGGACCTTGCCGAAGGTCGTGCCGGTGACGACGAGATCGCCGCGCTCGAGGGTGCCGGTCTGAACGAGCACAGTCGCGACCGGGCCACGACCCTTGTCGAGGTGGGCCTCGATGACGCGCCCGATCGCCGGACGGTCGGGGTCCGCCTTCAGCTCCGCGACATCTGCGACGAGCAGGACGGTCTCGACGAGATCGTCGATCCCCTGCTTCGTCTTGGCCGACACCGGAACGAGCGGCGTGTCTCCGCCGTATTCCTCGATCGTCACCCCGTGCTCGGCGAGCTGCGCTTTGACCTGGTCGGTGTTGGCGTCGGGGCGGTCGATCTTGTTCAGGGCGACGACGATCGGAACCTGCGCCGCCTTGATGTGCGAGATGGCCTCGATCGTCTGCGGTTGAACGCCGTCGTCGGCGGCGACGACGAGCACGGCCACGTCCGTGACCTGCGCGCCGCGCGCGCGCATCGCCGTGAACGCCTCGTGGCCGGGCGTGTCCAGGAACGTCACCTTCCGGCCGTTGTGCTCGATCTGGTATGCGCCGATGTGCTGCGTGATGCCCCCGGCCTCGCGCGCCGTGACGTTCGTCGCGCGGATCGCGTCGAGCAGGCTCGTCTTGCCGTGGTCGACGTGGCCGAGGACCGTGATGACCGGCGGCCGCTCCTTGAGCTTCGCCGGATCGACGTCCTCCCAGAGGATCTGCTTCGTCGAGATCGGTTCGGGAGTCGTCTCCTCCTCCGTCGGGGGAGCCGCTTCCTCCTCGGCGCGTGTCTCGAAGCCGAGCTCGTTCGCGACGAGCGTGGCGGTCTCGAAATCGACCGACTGGTTGATCGAGACCATCGTTCCCATGTTCACGAGCCCGCGGATAACGTCGACCACGCTGACATCGAGCGCGCGCGCCAGGTCCCCGACGACGATGGTCTTCGGAAGCGTGACGACGGTCGACGTCTCCGCCACAGCGACGGGAGCAACGGGCTCCGGAATTGGCTGGGGCATCGGGGCGCGCTGAGGCCGGCGCCCTCGTGGGCGCGGTCCGCGCTGCGGTGGCATTCGTCTGGGTCTTGCTTTAGGCACTCGGTCTCCGTTCCTTGGCCGCCGCCGCGAGCTCGACTCGCAGCCGGTCGGCCGTCATTCCGTCGATATCAATTTCTAGGGCCCTGGCCAGGGCGCCCTCCGCGAGCCCCCGCTCGAGGCATCCCGGATCGGGATCGAGATACGCCCCGCGTCCGGAGGCCTTGCCGCGCAGATCCACGGAAAGCTCTCCCGTAGGTGAGCGTACGACGCGCACCAGATCACGTTTGGCGCGGGCCGTCCGGCAGGCGACGCAGGTCCGCTGCGGAAGGCTCCGCACCGGGCGCGACGCCGTCTTAACGGCGCTCGGCTCGCTTCTTCTTGCCTCCGAGGAGCGCGCGGTCCTCTTCATCCAGGTCCTCCTCGTCCGCTTGCGCGGACTCGGCTTCAACCTCTGCCACGAGATCGTGACGGATCTCCGATTCTTCCTCCGCGGGCACCGGCTCGGCGACCGCCACCGGCTCCGGCTCGGGCTCCGGCTCGACCTCGGCCCTCACCTCGGACTCGCTCCGGATGTCGATCCGCCAGCCTGTGAGCTTCGCGGCCAGGCGTGCGTTCTGGCCCTCCTTGCCGATCGCCAGCGAGAGCTGCCGGTCGGGGACGATGACGTACGCGGTCTTCTCGTCCGGGACGATATCCACCCGGACGACATGAGCCGGCTCGAGCGCATTCGCGACGTAGCGCTCCGGGCTCTCGGCCCACTCGATGATGTCGATCTTCTCGCCGCCGAGCTCGTTCACGATCGCCTGCACGCGCAGGCCGCGCTGGCCGATGCACGCGCCCCGTGCGTCGAGGCCCGGCTGACGTGCGCGGACCGCGATCTTGGTCCGCGAGCCCGGCTCGCGCGCGATCCCGACGATCTCGACCTGGCCGTGGAAGATCTCGGGCACCTCGAGCTCGAAGAGCCGTTTCACGAGCGCTTTGTGCGCGCGGCTCACGATGATCTGCGGCCCGCGGAGTGTGCGACGCACCTCGAGCACGACGACCTTGCGCGCCTGGCCCGCGAAGTACCGTTCATGCGGAGCCTGCTCGGAGCGCGGCAGGATCGCCGTCGCCCCGCGATCGAGCTCCATGATCGCCGAGCCCGCGTCGAAGTGGCTGATCTTCGCGTTGATGATGTCGCCCTCGCGGTCCGCGTACTCGGCGAAGACCTGTTCGCGCTCGGCCTCGCGCAGCGACTGCTGGATCACCTGCTTGGCGGTCTGCGCGCCGATCCGTCCGAGCGCGGCGGCGGATTCCTCGAACGGAATCACATCGCCGAGCTGCGCATCAGGCTTGATCTTCTTCGCGGTGTCGAGCTGGACCTGGATCTTGGGATCCTCGACCTTCTCGACGATTGTCTTCAGAAGGAACACCTTGAAGGCACCGGTCTGCACGTCGACCTTGACGTCGATGTGCTCCTCGTCGCCGTACGCGCGCTTGATGGCGCGGGCGATGATGTCGCTGACGACCTCTTTGGGGAGCCCCTTCTCGGCTGAGAGTTGCGCGAGGCCGGTGACGAGCTCTCGGTTCATGGCAACTCTCCCCTTTATCTTCAATTCGCTTCACGGAAGCGCCCGAGCGCTGCCGCTTTGGGCGACAAAAAAAGTGGGGTCGACCCACTTTTTGGTGCCCGACGCGCCGCCCGACGAGGCCGGGCGACGAGCAATAACTATATCAAATGGTGAGAACCGCCTCCGCCCGGGAGCGGCTGGCCGCCGCGCCGCTCCTACGTGAGGTTATTGCCGATGTTCGAGAAGTAGTTCGTGAGCTGGTTGCGGAAAAAGACCATCGAGATGATGACCGCGATCGCGATGACCGCGATGATGAGTGCGTACTCGACGAGTCCCTGGCCTTCTTCGCTCTTGATAAACTCGACCATGCACGCTCCTTCCACGGCGCGGCGGCCGCGGGCAATGGTCGCAAATAGCACGCTCGCCTGCTAGGCCGACGGTACTTTCCGTCACCTCCCTGCGACCGGTGTCCGTCCCGTCGCACGGAGGGCGGCCCCGAGCCGTTCCTCGGTCGTGGCGCCCCCTTTTGAGGGCGCGTGGCGAAGCGCCGTGGCCGCTTCCGATGCTGTGTAGCCAAGCGCGACAAGCGCGGTGTGCGCGTCGTCCTCGGCTGCCAGCGCGCCTGCTGTTACCGGAAGGCCTGCGACGCGCCCGATCTTGCCTTTGAGGTCGACGATGAGCCGCTCGGCGGTCTTCTTTCCCACCCCGGGGGCGCGCGCGAGCGCCGCCGTGTCGCCCGACGCGATGGCACCCGCGATCTCCGCCGGGCGCGCCACCGACAGGATGGCGAGCCCGGCCTTCGGCCCGACGCCCGAGACGCTGATGAGCATCTCGAAGAGCGCGAGCTCCTCGCGGGTCTCGAACCCGTAAAGCGACTCGTCATCCTCGCGCACGACCTGGTGCGTGTGCAGTAGAACGTCGTCGCGCGAGGGGTGCCGCGGTACGAAGACCTTGTAGCCGACTCCGTTCGTCTCGACGACCACGTGATCCGTGCCGCGCGCAATGATCTCGCCGCGTATCGCCGCGATCACTTCAAATTGTCGCCGCTGCCACGGCATCCGCGAAGCGGGCGCGCTGCGCGTGGGTGAGCGCGATCGCGACCGCATCGGCCACGTTGTCCTGCGTGATCGGGGTGTCCAGCGCGACGAGCAGAGGGAGCATTCGCTGGATGGCGTGTTTGTCGGCGCGGCCGGATCCGGCGATCGAGCTCTTCACCTCTTGCGGCGTGTACTCGGCGATCTCGAGGCCCGCGCGCGCGCCGCAGAGAAGCGCGACACCGCGCGCCTCGGAGACACGCATCGCCGTCTGGACGTTCTTGTTGAAATAGAGGCGCTCGACCGCGAGGACGAACGGCCGATGCCGGCGGATCAGCTCGTCGAGCGCCTTCGAGATCGCGAGCAGCCGCTCCGCCGCGGTCGTGCTCGCGCGCACGTCGACGACCCCGCATTCGAGCAGCAGCGCACGCTCCGGCCCCGCGACGAGGAACGCGTATCCCATTCCGGTGGTCCCGGGGTCGATCCCGAGGATCACGCGGCTAGGCGTGCTGGAGGACCTCTTCGGGAACGTCGAAATTCGCGTGCACCTTGATCACGTCGTCGAGGTCCTCGAGCGTCTCGACGAGACCGAGGAGCTTCCGCGCGGCATCTCCTTCGACGCGGACCGTCGTGGTCGGGCGCATCGACAGCTCTGCGGCGCCGGTCTTGACTCCGGCCGACTCGAGCGCCTTCCGAACGCGCTCGAAGGAGGTCGGCGTCGTGTACACGGTGGCGAGGCCCGGCTCGACCTCGACGTCCTCGGCGCCGGCGTCGATCGCCGCGAGCTGGATGGCGTCCGCGTCCTTGCCTTTGAGGTCGATCTCGATGACGCCCTTTTGCTCGAAGAGCCACTGGACCGAACCCGACTCGCCGAGCTTGCCACCGCCCCGCGTGAACGCCGCCCGTATCTCAGAGACCGTCCGGTTCCGGTTATCCGTAGCGGCCTCGATCATCACGGACACGCCGCCCGGCGCGTAGCCCTCGTACACGATGCTCTCCAGCGCGGCGCCCTCGCCGCCGCCCGTCGCCCGATCGATCGCGCGCTGGATGTTGTCCCGGGGCATGTTCACCGCGCGAGCGCGATCCATCGCCAGCCGGAGGCGGAAATTGGCGTCCGGATCCCCTCCGCCTTCTTTCGCGGCGAGCATGATCTCTTTGGTCATCTTGGTAAAAACGACCCCGCGTTTGACGTCGGCCGCGCCCTTTTGCCGCTTGATCTGGCTCCACTTTGAGTGCCCCGACATCGGGCGTGATACTAGCAACGCATCACGCCCTGGGGAGAGTCTTGATGGCATCACCGGAGCCCACGAAGATCAGAAACGTGGCCGTCGTCGGCCATGGAGGATCGGGAAAGACGAGCCTCGTCGAGTCCCTCCTCCACTCGGTCGGGGCGACGAATCGCCTCGGCAAGGTCGATGACGGCACCAGCATCCTGGACACCGATCCCGAGGAGCAGAAGCGGCACATCACCATCAACATGGCACTCGCCTCGTTCACGCACGAGGGCGTCAAGATCAACCTCATCGACACACCGGGCTTTGCCGACTTCGCTGGAGACCAGCACGCCGGGCTTCGCGTCGCCGATGCCGCGATCGTCTTTGTCGACGCGTCCGCGGGCGTCCAGGTGGGCACGCAGACCGTGTGGTCGGAGCTCGAGGAAGCTGAGACACCGCGCATCGTCGTCATCGGCCGGCTCGACCGCGAGAATGCCGACTTCGACCGAGTGCTGGAGCAGCTTCGCGAGGCCTACGGCATCCGCGTCGTGCCGCTGCACGTGCCCGTGGGCGAGCACCAGGAGCTGAGGGCGACCATCGACCTCCTCCACGGCCAGCTCCTGGAGGGGCCGAAAGATCCGGTCGCCGATCTCCCGAAGGAAGAGGCCGACCGCGTCGGCAGCTATCGGCAGCAGCTCGTCGAGTCCATCGTCGAGACCGACGAGGACCTCCTCACCCGCTATCTCGACGGCAAGGAGCTCTCATACGACGAGCTTCGCGACGCGCTCCACAAGGCGGTGCGCGAGGGGAAGGTCATCCCCGTGGCGGCGTCGTCGGCGCACAAGCGGGTCGGTTTCGCGGCGCTCCTCAACACCGTGCGCGAGATGCTTCCCTCCCCGGCCGAGGCGGGCTCGCTCATCGGTACGTCGCCCTCCGGTGACGAGATCGCGCGAAAGCCCGATCCGTCGGACAAGCTGTCGGCCTTCGTCTTCAAGACTCTCGCCGACCCTTTTGTCGGCAAGCTGAGCTACGTCCGTGTGTACTCGGGGACTCTGCATCACAACGCGCAGGTCTTCGACGCGACGAAGAAGGAGACGGAGCGGGTCGGTCAGATCTTCTTCCTCCGAGGGAAGGAGCAGGAGATCACCGACGCGGTCGGCGCGGGCGACATCTGCGCGATCCCGAAGCTGACCGCGACCACGACGAACGCGACCCTCTGCGACAAGGACGCCGTCATCCAATACGGTGCGATCCAGTTCCCTCCGCCGTCGTTCTCCGTGGCGATCGAGCCATCGAGCAAGGCCGATCTCGACAAGCTCGCGACGGCTCTCCACAAGCTCACCGACGAGGACCCGACCCTGCACGTCCGTCGCGAGGACGCGACGCACGAGACCATACTTTCGGCGATCGGCGAGTCGGCGATCGAGGTCGCCGTGCATCACCTGAAGAACAAGTTCGGGGTACAGGTCGACATGCGAACGCCGCGAGTCCCCTACCGCGAGTCAATCCGCGGCAAAGCGCAGGCCCAGGGCCGCTACAAGCGGCAGACCGGCGGCCACGGACAGTTCGGAGATGTGTTCCTTGAGATCGAGCCGCAGCCCGCTGGCTCCGGGGTCGTGTATGCGACCCGGATCGTCGGCGGCTCGGTCCCGCGGAACTTCTGGCCGGCAGTCGAGAAGGGCGTGCGCGAGACCGCAGAGCGCGGCGTCATCGCCGGATATCCGCTCTCCGACTTCAAAGCGACGCTCTTCGACGGTAGCTTCCACGCGGTCGACTCGAGCGAGATGAGCTTCAAGATCGCGGGATCGCTCGCGCTCCAGAACTGCGTGAAGGAAGCCCAGCCCTTCCTGCTCGAGCCGGTCATGAATCTCGAGGTCCTCGTGCCCGAAGAGCAGATGGGCGATGTGCTCGCCGACCTCAACTCCCGACGCGGGCGGGTCCTCGGAATGGAGGCGACCGGCGCCGGCCTCCAGCGGATCAAGGCCCACGTGCCGATGGCGGAGACCTTCCGCTACGCGACGGACCTGCGATCGATGACCGGCGGCCGCGGAACGTTCAGCGCGGAAGTCCTTGGGTACGAAGAGTGCCCGTCACACATCGCGCAGAAGGTGATCGCAGCGCACGAGGGGCAGGTGGAGGAGCAGCCGGCAGCGGCGCGCTAGCGGCGAAGCGGCCTCCCGATGAGCCAGTGGTGCCCCGCAGGATCGGCCACCCGGCCCTGGCGCATGCCGTAGGACTGATCTTCGACGGGAAAGACGATTTTCGCGCCCGCCGCGACCGCTCGGTCCGCCACCTCGTCGGGATCGTCGACGATGAGGCTGATACGCACGCTCGTTCCGCCGAGGGTCGTCGGACTGACGTTGAACGCCGGCGGGTTCTCGTCAACGGCGTAGAAGCGCTCACCGTCAATCGACATCTCGATGATGAACTGTCCATTCGGACTCGATTGGCGCGAGATCTCGATGGCTCCGAAGGCCTTCTTGTAGAACTCGACGGCAGCGCGCGCGTCCTTGACGGTGAGGAAGGGTGTCAGCGTCACGCTCGCCATATCTCGACGGCTCCTTTGTCGTGGACGCCATGCACTCGGCGGCCCGCCGTCGCGAAGAGTCCGTTCGCCCAGCACACCGCGGCGAGCGCGAGCGCGCCGTAGATGCCTGCGGGAACGTGATACCAGGACGCGTAAAACGCAACTGCGATGCCGAAGACGCGCACCGCCTGCACCCACGGAGGCATGAAGCGCCGCAGGTATGCCCCCATCCGACTCGATCGGTAGCGCTCGAGATCGGCTTCGCGAAGCAGAACAGCCGAGACCATGACCGGCGTGAGGAGCGCGATGATCAAGCCAGGTCCAAGCTCGTGCCGCCAGAACAGATCGATGCCGATGACAGCGCTCGAGATGTCTGCGAACAGCTTCGCCGGATGGATCTGGTGGTAGAGCGCACGCTCGGCGAAGGTCATCGCTGGATCTCGACCGTGGCCCGCAGGCTCCGCAGATGTTCGGTCACGTGCGGCAGCACGATACGCCTGAGCACAACCTCGGCTGATTTTGGGCGGCCCCCGAACGCAAACACCGGGCGCGACCAGTCCTCTTCGCCCATACGAGCGATCACGCCTTGAAGGCGCCGCCACCCCTCCTCGATCTCCTC
>DASPWX010000161.1:0-12268 GCA_035637615.1 Bathyarchaeia archaeon | reverse complement strand
TCGACCCGACGAACGGCGCGGCCGACATCGCCTACACCGATGACCACGCCGCCCCGGGAAACGCGGTCCTGTACTTCACGCGGCAATGCACCGGAACGAGCTCCACGACAGGAGCGGCGCTCGTCAACGACTGCAAAGTGCCGCCGCCTCCGGTGGCACCGCCGCAGGGCACGACCTGCCCCGGCCCGCAGATCCTCGACTTCCTGAACGACGCTCCGAACAACTACCCGGGCGGCTCCGGACAGAACATGGACGAGCTCGACATCGTGAACGCGTTCTTCGGCTCGAGCGCCGGAAGCGCGAACATCGACGTCACCCTGACGGTCAAGAATCTCCAGGCGCCTCCGACCGCCGCGAATCCGAACATCCTCTCGGCCTTGTGGACCGTCTACTGGCAGCAGGCCGGAACGGCGAACGCGCCCGGCGGCAACACCTGGTGGTTCGCACAAGCGACGACCAGCGGAACCGGCAATAGAGCGGTCGCGAGCTTCAGCGACGGTACCTTCGACGTGAGCGCGGACGCGTACAGCGCCCGGCACACTGTCACCGGCGCGTTCAACCCCGGCGTCAACGGCACATTCGTCATTCACGTGCCGCGCGCGGACGTGGGCACCCCGCCGGATGGATCAGCGCTGACGAACACCTTCGCCGACACCGCCGGCGCGTTCCTCGTCGCCGGCACCGGCCTTCGCTTCATCGCTCGCGCGGACCGCGCGCCCGATTCCAACTACGGTTCCGACTACAACGTCGCGCAGACGTGCCGCGCGGACCTGGCAATTACGAAGACGGACTCGCCCGACCCGGCACACGTCGGTCAGAACCTCACGTACACGATCGTGGTGACCAACAACGGCCCGGACAAGGCAGTCGGCGTGAGCGTCACTGACCAGCTGGCGAAGAACGCCGGCTACGGCTCGGCCACGAGCACGCAGGGATCCTGCACGCTCAAGCCGTCGAAGACCGCCGTGGTTTGCACCGTCGGCACGATGGCGAGCGGGGCATCGGTGACGATCACCCTCGTGGTGAAGCCCACCAGCAAGGGAACGATCACCAACACGGCCTCGGCGACGCTGACCTCTCCGACAGACCCGAACACCACGAACAACACGGCGACCGCGACGACGACGGTCCTGCCGTAAGCGCGGCGAGCGGCGCGGGGATCTCCCGCGCCGCTCTACCGTCTCAATCGTCAGCCGAAGCGCTTCTTGTACAGCTCCTTGAGCTCCGCGTCGGTGCTACCGAGGTACCGGCTCGTTGTGGCGACGTTGCGGTGGCCCGCGAGCCGCTGGGCGGCCGGAACATTCATCTGCGTCGCCCATGCCGTGATCGCGGCGTGCCGTAGCCAGTGCGGCGACACGCTCTCGGCCAGGCCGGCACGCTTGGCGGCCTCCGCGACGATCGTCTGAGCCATCTTCACGCTCATCCGGTATGAGCCCCCTTCTTTCTTGCGCCGCGTGATGAAGAGCGCCGGGTCTTTGTCCGTGCGGCTTCGGAGGTAGCGCTCGAGCCACTCGCGCGCGCGCATGCGCAAGAAGACGCGGCGGTAGCGGCTCCCTTTCCCGAACACGGTGACCTCGTCCGCGACGCGCACCCCGTCCTTGGGACTGACTGCATGTGAATCGAGCTCGAGCTTGTCGCGATCGAGCGCGACGAGCTCCGACACTCGACAGCCGGTGGCAGTCAAAAACTCGAGGAGCGCGCGATTGCGCAGACCGTCGTCGGTCGCGGTGTCAAAGCTCTCGAGAAGACGCTCGAGTTTCTCCTGATCGAGATGCCGGGCATCGGGACTCGGATCGGGCGCCTTGGCGAGCTCGACCTTCTCGGGCGCGGGAACTGGCAGGTCCAAGAGGACGCCGAACTTGAGAAGGCCGCGGAGCGCGATCAAGTGAAGGTTCTTTGAGGCGGCCGAAATTGGTTTCTTACCGGCGTCGCGGCCTGAGAGGAGCCGACGGCGCGTCAGGTGGCTCGCGAACGCCTTCAGGATGCGGACATCGATGTCCTTGACCCGTGGGTTCGCGCCGTCGCGCCCGGTGAACTCAATGAACTCCAGCAGGAACCGCTCATACCGCGGCAGCGTCGTCTCGCTGCGCCCCTTGTCGCGCAGCTCCTGCAGATATGCCCGTGCGAGGTCCTGTAGGGGGCTGTTTGGGCCGAGATCCCGAGGATCGACGTATGAGGCCGAAATTAGGCCACCCGCGGGTTTGCCCTCTTCCGTTCCTCGTGTAATCCTCATTCTACGAGATGTCTACCAAGGGTGCGGCCGATGTGTCAAGGCCCTTTGCGACTACTTCCCCGGGTCGGCCACGTCCGCAAGGCTGGGGATGCCGAAATGCGGGGCGAGCCGGCGTAGCCACTCAGGGTTGTGGTGGGACCGGTAGTACTCGATGAACGTCCGCCGGGCGTTCTCCGATTCGCCCTCGTGTTGATAGATCATCGCGATGACCAGGCCGAGGCGAGCCTCTCGTGAGATCCGCTCGTGCCCCTCCCACGCCGTCAACACCGCACGCCGGGTGTCGAGTCGCTCGAGCCACGGAACCGCGAAATCTTCGATTAGCCCGGCGACTTCACGGGCGACACGGCCCACGTCGCCTTTCAGCGACCACCACGCATCCGCTTTCTTCTTCGCGAGCTCGCCGAGACGCAAACGAAGGTGGCACTCGTACTCGTTCACGAACGGCGGAAACGGTTTAGAGGCGGATGAGTTATCGATCTTCCACATCTCCTCGAATGCGATCCCAAGGTTGACGGTGAACTTTCCATACAGGTTGTCCTTGAACCCGGGTATCTCGTAGCTGCCCGGCGGTTCCGATGAGCCCATCTGAAAATTCAACGCGGCCACAACCCCGCTCTCGCGGGAGCGATTGAACGCGTACCGACGCTTTCGGAAGGCGCCCTTCTTCAGCACCGGCGCCGTCGCGGCGACGACCGCTTCCATCGCCTGGACGTACTCGGACTTCAGTGGCATCGCTCGGATATTGCCGCATCAGATGGACAACAGGCGCAAGATCATCTTTGACACATCTCGTGCCTATAGTGCTCGTGGATGTCGACCGACCTCATCTTTCCGGCGCAGGTTGTCCTCGCATTCCTCACGATGAGCCTGCTGGCGCGGTGGTACGTCGCACCACGCCTCACTGGACTTCCGCGGGACTCCGCGCTCCAGCCGCTCCTTGTGGTTCAGGCCTTCCGCTACATCGGCCTCGGGTGATGATCCTCGGCATTCTGCTTCGCCGCTCCGATAATCGGCAGTAAAGATGACGAAGAGCCTCCGAAGCGACCCGCGCCGGATTCGCGCCGCACGGCGCGCCAAGCTCCCGGCCGTGCGAAGCCGAAGGCCGAGCCCGGGTCGTCACCATCCGGCATCGGCCGCCGATGTCCGTGAGGCTCTGCGCAGCTTCGGCGAGGACGCCTACTACGGCCTCGTTGCGATCGAGCTCATGCCGGCTCCGGCCACGCCGAAACGCCTACCGCTGGGTGAGCTCATCGGACCGGGGCTGATCGTGCTCTATGACCAACCGGTTCCGCCGTGGCGTCTTGGGTTTGACCTACCGGCAGATGAGCGTTCACGTCTCCGCGCGGCGGGCGCGTTAACGGATCGTGAAGGCGTCATCGGATGGCCCGGCTCGACGCTGCGACGGTTCATGCTCGCGCACGTCCTCGCGCATGAGCTCGGCCACCACGTGTTGCAACACGAGCGAAGGCTGCGCGGCGAAGCTGCTGCGCGGACTCGGGATCACGACGCGCGAGCGGAAGTAATCGCGCGGAGGCTCCGCGCGCGACTTGATTGACGCTCTCGATCTTCGCTGACGGCGTTGAGAATCCCGCGAACCTAGCTCGACTTGCAGACGTGGCGCGTCTCCTCGGAGCCGTCCGCTCGGCCTCGATTGTGGGACCCCTCATCGCGATCGAGAACGCCCCCGGCGCCCGCCAGATTTACGGCAGGGCACCGCTGCGAGACCAAACGACGATCGCCGTAGGCAACGAACGGCGAGGCCTTTCGCCGCGAACGCTCGCGTTGGCCGCGGAAACACTCGAGATACCCACGCAGTCACGAACGGTGAAGACCCTCAACGTCGCTGCAGCCGCGGCCATCGCAGGCTGGTACGTGCTCCATGGGTCGGCGCGACAGGCTCAGGCTGCGCGACCGGAACTTCGCAGGCCGTCGGTGTTCCTTATGGGACGTGACCACGTCGAGGTGGGATCGAGCCTCCGCTCCGCCGCCGCTCTCGGCTTTCGCGACGTCCTTCTCGACGACCGAGGTGCCGGGTGGTTCGAGGGGTCCGCCGCGGAGCGACGCGAAGCTCGAGCGGCCGCGCGCCGGCACAAGAATCCGCTGCGCATCCACCGCGCATCCGCCAACGACTTCGACCGGTTTGAAGACGTCCTCCTTGTGTTGCCATCGGGATCAGCAAAGCCGCTCCAGCGAGAACGGCTCACACATGGAAGGCGGCAGCTGATTGTCGTCGGCTCAGACTCCGCCGGTCTCCTACGCATGGCGCAGGGCCGGGTGCGGACCGCGACGCTGGATCTAGAACCTTGCGAAGATCCTCCCCTACGCCTTGTGGCGTCGATCGTCCTGGCCGAGATCGCGCGCCAGGTGGGCCGCCGGCGCCGGATTCCAGGAAAGCCCGCGGCAAGACCACCCCGCTATGAAGCTGCGGTTCGGCTCGGCGCCGCGGGCGATGTTGTGTTTGTCGATCCATCTCGGCTTCTCGAGTATTGATCCAGTCGAAACGGTTGGGGCTTCTTCTTGACGTGAGTTCGGCCCGGCTCTCGGTTCGGTCGTCGCGCGCCAAGTGCGCATTCTCCGAGCGGATCGGGGTTGGCGCCTAAGGTTGCGTCGGCGCTGTCGGCGAGACCGCGCTCACGAGCGCACGTCGCGCCACCGCGATCGCGGCGGCGATAGCGCCGGTGGTCGCCGCAGCGATGATCACCTGCGGCGTGGCTACGTCGAGCTGAAGCGCGACAACTGCAGCGATGGCTCCCGCTATAGCGCCTTCAACGAGATCGCGGACGAAACGGCCAACGGGTGTGGCGGTCCAAGCGACAAGCTCTTTCATTAGTTCGCCTCCCTCGGGCCCGAAGTCTGCATGCTTCGTCGCCCACGGGCCGTTTCTCAGATCGGCTTGAACAGCATGAGGTAGAGGACCAGCAGCAGACCGCCCGCGCCGGTCACGGCCAGGATTCCCGGCCGGAACCGCGTGAGCAGTCGCTCCATTTCCGCGTCGTCGTGGGTGTCGGCGATGCGATCGATGGTCCGGCCGCCGTAGACGTTCATCACGACCCCGATGGCCACGAAGATCGCGAGCGCCGCCCAGATCCAGCCGGTTCCCCACCAGGAGCCCATAAAACCCAGAACGACTCCCGACACGATGGTGAGTCCGAAGAAGATCCAACGGAGCGTACTCGCGGCCTCAGTGACCTCGAGCAGCTCGCGGATCCGGATGTCACTGCGCTCCTGTTTCAAGTGGAACGCGACCGTCACCGGATGAACCAGCAGGAGGCCCAGCACACTCGCGATGTGGATGAAAACGATCCAGCGATACATGTGGTTCCTCCTAGCTGGTACTGCGTTCCGACGCTCCTCCCCTGGCGGGGATGGCGCCTAGCTGGCGGTACAAGCCGAGGAAGTCGAATTCAAACCACGCCTCGGCGGCCTTTCCGTTGACGTAGCGGGTGATGACGATGCCTGAGATCGTCACGCGCTTTCCTGTCGCGGGGATGCCGGGTAGGTCCCCCTCGTGCGTGCCTGTGGCGGTGAGACGCGTCACAACCTTGTCGCCCTCGGCGATGGTGTCCTCGATCGCAAAGTGGATGTCTGGGAATGCATTGCGATACACGGACACTTCCCGTCGCACGCCTTCGGGCCCCGCACCCGAGCTCATCGAATCGTGATCGACGTAGTTGGGTGCGACGAGCTCCCGTGCGACCGCGAAGTTCCCCTTGTTCCAAATTTCCTCGAAGAACCGACGCTCGTTGATCTTGTTTCCCGCTTCGTCTTCGGACACGGGCCCTCCGTTCGCTAGCTCTTCTTCTTCGCGAGGCGCCGCTGCCGCGGAGTCATCAGCTCCGCCGGCGGACGCCACTTTGACTTCTCTTGGCCGGGGCGGCCGCCGAACCTGGGGTCGGGCACATCCTCGCGGCCCTCGCGCCGCTTACGTGCGCGGCTGGTGACGCCTCGCTCGGGATCCTGACGCGCGATCTTCCGAGCCCCGCGGAGCCCTCTCTTCGACGCCGTCTCCCCGCGACCCCTCGCCCGCTCAGCTCGCGACTTCGGCATCGGCCGCGCCCTTACACCGCGACCGTCGGCAGGTCGGCGAGCGCCTCGTCGACGCTCTCAGCCGGGTACTCGTAATCCTCGAGCTCACCGTTCAGGTAGCGTTCGTACGCGCCGAGGTCGAAGTGACCGTGTCCGGAGAGGTTGAAGACAATGGTCTTCGCCTGTCCCGCCTCCTTGCACCGGAGCGCTTCGTCGATCACGACCCGAATGGCATGCGCGGACTCGGGCGCGGGTAGATACCCCTCCGCGCGCGCGAACATGACCGCCGCCTCGAACGTCGGCCGCTGGTGGACCGCGACCGCCTCGATCTGCTTCTGCTCGTAGAGCGCGCTCACCGCCGGCGCCATGCCGTGGTAGCGGAGTCCGCCGGCGTGGATGGGCGCCGGCATGAAGGAATGACCGAGCGTGTGCATCTTCACGAGCGGCGTCATCATCGCCTCGTCGCCGAAGTCGTAGACGTACCGACCCTTGGTGATGCTCGGCGCGGCCATCGGCTCGACCGCGATGATCCGGATGTCCTTCACCTGCCCGGTGAGCTTGTCGCCGATGAACGGGAACGCGAAACCGCTGAAGTTCGAGCCGCCCCCGATGCAGCCAACGAGGATGTCCGGGCGCTCGCCGGCAAGCTCGAGCTGCTTCTTGACCTCCTGCCCGATGACCGTCTGGTGCATGAGCACGTGGTTGAGGACGGATCCGAGCGAGTACTTCGTGTCGTCACGTGTGGCGGCATCCTCGACGGCCTCTGAGATCGCGAGGCCGAGGCTGCCAGGACTCTTGGGATCCTTGGCGAGGGCGGCCCGGCCAGCCTTGGTGTCCGGGCTCGGGCTCGGGACGACCTCGGCGCCCCACGTCTCCATCAGAATCCGTCGGTACGGCTTCTGGTCGTACGACACGCGAACCATGTAGACCTTGCACTCGAGGTCGAACATCCGCGCGGCGAGCGCGAGGGCGCTTCCCCACTGGCCCGCACCAGTTTCGGTGGCAAGACGTTTGGTCCCTTCGGCCTTGTTGTAGTAGGCCTGCGCGATAGCGGTGTTCGGCTTGTGGCTGCCGGCGGGGCTCGTGCCCTCCCACTTGTAGTAGATCCGCGCGGGCGTGCCCAGCACTTTCTCCAGGCCCAGCGCGCGGATCAGCGGCGTCGGTCGCCAGACCTTGTAGGCGTCGCGAACCGGCTCGGGTATCTCGATCCAGCGTTCGCGGCTGACCTCCTGCTTGATCAGCTCCATCGGGAAGAGCGGCGCGAGGTCCGCCGGGCCGAGCGGTTGCCCGGTGCCGGGGTGGAGCGGCGGTGGCAGAGGCGAGGGCAGGTCGGCCTGGATGTTGTACCAGTGAGTCGGTAGGTCTTTCTCATCGAGCTGAAACTTGCGCGTCCCCGTCGTCGGTCGTTTCGCATTCGCGACAGTCACACCGAGCTCCCCCAGTCGTCGCGGACCCGCGACCGGCAGAGCCTACTCCGCAGCTGCGGGCCCGCGTGTCGGACCCGCAGCGCGGCACATCGCGTTTAGTGGCAGAGGACCTTGATCTTCTGTGTCGACGTGAACAGCGAGCCGAGCGCGTCGAGGGACTGGCTACCGACCGTGAGCGATGCGGTCGCATTCCGTGAGCTGCCCTTGCCGACGAAGTACATCGTGCAACCGCCGAAGGTCGACTTGCTGTTGCTTCGGAAGGTGTTGATGTCGGCGACGCCCGTGAACGTCGCGCTCACCTGCGCGATCCGTGTTGCTCCGGTGGGAAGGCAGCCGCTGGAGTCGCAGGTGAATGCCTGGAGCGTGATGTCGACCGGCGAGAGCGCGGCGCTCGCCAGACCTTTGGTGTCCATCGAGAAGCCGCTCTCGGCGACAGGCGCGCAGCCATTTTCATACCCGAGCAGCATGAAAGCGACGCTGTCGTACCGGGTGATGTCCAGACATGCCTGGGACGGGCCGGCTGAGGCGTCGACGAGGACGAAGACGGATGTCGCTGTGCAAACCGTGCCGGCGCAGTCGGTGTTGGTGGCACCGGCGCCACTGCTCGCGGTGTGATCGCGGACGACGGGTGCGGCCGCGAGCGCGACGCCCCCGAGCATCGCGAACACCACGGCGGTGGCCGCGATCGCACTGACCGACCTCCGGACCGGGTTCGACAAATGAAGACGCATGGGTTTCCTCCTGCTGCCTGACGCTCCTCAACCGCGACTGTTTGTGGCGCCGGCCTGACGATGTCTAGCGGGCCTCGACGTCGTGACCGCCGCAAGTCACCACATCGGCTGCGTGATCTCTGACACGTTGCGCCTCGCGCTCCTCGGGACCTCGCGACTTATGCTCAGCGGATCAAGAACAAGAGCGGCTCCGCCCGCAAATCCCCACCTCGGCCCGCCGCGAAGGCTCCGCCGGTCTCAGCGCCGAAGGCTCCGCCGGCCGAAACGCCGCCCGCGGCGCAGCCCGCCGCTTCCGGGGAGCTTCAGCGACTCAAGGACGACCTCCAGCGCGTGAATCGGGAAATCTCGCGGATCGCACGCGAGACCCGCGGCGGACCCGACGCGGCGAGGCACTCGCAGCTGCCTGAGAAGCAACAGCTCCTCGTCCAGAAGCAGGACCTCGAGAGAAAGATCCGGACGCTTTCGAGCTCGTAGCCGCACGGGATGTAAAGAGCGCAATAAACGAGGCCGCCGGGTCCCGGTAACGTGGACCGGTGACGCAACGCGGCTGGATCCTCTTCGTCGCAATGGCCCTCATCTGGGGCATCCCCTACCTCTTCATCAAGATCGCCGTCACCGAGCTCAGCCCCGCGAGCCTCGTCCTCTTTCGGACTGCGATCGGCACGGCTCTGCTGCTTCCGATTGCCGCGGCGCGGAAGGATCTAGCGCCGGTTCTCAAACACTGGCGGTGGCTCCTCGTCTACACCGCCGCGGAGGTCGCCGCTCCGTGGTTCCTCCTCTCCGACGCGGAGCAGCGCATCTCGAGCTCGCTCGCGGGACTGCTCCTGGCGGCGACCCCGTCGTTCGGGGCGCTCCTCGCATGGGCGACCGGCGGTCACGACCGTCTCGATCGCCGGCGGATCGTCGGCCTCGCCGTCGGGTTCGTCGGTGTCGGCGCGCTCGTCGGCCTCGATGTCCGAACGAATGACCTCGGCGCGATCGGCGAGGTCCTGCTCGTCGCCGTGGGCTACGCGACCGGCGCGACGATCATCTCGCGGAAACTGTCGACACTTCCATCGCTTGGCGTGGTCGTGGCATCCCTCGCGATCACCGCGCTGGTGTATGCGCCTATCGGCATCGCGCAGCTGCCGTCACGCCTTCCGTCACCATCGGTCATCCTCGCCGTCGCGGTCCTTGGCGTCGTCTGCACGGCGATCGCGTTCATCGTGTTCTTCGCGCTCATTCGCGAGGTCGGAGCGGCGCGCGCCACCGTGATCACGTACCTGAACCCCGCAGTCGCGCTTGCGCTCGGGATCGGGGTGCTCGGCGAGCCGTTGACCCTGGGCATCGCGATCGGCTTCGTGCTCATCGTGCTCGGCTCGGTCCTTGCCACCCGCCGCGCCGCGGCGCCGCCGACGAGCGTCCCCGTCTCCGAGGAACGCGCGCGGGTCGTTCGATCGTCGCGGTGACGCGCGTGCTCGATGCACGCGCTTTGAATCGTGCTCTTCTCGAGCGTCAACTCCTCCTCCGGCGATCGAAGATTTCGGCCGCAGAGGCGATCGAGCGGCTCGTCGGAATGCAGGCGCAGATCCCCGCCGATCCGTATGTCGCGCTATGGAGCCGGCTCGAAGACTTCGGGTCCGATGACCTCGCGAGTCTCATCACCGATCGCAAGGCGGTCCGCACGAGCCTCTTCCGCGCGACGATCCATCTGGTAACCGCGCGCGACGCGCTGGCGCTCTGGCCGATCCTCCAACCGGCGCTTGCGCGGCTATTTCAACGGTCCAGCCCATTTGGACGGCAGCTCGCGGGTGTCGACATGGAGCGGCTGCTCGCGTTAGGGCGCTCGCTTGTCGAAGAGCGGCCCCTCACGAGCGCCGAGCTGCGTCCGTTGCTGCACAAACGCTGGCCGAAGCGCGACAGGGATTCGCTCGCGGCGGCGATCGCCTACCTCCTGCCGCTCGTGCAGGTCCCGCCGCGCGGGGTATGGGGCGCGAGTGGCGCGCCGCGGCGGACGACGCTCGACGCATGGATCGGCCGTCCCCTCGGCACGAGGCGCTCGCCGGACGCGCTGATCCTTCGATACCTCGCTGCGTTCGGACCGGCCACGGTGAGCGATGCACGGACATGGTCCGGTCTGGGCGGGCTCTCGGAGGTCTTTGCGCGTCTCCGTCCGCGTCTTCGGACATTCCGCGATGAGGGCGGCCGCGAATTGTTCGACGTACCGAATGGTCCCCTACCCGATCCCGAGACCCCGGCTCCTCCGCGCTTCCTTCCGGTCTACGACAATCTCATGCTGTCGCACGCCGATCGGACGCGGATCGTCCGCGCGGACGATCGGAAACGGACGGGTTACCTGGAGGGGGTGACCTTCGGCACCGTCCTCATGGACGGATTCGTCGGCGCGACCTGGACGGTCAAACGCGAACCAGGGGTCGCGACGTTGCGGATCAAGCCCATAGAACGGCTGGCCGGGCGCGAGCGCGCGGCCGTCGAGGATGAAGGTGCCCGGCTCCTCACGTTTGTTGCGGCCGCGGCGAAATCGCGTGATGTGAGGCTCGTCGATTCGCGCGGATGACGGCCGGCGTCAGCGGGTGTGAATGGTCACGGAATAGAGGCGATCGGGCTGGTTGCAGGAGGGCGACGCGCTACGGCAGGACGGCGTTCCGGTCGCGCTGACCTTCGTCTCGCCGGTCTGGAGAAGCTTGAACGTCCAGTACTGCGCGGTGAATCCGTTCCCATAGAGAGGACCGAAAGATGAAAGACGCAGATACGCGGAGTCCACGTTGACGTTCCAGGTCCATCCGTCATCGAGGACAAGGCGGATGATGTCGGTGTCGGCGTCCACCATCACGACCTGACCATCGTGGTCCGGTATGAGGCCGAAGCCCTTTCCAGCGGAGACGGGGCGAATCGACCCGGTCGGCGAAGGCGGCGCTGTGATTGGGCTGACACTGAAAGTCACGCACGCAGATGCACAAAGCAGTCCCGCGATCAGAAACAAGGAGGCGCGCCTCACGCCCGAGACCATAGAGTTCCGCTCGCACCCAGCCGTCGCAACGTGGCCGCAAAAAGGCTCGTCAGTGGTGCTCCGCCGGCGACCGCCGGCATCAAGGGCTTATCAGCCGCGGTCCTGATCGATCTCCGCAAGCTCGAGGTTTCCCCCCGAAAGCCACGCGCCGTTCGCTCCCTGCTCGTCGACGGGCTGCCAGTTGGCATTGAGGCCATCGCGGGTGATCCGGTAGAAGCGAAGCGTGCGGGTGACCGGCGTCGAGAGCTCCGGGCCGCCGGCCGTGGCGGTGACGACGCGCGCGTTCGCGACGACGGTCACGATGCCGTCGCCGAGGAATGTGGCGGGCTCGAAACGTGCCAGGCGGACCGTGAGGTCATCGAAGCGCCGCGTCGTGAATTCTTTCTTCGCGTAGCTCGCGTCGAGCTTCGCGATCGACTCGTTCCAGGCACTGTCGAACCCGGTGATCAGCCAATAGCTCCCTGGGGGACCGGCGTGCGGATACTGTTCGCCCGGCACGTAGCTCTCGCGTTGGAAGAACCACCACATCTGGTTCGGTGCCTCGGCCTCGAGCGCCAGCGCGGACCAGCGCGGCAGCTCGCCGTCGACCCAACGGCTCAGGGTCGGGTCATACCCGTCGATCACCTTGTACATGCCGTGGCCCTGATTTACGAAACGGGCCTGTTGCGTAAGCTGGACGCTGCTCGTCTTCCCGTCCGCGGTCGTGGTGCGATCCGCGTAGGAAAGGGTGGCGTCGATGTACGCGACGCGACCCCACGGCTTCGCGTACATGTGCTGGATCGTCAGCTGCCCGAGCTCGAACTTGTGCTGATCGGCTTGGCTTGCCGCGGACCGGGAGCCG
>DASPWX010000160.1:0-3835 GCA_035637615.1 Bathyarchaeia archaeon | reverse complement strand
GGGGTTCGGCAAGCTCGGCTACTGCGTCGCCGTCGAGCAGCTCGCTCGCGCGAACGCGTCGCTCTGGAACGTCATCGGCGGCTCGGCGGGTCTGTGCGGGACCGCGATCGATATCGGCGGACCGGACGCACTTCGCAAGCGCTACCTTCCCGACCTCCTGTCCGCTCGGAAGATCGGCGCGTACGGACTCTCCGAGCCCGGCGCGGGCAGCGACGCCGGCGGTCTTAAGACGGTCGCGCGCCGCGACGGCGACTCGTACGTCATCGACGGCGCGAAGACGTTCATCACCAATGCGCCGATCGCCGAGGTGTTCGTCATTTTCGCGACGCTCGATCCGAAGCTCGGGTCGAAGGGGATCACCGCGTTCGCCGTCGAGCGCGCGACCGCCGGTCTCGAGGTTGGCCGCAACGACGCGAAGATGGGACTGCATGGCTCGACGACCGCGCAGCTCTATTTCCGCGACATGCGCGTTCCAGCGCTCCAGCGGCTCGGCGAAGACGGCAAGGGATTCGCCATCGCCCTCGCAACGCTCGACTACGGCCGGATGGGTCTCGCGGCGCATGCGGTCGGCGCCGCGCAACATCTCCTCGAGGCGTCCATTGCCCACGCCAAGACGCGGACCCAGTTCGGACGTCCGATCGGGACGAATCAGGCGATCCAGTGGCTGCTCTCCGATGGGGCCATCGACGTCCATGCCGCCCGGCTGATGGTGTATGACGCGGCGTCACGGGCCGACCGCGGCGAGCGAGTTACCGACCGGGCATCGAAGGCCAAGCTCTTCGCCACGGAGGCTCTCGGGCGGATCGCTGACGCGGCGGTCCAGATCCACGGCGGCATGGGATACATGCGCGAGCTCTGGATCGAGCGGGCGTACCGCGACGCGCGTATCTACCGGATTTACGAGGGCACGAGCGAGATACAGCGACTGGTTATTGCGCAGGGGCTACTTGCGGACACATAGCACCATTTCTGGCGTCAGATGTGGATAACCCCATGAATACGGTGGATAAAGGCTCTCCAGGAGCCGTTTCTGTGGACAAACCCCCTGTACCGCGAGCGTCCATCGCTGACATTTGGCGCGTTCCATTGGCCATTTGGCGGGCCCGGAAAGCCCTCGATGCCGGTGAGCTCCAGACCGCCCGGGCGCTCGTCGCGCCGCTCCTCGAGCGCTTCGGGACGGTCACCCTCGTCCGCAAGATCGCCGCGGAAATCCTCTACGCCTCGGGCGACCCTCTCTCTGCCGCGTCGCTCTTCGAACAGGTTGCGAAGAAGCTGACAGGCGACCGAGTGGTTGCCGTGGGCTTGGTCGCTTCGTATGCCTCGCTCAACCGGTCCGGCGACGCTCGTCGTTGCGCCGCGCTCCTGCCCGACAACGTCGACGTACGTCTGGCGCTCGCCTGGGCCGAGCTCGCCGCACTTGGCGGGGATCCGGATCGCGGATCGGCTCTCGTCGCGGAGATCGCGAACGATCCAGAGCTCGCCCGCTCGGTCGAGCGCGTGGCGATGCACCACGCGCTCGAGGCGATCGTGTCCGGGCGCGTTGGCGATCGCGACGCCGTGCGCGCGAAGCTCCGCACGGCCGAGAGGGATGCGCCCAAGCTCCGCGCCGGTGACCGCGCATTCCTCGGCTACCTCGGCGGCATCGCGCTCCGAGCGGCCGGTCTCAACGACGACGCGCGCGCCACGTTCACGCTCGCGATGGACGCGTCACCCGAGTCGATCGGTGCCGCGCTCGCGCGCCGCGAGCGGGCGAACCTCTCGCTCTAGCCAGCCGCGCGCGATCGCCGGAGCAACGCGAGGAAATCTGCGACGGGTCCCATCGGCGTGCCCGCGTCGGTGCGCCTGATGGCGACGATGGGGCGCCGCACCGGCGGTGCTCCGACGACGCGGACCGGACGAAGGACTCGCGCGCGCAGCTCGGCGAGGAGCGCCATGCGCGGGAGGAGCGCAACGCCGAGACCCTCGATCACCATCTTCTTCGCGGCCTCGACGTTGTCCATCTCGATAACGCTCTCCGGCACGACGCCGGCCTGCCGGATGAGCGAGCTCGTCAGCTCGTAGTAGCTCGATGCGCGGTCGAACAGGATGAGGCGATCGTCGGCGAGCTCCTGCAGACGGATGCGATCGCGCCGCGCGAACGGGTGGTGTCGGCTCACGACGAGGACGAGCTCGTCGTCGAACACGGGAATGAGCTCGGCGTCCTGATGCCGGATCGGCCGGCCGACCCCGAGATCGACCTCGCGCCGGAGCACCATCTCGAGGACCTCCTCGGTATGTCCGGTGCGCACACCCATTCGGACCTGCGGATGCGTCGTCTGAAACGCCTTCAAAAGGGCGGGCAGCACATACGTGCTCACCGCGGGCGCCGCGGCGATGAACAGCTCGCCGATTTTTCCGATGCGCAGATCGTCCACCGCCTTCTGTCCTTCGAGTACCTGCGTGATCACGCGCTGCGCGTAGGGGAGGAGCGCACGTCCCGCATCGGTGAGCGTCATCCCGCGCGCGGCTCGGACGAAGAGGTCGACCCCGAGCTCCCGCTCGAGTCCCTGTAAACGCGCGGTAAGAGCCGGCTGGGTCACGCTCAGGGTTTCGGCCGCGCGACTCACGTTGCCGAGGCGCGCTACTTCGCTGAAGGCTTCGAGCTGGGCCAGGAGCATGACGCGATCATAAACAGAATTGATCGCAACTATCGAAACAAACGATTTGTCTTATGGCATTTCCGGCACGCAGGATGCCCTGCCATGGCGACCATGAAGAGCTTTGACCGCGCCGACAGCACGCCGGCCGAGTACCGGCCGATCCTTCGCGTCGCCGGGACCGACAAGGGGAGCGAGTCGCAGCAAACGGAGTGCTGCTGCCCTGAGCTCTGCCAGCTCGACCACTCGAACTAGTAAACGCACGGAGGGGACCCAGATGGCCACCACCGTTCGCGCCAAGACACTGAGCGAGACGCCGCTTCTGCCGCCGGGCTTCACCGTGCCGGTATCGCGCTGGGCAGACCCAGCCACGCGCCTGCGCGAGCTCCTCGAGAGCGAGCCGTACGTGTTCGCGCCCGGCATCTACGACCCGCACGGCGCCGAGATCGCGATGTACCACCGCGCCACGGCGATCTACTTCTCGGGGTACTCGTTCGCCATCGGGCACCTCGGCACGACGGACATGGATCTCTACTCCGGCCCCGAGATCGCCGACGGCGCGCGCCGCACGATCTCCGCGCTTCGGAAGTTCCAGCTCACGATGGCCACCGGCGACCCCGAGAAGGGCGTCCCGCCGACGCACCTCGAGATCCCTCCGGTCGTCGTCGATATGGACGGCGGCTACGGCAACCTCTTCAACGTTCAGCGCGTCGCCGAGCTGTACGTGAACGCTGGCGTCGCGGGCGCGCACATCGAAGATCAGGTCCTCCCCAAGCGTTGCGGGCACATCGCCGGCAAGGCGCTCATCTCCGCGGAGGAGATGGTCGGCAAGCTGCGCATGGCGCGCGCCGTCGCCGAGGATCTGGGCCGCGACGACTTCGTGGTCATCGCGCGCACCGACGCTGTCTCTGCTGTCGACGCGCCCGAGACGACGCGCGGGCTCGACCTCGCGGTCCAGCGCGCACTTCGCTATCTCGATAGCGGCGCGCCCGACCTCGTGTGGTGCGAGTTCCCGAACTCCGACCGCGAGCCGACCGAACGCTTCGCCGATCAGATCAGGCGCCGCTTCCCGGACGCGAAGCTCGCGTTCAACTGGTCGAGCTCGTTCAAGTGGTTCAACGACCCGAATCCGATCTCCTTCGCCGAGCTCGGAGAGCTCGGGTACAAGTTCCTCTTCATCACGCTCGCCGCGCAGCACG
>DASPWX010000159.1:0-30600 GCA_035637615.1 Bathyarchaeia archaeon | reverse complement strand
CTGACGGGACTTCCGGTCCTCTTCGTGGGGGTGCGCTGCCCGATCGAGGTCATCATGGATCGACGCAACGCCGGCCAGCTCGGACGCGAAGGCGAGTATCTGACCGGGTCGGCGACCGATGTCCCCGCGCCGATCCTGCGGTGGCAACGCGATGTCCACATCCCGGGCATCTACGACCTCGAGGTCGATACCTCCGTGTTCAGCCCAGGCGAGTCCGCCACCGCGATCCGTCGGCGTCTCGACGAGGGACCGCCGCCGTCGGCCTTTCGGCGGGTCGCCGAGGGAGCCGGAGCGCGGAGCTAACCGGGGCCGAGCCGAGCGAGGAGCCGGTATTCCGCGATGAGCGACTCGGTTCGCTCGAGTTCGTCCTCGAGACGTTCGCGGAAGCGCCCCTCGAATGCGTCGCCGTCCATCGCCGGCTGAGTCGCGAGGGCTTGCGAGTACCGGTCGCGGAAGTGAATCAGGTTCGCATAGATATCGGTGACGTTCGACGGCGGCGTCCGGGTCAATCTCCCGAACTTCTTCTCCTTGTCCCACAGCATCGGAATGGAGAAGAGGAACGGGTCTCGTCCTGTTGCGAACAGCCGGTTGAGCCCGCCGTCGTGCATCGGATAGGTGACGATGAGCGCTCCCGGCCCGGTGCCCAACCAGCCCTCGTTCATGGTTCGAACGACATCGTGGTTTCGGGATGCGGCGACCGCGTTGTCGATCGGACGCTCGTTGCCGGCTTCGTACAGCCGGACGAACGTATTCGCTGGGAACGAGAAGTCCGACATGCGGCCCAGCGCGAGGGCTTTCGTCACGCTCAGGAGATCCTGCACGAGACTCATCGGGCCAGAGGTCCGCGCCTCCTTCGGGTCCCACACGCCGGCCGCGGCGATGGCGTTGTGCGCGACGTGACTGCAGTTGTTCGTATACGCGTCCCAGATGTAGCCGGTCTGACGTGCGCTTCCGTTCACCGCGTTCAGGTAATCGATCGCCCGACCGAGTGCGTCGCGGCTCATCGGTAGGCGTGCGCAGTACGCAGTGCGTGCGAAATTCATCGCGAAGTCGGTGCCGATCGAATGCCGGATCACAAACTCCTGGAGCGGCATGCTCTGTGGCTTCTGCCGCACGAGCTTGTCTCTGATCGCTATGCCGCCGAACCAGCCGGCCGCCGTCGCCCGACGGACCGCCGCCTCGTAGAAGGAGTCGTCCAGGATTTGCTCGGCTGCGAGGCCGCCGCGGAAGAATTCTTGTCGGCCCGGGATCGCTACCCAGTTCACGTTCGTGAATATCTGGTTGACGCTGACCCCGACCCCAGAGTCGGAACTCGACAGATCCGCGCCGGCCGAGGCGAGGCGCAAGCGCGGGAAGCCCGCAGCCGGGTCGATCTCCGCGCCGTTCATGAAAATGGTCGCGTGTCCACCCCACCCGCCGGGCGTGGCGCCCCTCTTGTGGTACTGCGTTACAGCGCAGGCCTCGATGTAATAGGGGAAGAGACGGTTGTAGATGCCCATGTCGATTTCGCCCATGGCTTGTTCGACGTGACAGTAGGGCGAGGTCAGCCGGTAGACCCCGGAAGGCCTGCCCAAATGAAAGAAGGAGACACGACGATGCGGTTCTTGATGTACGAGGTCGGCAACAGCGCTAGCGCAAACACCCCTCCGAGCCCGGCCCTCATGGCCGAGATGGGAAAGCTGGTCGAGGAGACGACCAAAGCCGGCATCCTGCTCGCGACCGGCGGTCTCGGTCCGAACGCCACGCGAGTCCGGTCCTCGAGTGGAAAGGTCGCGATCACCGATGGCCCGTTCACCGAGGCGAAGGAGCTCACGGGCGGGTTCGCCCTCATCGAGGTCAAGACCAAGGAAGAAGCGCTCGAGTGGGCGAAACGGTTCCGCAAGATCGTCGGTGACGGCGAGTCCGTGGTGCAAGAGGTCTTCGGAGGCTAGGTGCTTCAATCGGTGGCTGTGAGCGCCACCGACGCGCACCGTGCCATCGACGCCGTGTGGCGGATCGAGTCCCCGAGACTCATCGCGGGTCTCGCGCGCATCGTGCGCGATGTCGGACTTGCCGAGGAGCTGGCACAGGACGCACTTGTCGCGGCCGTGGAGCAATGGCCTGAGTCAGGCGTTCCGGATAACCCGGGCGCCTGGCTCATGGCGACCGCCAAACATCGCGCCATCGATCGACTGCGCCGAAACGAACGGCTCGACCGCAAGCACGAAGAGCTCGGACGCGAGCTGGAGGCTGCGCAGAAGATGGCGACGGCGGTTCCGGCTAGTGGCGGTGACTTCGGCGACGATCTCCTTCGTCTCGTCTTCATCGCGTGTCACCCAGTGCTCTCGACGGAGGCGCGTGTCGCGCTGACGCTTCGCTTGCTCGGAGGACTCTCCACGGACGAGATCGCGCGCGCCTTCCTCGTGCCCGAGCCGACCGTCGCCCAGAGGATCGTCCGCGCGAAACGGACGCTGACCGCGGCGCATGTTCCGTTCGAGGTGCCCATGGGAAGCGATCTGGAGGCCCGGCTCGGCTCGGTGCTCGAGGTGATCTATCTCGTATTCAACGAGGGCTACTCCGCGACCGCAGGCGACGACTGGATGCGGCCCGCGCTTTGTTTGGATGCGCTGCGTCTAGGCCGCCTCGTCGCGGAGCTCCTGCCTCGCGAGCCGGAGGCGCATGGCCTCGTCGCGCTCATGGAGATCCAAGCCTCCCGCACGAATGCGCGTGTGGGACCTGGCGGTGAGCCGATCCTGCTCCTCGATCAGAACCGCGGCCAGTGGGACCAGCTCCTGATCCGCCGCGGGCTTGCCGCACTCGCGCGGGCGGAGGCACTCGGCGGCGCGCTTGGCCCCTACGCGTTGCAGGCAGCGATCGCGGCGTGTCATGCGCGGGCGCGCGCGGCCGCAGAAACGGACTGGGCCCAGATCGCCGCGCTCTACGACGCTCTCGCGCAGATCGCACACTCACCGGTCGTGGAGCTGAACCGCGCGGTCGCGTACGCGATGGCCTTCGGTCCGGCCGCGGGACTCGAGCTCGCCGACGCACTCGTCACCGAGCCTTCCCTCAAGTCCTATCACCTCCTGCCAAGCGTGCGCGGAGACCTGCTCGCGAAGCTCGGCCGGTCGGACGAAGCGCGGTCGGAGTTCGAGCGAGCGGCAGCCCTCACCCGGAACGAGCGGGAGCGTGACCTCCTACTCCAGCGCGCGGCGGCGTGTTCACTGAATTGAGGCGGACGGCGTCAGCTCTCGTGGCGATCTTGCTGTTCTGTGCATGCACCGTTTCCAGCGGCCCACCGATCGCGTCCGTCACCGAGACCCCCACGCCTTCGCCTGAGCCGTCGGCCGCGACGACCCCGTCCTCGACTCCGTCGCCGACTGCGACGGCGCGTCCCGATCCCCCCGTCGCGGCCTCCGATCCGGATGCTCTGGCCGTGCAGATCGTGGCGGCGGAGCGCGCCGTCCGCGACCCTGGCGTGACCGGCGCGGACCTCGCCTGGTTCGCTCATCTTCAACAGCTGACGTACCGAAGACTTGCCGCGCGGCCCGAATGGCGCGACGTGGTGCTCGCCGCATTGCCGTCAGACATTCGCGCCACAGCGACGGCCAACGCCGATGCGACCGCGGACCTCCGCGCCACGGTCGTGCCGGGTCCGGATCTGCCGAAGACCTGGCGGATCGTCGAGCCCGCGCCGCTCGAGGATCTCGCGCGCTATTACCGCGATGCCGAGCTCGAGTTCGGTATCCCGTGGTCGTACCTGGCCGCCATCCATCTGGTGGAGACCCGGATGGGTCGGATCCGGGGTACCTCGGTCGCGGGCGCGCAGGGACCGATGCAATTCATGCCGGCCACCTGGGCGAGATACGGCGAGGGAGACATCAACTCCGATCGCGATGCGATCCGCGCGGCCGCGCGCTATCTCCAAGCGAACGGAGCGCCCGCCAACATGGCCGGGGCGCTGTTTCGATACAACCAGTCGGAGCGCTACGTCCGGGCGGTGACGGCCTACGCCGAGGTGATGCGTGCGGATCCCGACGCGTACCGCGGGTATTACGGCTGGCAGGTCTACTACCTCACGACGTCGGGCGACATCCTCCTGCCGGTCGGCTACGGCCGCTGATCTCTCGGCGCGCGAGGTGACGGCCCTGCACTAGCTCCCGACCATGGAAAGGGGATCGATCAGCTCGCCATTTCGCCACACGCTCCAGTGCAGGTGCGTCCCGGTGGTGATTCCGGTCAGCCCGACGTTGCCGATCCGCTCGCCGGCCTGGACGGTGTCGCCGGCCTTGACCGGCGGGGGGAAGACGCGGTTGTCGAGGTGCGCGTACATCGAGACGAGTCCGGCGTCGTGCGCGATGACCACGACCACCGCACCGTCGCCCATCGTTCCCGCGAACACGACCATCCCAGGAGCAGGCGCGAGGACGGGCGTTCCCCAAGCGACGGCGATATCGGTTCCGTCGTGAAAGTGCGGGTAGTAGACGCCCTGGTAGGTCATCGCCGGCTCGAAGTAGTACGGAGTGGGCCCGAAGTCCTGCGTGTCCTCACCAAGAAGCGGGAGGCGCCATGACTCCGCGGGCGTAGCGGTCGCGCCGTCGGCCACCAGCTGCCGGCCGGTCGCGGCGTCGCTCACGAGCTCGGTCCGGAGCGCGTTGAGGGTCGTGTCATCCATGAGGTTGGCCCGAGACCGCAGCAGCCCGCCGCGCGCGCGCGGGTCGAAGACCGACTTGAGCGCCGCCGTGGCCGCGTCCTGCTGCGCCGTCAGCGCGGCAAGGCGCAAATCCGATTCCTGCCGCGCGACGGCGACGGACTTCGCGTAGTCGATCAGCGCGCCGTACGTGGTGAAGCTGCGTGGATACGAGCGAGCTGCCGGCGCGGCACGCGGAGCGGGACTGGACGGGGCGATGGGGCCATCGTCCGCATTCGCTGTGTTGGCAAGGGACACGGCGCCGAGCAGCATGGCGAGGCAGCACACACGGATAAACGACAAGGCCTTCCTCACGGTCAAAAGTTCGTTCGGCCGGGAAAGCGGCCGTGTCGGGCTGGGGTGGTGTTGCGGTCGTGCCCCTGTCCCTTCCGCTCCGCATCGTCGCGGTGTCCGCTCGGTTATCCGTCAGTTGCGTACCACCCGCGCCGGAGACCGAGTGGCGGATCGGCCTCTCTGCGACCGAGCGTGCCGGATCGGGCTGATGGCGGACCTTTGGAACGCGATGACCCACGTATCAGCAGTGGGCGTCGACCGACACAACCCCGGGATATTCCGTTAACTGATCGTGATTTGTCTCGCAGAGTGAGAAGAAAAATTCGTGGTCACCCCCTTGCTGCGCCACATCCGATTCATCGCACGCTGAAAACAGGAGGTCCCTGATGGAATCCGATCCGGTTCGCGGCAAGACCATTCACTGGACGTACGACAACGGACCCATGGCGGGAAAAAGCTTCGAGCACACTTTCGGCACCGACGGCACCGTCACCTGGCGAGAGACCGGCCGACAGAAGACGCCAAAGCCACCGGCCAACGGCGAGCGAAAGGCTGGGAAGGGACAAGCCGAACCGAAGGCGAAGTACGAAGTCGCCCCGGTCAACGACGAGGTCTACGCGGTCTCCTACCTCTCCGCCTCCGGCTACACGCTGACGAGCGTGCTCGATTTCGCGGAAGGCACGCTGGTGAGCTTCGCCTCCAACGAGAAGGAGCTGGTCGTTCAGAGAGGCACGTTCGAGGTGGCCGAGCGGGTCGGCTGAAGACCGACGGAATCATCCCCAGGCTGATACTTCGGGCGAACGCTGTCGCTCCGGAGGTCACCACGTGGACAACGATCTACCGCTTTGGCTTCGGCGCGCGGTGCCGATCCTTCTGGCAGTCCTTCTATTTATGGGCGCGGCGGGCTACGCCATTGGCGCGAGCCGACCCACGACGACGATCCATAGGTCGATGGTCTATTCGATGGGCACGATCTCGTCGGAGCCGATCGACGGCTGGACCTACGGGATCCCGACCGACGTCGCCTGGGTCGATGCAAGTGGCAGTTTCCACGGCAACGGTCGACCCGATTGCCTGCCGCAATCAGGACTCGTTGGCCCGATCACGTTCGCGAGCGTGGAAGTGACCGTCCCGGGGTCGGCTGGGTACCGCCCCGTCGTTTGGGTATCGTGCCGTCCCTGACGCGCGAGCGGCTTAGTCGACAACCTCGATCACCCGCGGGTCCCAATCGCCCGACCGGTCGATGACCCGAAGTGGGTTTGTATCGACGATGAGCCGAGCCTCCGCACTTTCGGCGATGTGAAAGAGCTGCAGCGGCTTCGGGGCCGGCGTCCTGAGCACGACGGCGGTGCGTTTGTCGTACTGCGATCCGTGGCATGGGCAATGGAACCGGTCCTCGGCGTCGCTCCAAGGGACGGCGCAGCCGAGGTGCGTGCACTTCCGATAGGCAGCGACGATCCCGCCGGGTGCGTGGAGTAGGAAGAAGCGACCCTCGCGAAAGAGAATGGGCCGATCGTTCGTGGCCGCGAACTGCTCCAGAACTTGTGCCCTCGTTCCGACGTCGACCGGGTTTCCGAGCCCTTCGATGCGATTGACGCGAATGAATGGAGCGACAGCCGCCAGCGTCTCGGTCGCGGCGAGCCCGAGGGCGCCGAGAAAGCCAAATCGAAGGATCGCGCGCCGCCGCCAGCGCCCGACGGTCTCCCCAGATGTTCCGAGTCGAAGCATCGTTTAGACCTCCGCTAGAACTACTACGAAGGGTTAGCAGATGATTTGGGCTAGTCAAACCGCGGCTTGCGTGCCGAATGGAGCCGCCCGCGGGCCGGTTTGTATCTTCCGCCTCCTTCGGGTCGCCAAATGAACCGGTGTTAGGCTCAGCGACTACTCGCAGGGGGAGGGCACACATGTCTATTCGCCATGCATCGATCTTCCTTGCCATAGCGCTCGTCCTCGCCGCGGCCTGTGCGCCTGCGGGGACACCCGGCACGAGCGGCTCGCCCGGGGCGTCGCCATCGGCCGGCGGGGCCGCGAGCACGCTTGTCATCGACCGGGACACGAGCGATCTCATCTCGCTTGATCCGGCCGTGCTCTACGAATTCAGCGCGGTATTCGCCACCCACAACGTGTACGAGACGCTCGTGAAGTTCGAGGGCACGGATCTCACCACGCCCAAGCCTTCACTCGCCACGAGCTGGGATATCAAGGACGCGGGCAGCAACTGGGACGTCACCTTCAAGCTCAAGTCAGGCGTGAAGTTCGCGAGCGGCAACGCGCTCACCGCGGACGACGTGGTCTACTCGTTCCAGCGCGCCATCAATCTGAACAAGTCGCCGGCCTTCCTCTTTACGGACATCGCCGGCCTCAAGGCTGAAAGCGTCAAGGCGTCCGACCCGTCGACCGTCGTGGTCACCATGCCAAAAACGTCGAGCACCCAGACCTTCCTCGTCATCTTGACCTTCACGATCGGTGGCATCGTTGACTCGAAGGAAGTGAAGACGCATGAGGCGTCTGGAGATTTCGGCTCTGCTTATCTCCTCGACCACTCCGCCGGGAGCGGGCCCTTCGCCGTCGATCACTGGACGAAGAACACCGAGGTCCTTCTCAAGGCCAACTCCAACTACGGCGGGACGAAGCCCCTTCTGAGCGCCGTCCTCTTCAAACACGTGCCCGAGCCTGCGAACCAGCAGTTCGCGCTCGAGAAGGGCGACATCGACATCGCCAATGATCTCGGTTCGGAGCAGATCGCCGCGCTCCAGGGCAAGGCCGGAATCACTACGACCTCCGCGGGCAGCCTGCTCCTCGTCTACGTGGGCATGAACGCCATGGTCAAGCCGCTCGACAACGTCAAGGTGCGCGAGGCCCTTCGTACCGCGGTCGACTACGACGGGATCGTGAAGGACCTCCTCAAGGGCAACGGCAAGAAAGTGCAGGGCATCGTCCCAGCAGGTCTCGCCGGCTACAACGAGTCGACACCCTTCCAGGCTGACGTGACCAAGGCGAAGTCGCTGCTCCAGGAAGCAGGCCAGACGAGCATCACGCTCGACTTCCTCGTCCCAACGGGTACAGCGCCGGCCGGCGCCTCATGGAGCGACATCGCGGCAAAGCTGAAGTCCGACTGGGCCAAGATCGGCGTGACCGTGAACATCAAGCAGACGACCACAGCGGACCTGCTCGCGACATACCGCGCGCAGAAGGGCCAGCTCGTGATGATCAACTGGGGCCCGGACTATCCCGACCCCGGTGCGAACGTCAATCCGTTCACCGACTACAAGGCGAAGTCCATCGCCTACCGGAACGGCTGGGATGACCCGATCGCGACGAAGGCGCACGAGGCCGAGCTCATCAGCGACCCGGCCAAGCGAGTGGCCGCGTACAAGGAGATCACCGACTACGTCCTACACAACGGTCCATACGTCGTGCTCTATCAGCCCAACGAGCTGTTTGGACTTCGCTCGAACGTGAAGGGCTTCAACTGGAGCTCGATCGGATGGGCGGAGCTCGCCTCAGTAACTAAGTAGCAGTCACAGGGCACCATGCGGTTCCTCGGGTTCCTGACCCGGAGGATCGTCGGGATCGCGGCGGTGATGATCGGCGTTTCGATCATCACCTTCGCGATCTCCCACGTCATCCCAGCCGATCCGGTGGCCGCGGCGCTCGGCGACCACGCCACCGACCAGCAGATCGCGGCGTTCCGTTCGGAGTACCACCTCGACCGACCACTGCCCGAGCAGTACGTCACCTATGTCGTCGGTCTGGTGCACGGCGATCTCGGTCGCAGCATCCGAACGCGCCGTCCGGTCGCCGACGATCTCTTCGACTCGTTCCCGGCCACCATCGAGCTCTCGCTGACCGCGCTCATCGTCGCGATCGTCGTGGGGATCCCGGCGGGCGTCTGGTCGGCCATCTCCCGCGGTCGTCTTCCCGACCACCTCGTACGCCTGGCCTCGCTCATCGGCGGTTCCATCCCCGTCTTCTGGCTCGGTCTCATCGTGATCGGGCTCTTCTACTACCAGCTCGGCTGGTTTCCGGGCGGCGGACGAATCGACAACTTCGTCACGCCGCCGCCGACGCGGACCGGTCTCTACGTCCTCGACAGCCTGCTCGCCGGGGACCTCGAGGCGCTCCGCAGCAGCGTTCTCCATCTGGTCCTGCCTGCGCTCACGCTCGGCTACTTCTCGACGGCGGTGATCGCGCGGATGACCCGCTCGAGCATGCTGGAAGTCCTCGGACAGGACTACATGCGGACCGCTCGCGCGAAAGGACTCCAGGAGCGGCTCGTCGTACTGCGCCACGGCCTTCGCAACGCGCTCATCCCGACCGTGACCATCCTCGGTCTGACCTTCGGCAGTCTCCTTTCGGGCGCCGTGCTGACCGAGACCATATTCAGCTGGCCCGGCCTCGGGCGTTATGCCACCGCAGCCGCAATCGCCCTGGATTTCCCGGCGGTGCTCGGCGTGACCCTGCTGGCCGCGATCGTGTACCCGATCGCCAACCTCGTGGTGGACATCGCGTACTTCTGGCTGGACCCGCGGACGCAGCATGGCTAACACCATCGCGCTCCCAGCTCGCGGTCTGAGGCTCGCGGCGCGTGCGCCCATCCTCGACAATCCGCTGAATCTCGTTGCGCTCGCGCTGATCGCCGTGTTCGCGTTCTGCGCGCTCTTCGGACCGCTGATCGCACCCTACGATCCGCTGCTCCAGGACCTCGGCTCCCGTTTGATGCCGCCGTCCTCGGCGCATTGGCTCGGGACCGACTCGCTCGGCCGCGACATCGCGAGTCGGATCCTCTACGGGGCGCGCATCTCGCTGATCATCGGAGTCGTCGTCGTCGTGTCGGCGGGTGTCTTCGGCACCGTCGTTGGACTGGTCGCGGGCTACGCCGGTGGACTCGTGGACGAAGCGCTCATGCGTCTGACCGAAGTCTTTCTGGCGTTCCCCGCGCTCATCCTCGCGATGGCGATCGCCGGGGCGCTCGGGCCAAGCCTTTCCAACGCGATCATCGCGATCGCCGCGGTGACCTGGGCGGTGTACGCGCGCCTCACGCGTGGGCAGATCCTGTCGGTTCGGCGTCGGGAGTTCGTGGAGGCCGCGAGAGCGATCGGCGCGTCGTGGGTCCGGATCCTCTGGCACCACCTCCTTCCGAATGTGCTCGCTCCGCTGATGATCCAGGCGAGCTTCGACCTGGGCTCGGCGATCATCGCGGCGGCCGGCCTCAGCTTCATCGGCTTTGGCGCGCAGCCGCCGACTCCGGAGTGGGGCGTCATGATCAGCGAGGGTCGGAACTACATCAACACGCAGCCTTGGCTCTCGCTCTTCCCAGGGCTTGCGATCCTGCTTGCGGTGGGTTCGTTCAATCTGCTTGGTGACGGTCTTCGCGATGCGTTCGATCCCCGTCTCAGCCGGGCGGAGCGCTAGGCACAGCACGGGCCATAGCGGAGGCGCGCTTGCCTGGTGAGCTAGCAATGTGACGCAACGCCTATTGCTTACTCACGTTCCGGAATGGGAAGATGGAGCGGTTGCTTCGTCGCTCGGTATTGGTGCTCGTGATCTTTCTCATCAGTGCTGCCGGACAGAGTGACTTCGCGCCTCGCGACGCCGCACCCGCTGACGCCACCGTCGTACCTCTGCTCGATCCGGCCGCGATGCCGGAGTCCGCAATTCCCGTGGCCCGAGCGGCGGCGACGTCGCGCTCGGGCACCACGATGCGGTTCCCGTACGACCCGCAGCCCGAATACATCACAAGTGCAACGAACTACTGGGCGGGACGCGACGGGGCTTCGATCGACTACATCGTCATCCACTACACCGATATCAGCTACGCGCGCACGCTGCACGCCTTCAACGTCATTTCCTCGGACGTCAGCGCGCACTACGTCATTCGCGGCGACGGGCATATCGCTCAGATCGTCGCCGAAGGTGACACCGCCTGGCACTCTGGCAACGTCTGGTACAACCGGCACTCGATCGGGATCGAATTCGAGCTCGACCGCGTGACCAACCCCGCCTTCACCACCGAGCAGTACTACGCGGGAGCGGCGCTGGCCTGCGCGATCTCTGGCCGCCAGGGGATACCGCTCGACCGCGAGCACGTCATCGGACACAACCAGGTACCGGGTACCACCCACACCGATCCCGGGCCGACCTGGGATTGGCCACACTTCATGTGGCTCACGAGCCTCTGCGCGCCTCCCACGGACGCGACGGTCCACGCGAGCTTCGTCTCGGAGACGCCGTATCCGGAGATCAGCACCGACGACAAGGCGCTCGTGTCAGTCGTCCTCCGCAACACCGGGTCCACCGCCTGGCGCAAGGGCACCGATCAGGAGGCGCGCCTCGGGATCCCCGATAACTCGCCGGCCCTCGCGTTCCTCGCCGACGGCTGGCCGACGCCTGAGCGCCCGGCCGTCCAAGAGGAGGACATCGTCCCACCCGGTGGGACCGCCACGTTCTCCTTCCGAGTAAAGGGAACGCTGCCCGGTACTTTCGTCGTCCCGCTCCGCGGAGTCGTCGACGGTGGCGCGTGGATGGACGATCTTGGGATGTTCACGGTCGTGACCGTCCGCTAATTTAGGACCTGCTCGCGGTAGAGATCGCGGAGCGCTCCGATCTCCCCGCCGTGCTGCAGGTCGTGACGGCGGCCTGAACCTTCTTAAGGAACTGTTAGGGGACCCTTGCCGTGGTCTCAGGTGCTCCTCCTACAGTCGACGGACAAACCCGGAGGAGCAGAGATAGTGACCGTACCCGCACGTGCTCGTTACATCGTGGGCATCATCGGCGCCCTGATGCTGGTCGCCGCGTGCGGCGGCTCGGCGACCGTCTCGGATGCGAGCGCGACGCCGACCGCGACCCCCACCGATTCGGCGGTCGCCGCGACCGCCTCAGGTGCGGCGTGGACGGTCACCGACAAGTCAAAGGCGACGATCCGGGTTCGCGAGCAGCTCGTGGGCGTGAGCCTGCCTTCCGACGCGGTCCTCACCGCGACCGGGGCGAAGGGCTCGTTCACGCTGAACACCGACGGAACCTTCGCATCGGGATCCAAGATCACCTTCGATCTCACGACGCTCTCGAGCGACGAGCGAGATCGCGACAATTTCATCAAAAACGACACGCTTCAGGTCCGGCAGTTCCCCACGGCGGAGTTTGTCCCCACGAAGACGAGCGGACTCACGGTGCCGCTCGCTACGAGCGGAACGTTCGCGTTCACGCTGACCGGGAACATGACGATCAGAGGAAAGACGAAAGAGGTCACCTTCGACGTCACGGCGAAGCGTGAGGGCGGCGATCTCACGGCGACAGCGACGGCGAATCCCAGCTGGAAGTTCGGTGACTTCGGAATGACCGCGCCGTCCGTTCCCTTCCGCGTGCTCAGCGTGACTGATGAGATCCGTGCCGCGATCGATATCGTCGCAACGGGACCAAAGGGGTAAGACCCGCGGTCGAACCTAGCCTTACGGCCGATCTCGGGGTATCAACTTGGCGTACCGGTCGGTACCGCAAGGTGTCGTCCCCCTCGCGGCGGTATTGCTGGAGCCATTCGCCCCGTTAGCTTCGACGAGTGGGATCGCGTATTTGCTCGCCGCTACTCGTCGCGGCGATCGTTTTCAGCTCGCTGGCCGTTTGGCCGACGACGCGCGCATTCGCGGCGCCCGTGTCGACCGCGCCGGCCGCGGCAACCTGTGCGAGCAGCGTCGGTCCCGGGATCCCGCATCCCGCGGGTCTTCCCGCCGGCGTGGCGGGGTTCCACGCGCAGTGGTACGGACAGAGCGGGTACCCCACGCTCTGCCCCGGCGAGCGCTCGACCGCGACCGTCGCGTACTACAACTCTGGCTCGCTGGGCTGGGTGCGCGGGCGCATGGGCCAGGTCGCGTACCTCGGCACGTGGGGGCCTGAGCCCGGCCAGGATCGCGCGACCCCGCTCGGCGGCGACGGCGCCGCGGGCTCGCCTGCGACCGGCTGGCCTCGCTACAACCGCATCGCAATGCAACCGGCCGATTACGTCGGGCCGGGGATGGTCGCGTGGTTCCAGTTCACCATCCAGGCCCCGGCGGCCGCCGGGTCATACCGCCTCTATCTGCGTCCGCTCATCGAAGGTGCGACGTGGCTCGAAGACTTCGGGGTCTTCTGGCTCGTCACGGTCCTCAATCCGGACGGCACGCCGCCTGCGCCGCCGGAGGCCGGCCTCGGCTACAACTACCAGAGCGTCTCGACCATCCGCGGCACTTTCAACGTGCACCTCATCAAGGAGCGGCTCTCGGCCGTCACCGTGAAGACCCTTACTGCGAACGTGACGGACTGCTCGAACAACTGCCCCGCGAAGCCGCTCGACCAGTACGCAAGCGAGAACGGCGCGTACGCGGGAATGAACGGGACGTACCTCTGCCCGCCTGACTACGCACAGTGCGCCGGCAAGGTGAACTCGTACGACTACGCGGTCTACAACAGCAATCTGCGACGCTGGATCAACTACAACGCGCTCAACGCCCAGAACGGCGGGCTCCTCTTCAACGGCGCGAGCACGAGCGTGTACCGCCGGACCTACGTGTACTTCCAGAACCAGACCCCGATCACCGCCGCGATCACCAACTTCCCGCTGCTGGTCCAGAACGGTTCGGTGATCGACTCCACCTCCGAGCAGAATGGCTCCCAGCTGCTGAAAGGCACGAAAGGCGCGATCGGCGTCGACGGCACGTATATCTATCTCGCGATCGTCACGAACGCGACGGTCACCGACTCCGCGTACGTGATGCAGGCGCTCGGCGCGCGCGACGCGCTCAATCTCGACGGCGGCGGCACCGCCGCAATGTGGATCGGCGGCTCCTATAAGGTCGGGCCGGGCCGCCTGCTTCCGAACGCGATCGTCCTCACCAAGCCCTAGCGCTTTCCGAGGACTCCTCCCTTGACAGCGCGCCTAGAACTACACGGGCGCGTCGGCGTCGGGGAGGGCGGCAATGGGTACCGTGGTCGTCGAGAAGAGTGAGAGCGTTCCCGACTTCTTGCCGCGCATCGTCGGCATCCTGAACGACGGAATGTTGTCTCTCGCGATAAGCATCGGGCACCAGACGGGACTCTTCGACACGATGGCCGATGGCGCTTGGGCAACGAGTGCCGACATCGCGAAGCATGCCGGCCTGAACGAGCGCTACGTCCGCGAGTGGCTCGGCGCGGTGGTCACCGGACGGATCGTCGAATACGACTCCGCGATGAAGACGTACATGCTGCCGGTGGAACGATCCGCTTTCCTCACACGTGCGGCCGGCATCGACAACCTCGCCGTCCAGGCGCAGTACGTAGCTCTCCTCGGATCCGTGGAGAGGAAGGTCGTCGAATCGTTCCGTAAAGGCGGCGGAGTTCCGTACTCCGAATACTCGGATTTCCAGCGCCTCATGGCCGAGGACAGCTCACTGGTATTTGACGCGCGCCTCCTGGAGACAACGCTGCCGCTCGTTGATGGACTGGTCGATCGGCTGAGGTCGGGAATCGACGTAGCCGACGTCGGATGTGGGAGCGGTCACGCGGTCAATCTCATGGCGGAGGCTTTTCCGGCGAGTCGTTTTGTCGGCTACGACTTCTCCGACGACGGGCTAGCGACCGCGCGGGCGGAGGCTAAGGAGAGGAAGCTTGGCAACGCACGATTCGAGCCGAAAGACGTGGCCACGCTCGACAGCGCCGCCGCGTTCGACTTCATAACGAGCTTCGACTCGATCCACGATCAGGCACATCCTGGTCGCGTCCTCGCCGGAATTCGCCGGGCTCTGCGGCCTGACGGCGTCTATCTCTGCGTCGACATAGGCGCGTCGAGCGACCTCGCCAACAACCTGGACCATGCGCTCGGACCGCTCATCTACATGTTCTCGACGATGCACTGCATGACCGTGTCGCTTGCGCTGGGTGGCGACGGTCTTGGGGCGGTCTGGGGCAAAGAGCTCGCGCTGGAGATGCTCGACGACGCGGGGTTCGGCCGCGTCGACGTGAAGCAGGTGGAAGGAGACATCCTGAACAGCTACTACATCGCGTACCCGAGGACCGGCTAGTTCGCGGCGCGGAGCTCGAAATCCAGGCGGCGAACGAGCAAGCCGTCGATCTCAAAATTCCAGGTCGTGTAGTTCGCGAAAATACCTGGCGCGCGGGTAAGCGTGGTGATCTTCACATTCTTGCCGTCGACCAGCTCATCGCGCGGCGTCTGAACCAGCTCGACCGGCGCCATGCGGATCATCTGACGGACACCCTCCTTGCCCTGGAAGGGCTCAGGCAAGCCGGGCAATGTGACCTCGACATCGTCGGCGCAGAGCGCGGCGGCCGCATCGGCGTTGCGATCCTGCACCGCCTGAACGAACGACCGCGCGACGTCGAGAGTAGAGTCCATCCCAGACACGAAGGGTAGACAAAGGGGGAGTCGGACGTGGCACATCCAGTGACACATTTCGAGATCAACGCACAGGACGCTCCGGCGACGCAGAAGTTCTACAAGGACCTTTTCGGGTGGGGCATCGACACAAACAACCCGCAGAGCTACGGAATGATCGACACCAAGACCAAGGGCACAGGCATCAACGGTGGCATCGGTGCGAGTCAGGACGGGCGAAGCTTCGTCACGTTCTATGTCGAGACCGACGATCCGGCCTCACTGCTGTCGAAGGCCGAGCGCCTCGGCGGCCGCAGGGTGATGGAGCCGATGGACGCGGGCCAGGGCCTCATCTACGCGCTCTTCGCCGATCCGGAAGGCAATGTCATCGGTCTCGCCAAGATGGCAGAGGCGCAGCGGCAGCAGGAGCAGCGGCAGCAGGCAGAGCGGACACGTTCGCGCTCGAACGGAAACGGAAGCGCGACGAAGACCCGCGCCAAGGCGACGGCCGCCAAAGGTTCACCGAAGCGTGCGTCGACGCGCAAGCGGACGGCGACGAAGAAGACCACGACTCGTTCGCGCAGCAAGCGCTCACGAGGTTGACCGGCTTCTAGGCCAGAACTAGCCTTACGCCGCCTTTCGAGGCGGGGAGTTTTGTCGCGGCGCTGTCGGCGGATGGCGCCGGGATATGGGGGAGGCGCGCGAATGGGCCATAGGGTCACGCTTACCGTCAACGGGACGAGCCAGACCCGCGAGATCGAGCCGACGCTGCTGCTCGTCGAGTTCCTGCGCGAAACGCTCAGCCTCACCGGCACACATGTCGGTTGCGACACGAGCCAGTGCGGCGCCTGCACCGTTCTCGTGGACGGCCGCGCGACGAAGGCATGCACGATGCTCGCCGTGCAGGCCGATGGCGCGCAGGTCATCACCGTCGAGGGACTCGCCAAAAACGGAGAGCTTGCGCCGATCCAGCGCGCGTTCGCCAAAGAGCACGGGCTCCAGTGCGGCTTCTGCACGCCCGGTCTCATGATCACTGCCGTCGATTTCCTCGAACGGAACGCGTCGCCGACCGACGCCGAGATTCGTCACGCGATCAAGGGCAATCTCTGCCGGTGCACGGGCTACCACAACATCGTGAACGCAATCCGTTCCGCATCGGCCGAGATGCGGCAGACGACGGGCGCGCGGCCCAAGGTCGCCGCGGAGGTGAACCGATGACCGCCACAGCCAACCCCACCTACATCGGCCAGCGCGTGGCCCGAAAAGAGGACCCGCGTCTCATCACCGGCGAGGGGACCTTCACCGACGACGTGATGCTGCAGGGCATGGCCTACCTGACGCTCGTTCGCAGCCCGCACGCCCACGCGCGGATCCGCCGGATCGATACAGCGGCCGCGAAGAAAGAGCCCGGCGTCGTCGCGGTGCTGACCGGCAAGGACCTCGAGGCGACCGGCATGCTGCCGGTGTTCATCACCGTTCCGAGCATGAACGGGTCCAAGCACATGCCGATCGCGACCGACAAAGTGCGCTACGCCGGCGATGCCGTCGCGGCCGTCGTCGCGGACACACGCGACGCGGCGAAGCGCGCGGCGGACCTGATCGCGGTCGACTATGAGCCGCTTCCGGTCGTGGTCGATGCGTCAAAAGCGCTCGAGACAGGCGCACCTATCGTTCATGAAGAGCTCGGCTCCAACCTGGTGTTCACGTATCCGGTCAAAGGCGGCGACATCGACAAGGCGTTCAAGGACGCCGAGGTCAAAGTCAGCCAGCGGATCGTCAACCAGCGCCTCATCCCGAACGCGATGGAGCCTCGAGCGGTCACGGCGAAATTCGAGGCCGGCGAGCTCACGCTCTGGACGACCACGCAGATCCCGCACTTCGTCCAGCTGATCGTCGCCCTGAACCTGGGCCTCGGACAGAACAAAGTCCGCGTGATCGCACCGGAGGTCGGCGGCGGCTTCGGGAGCAAGCTCCAGGTGTACGCCGAGGAGCTCCTGGTCGGTCATCTCGCGAAGACGCTCGGGCGCCCGGTCAAATGGACGGAGGAGCGCCGCGAGGGATACCTCGCGACGATTCATGGCCGGGACCACGTTTCAGACGTCGAGCTCGCGGCGAAGAAGGACGGCACGATCCTGGGGCTGCGCGTGCGCACGGTTGCGAATGTCGGCGCGTATCTGCAGGCATTCGCGCCGGGCATCCCGACGATCCTTCACGTCTTCATCGTTCCAGGGCCGTACCGCATACCGGCGTTCGACTACGAGATGCGCGGCGCCTATACCAACACGACGCCGGTCGACGCCTACCGCGGAGCCGGCAGGCCGGAGGCCGCGTTCCTGATCGAGCGGATCATGGATCGCCTTGCCGACGAGATCGGCATGGACCCGGCCGAGGTCCGCCGCAAGAACTTCATCCCAGCTGACGCGTTCCCGTTCAACACCATCAGCGGCATCACGTACGACAGCGGCAATTACGCGCCGGCACTCGATCGCGCCCTCGCGATGGCCGACTACAAGGGCTTCGAGAAGCGCCGCGCCGAAGCAAAAGCGCGCGGCAACTATCGCGGCATCGGCATCTCGAGCTACGTCGAGATCTGCGGGCTCGCCCCGTCGAAGGCCAACGCCGCGCTCGGGGTGGGCTGGGGTGGTTACGAAAGCGCGCGCATCCGCGTGCACGCGACCGGCGCGGTCCAGGTATTCACGGGGACGTCTCCGCACGGTCAGGGCCATGAGACCTCATGGGCACAGATCGCGGCCGACGCGCTCGGCGTCAGCCCAAACGACATCGAGGTGCGTCACGGAGACACGTTCGAATCACCGGGCATGGGCGTCGGAACCTTCGGGAGCCGCAGCCTGGCGGTGGGCGGCGTCGCCGTCCACAAGGCCGCGGAGAAGGTCCGCGAGAAGGTCGTGCAGATCGGCGCGCACCTGCTCGAAGCGTCGCCCGCCGATGTCGTCGTCGAGGGCGGCAAGGTCTTCGTGAAAGGCGTCCCCGAGAAGGCCAAGAACTTCGGGGACATCTCGATGGCGGCGTATCTCGCGAATAACCTGCCGGACGGGATGGAGCCAGGGCTTGAGGCGACGGTGTACTACGACCCGCCGAACTTCACGTTCCCGTTCGGCACCCATATCGCCGAGGTGGAGATCGACGGCGAGACCGGGGCGGTCCAGATCGTCAAGTACTCGGCGTGCGACGACTGTGGCCGGCAGATCAACCCGATGATCGTCGAAGGACAGCTGCACGGCGGCATCACCCAGGGCATCGGGCAGGCGCTTTACGAAGCCGCCGTTTACGACAATGAGGGTCAGCTCCTTTCCGGAAGCATGATGGAATACCACGTTCCGTCCGCCGAGGACGTGCCATCGTTCGAGCTGGACAGCACGGTGACGCCGACGAGCACCAACCCTCTCGGCGTGAAGGGCATCGGCGAGGCGGGCACCATCGGTTCGACGCCCGCGGCTGCCAATGCTGTGATCGACGCTCTTTCGCCTCTCGGGATCAAGCACATCGATATGCCCTTGGGGTCGGAGAAGATCTGGCGGGCGATCCGCGCCGCCGGGGAGGGACGGCGATGATCACGCACCCATTCACCTATCAGGCACCGTCGACGATCGAGGAAGCCGTCCGAGAGCTCGGCCGAAATGGCGAGTCAAAGGTCATCGCCGGTGGCCACAGCCTCCTGCCCCTCATGAAGCTCGGGCTGGCGCAGCCCGAAGCGCTCATCGATCTCCGTCGCATCGCGTCGCTCCGGCAGATCCGCACCGAAGACGACGGAACGATCGCGATCGGCGCGCTCGCGACGCATCGCGATATCACGCACGACAAGACCATCCGGGCGCACCTCACCGCGCTCGCCGAGGCGGCGGGCGCAGTGGGCGACCTCCAGGTCCGCGCGCGCGGCACCATCGGCGGCAGCCTCGCGCACGCCGACCCCGCCGCCGACGAGCCCGCACCGGCGCTGGCCTTCGACGCCACCATCCGCGCCATCGGACCGAAGGGCCCCCGCGACATCAAGGCGAGCGATTACTTCAAAGGAACCTTCGAGACGGCACTTGCAGAGAACGAGATCATCGCGGAGGTCCGCTTTCCGGTGCCGACCGGCCGCGCCGGCAGCGCGTACGCGAAATTCGCCCATCCCGCCTCGGGATTCGCGATCACCGGAGTTGCGGCCGTCGTCACGATCAAGGCCGACGGCAGCGTCGAACGCGTCGCGATCGGAGTCACCGGAGCGGCTGCGGCGGCTTATCGGGCCACCGCGGCGGAGAAAGCCCTCATCGGCACCAACGCTGACGCGAAGGCCGTGAGAGCGGCGGCAGCCAAGGCAGCAGACGGGATCACCGCACTCTCAGATCTTGCCGCCTCGTCCGACTATCGCAAGCATCTCGTCACGGTCTACGCAAAACGCGCGATCGAGCTCGCTGTGAGCCGCGCGAAGAGCTGACCGAAGAGTTCTTGCAGGTGCGCCGGCGCCGTGAAGGCGCCGGCGCGCCCCGTATCTTCGGCGCTCGTAGCATCGACATCGTGGGCACGACTCCTCCCCTCATGGCGACGGTCGAAGATGTTGCTGACGCGCTCGAACGCGAGCGATACGTCGCGGATCGATCGCTCGCCGTGACGCTCTTTCTCGCCCTCCGTTTGGGAAAGCCGCTATTCGTCGAGGGTGAGGCCGGCGTAGGCAAGACAGAGATCGCGAAAGCGCTCGCCGCGGCGCTTCACCGGAAGCTGATCCGGCTCCAGTGCTATGAAGGGTTGGACGTCGCGACGGCCGTGTACGACTGGGACTACCCGCGGCAGATACTCGAGATCCGTCTGGCCGAAGGCGAGGGTCATGCGAACGACGCCCGCGAGCGGATCTATAGCGAGCGCTTCCTCATCAAGCGTCCGCTGCTCGAGGCTATCGCGGGCGACGGTCCACCACCGGTGTTGCTCATCGATGAGATCGACAGGGCCGATGAGGAATTCGAGGCGTACCTGCTCGAGCTTCTCTCAGACTTCCAGATCACCGTTCCCGAGCTCGGGACGTTCCGCGCCGCGATCCCGCCGCCGGTGATCATCACGTCGAACCGCACACGAGAGATCCACGATGCGCTCAAGCGTCGCTGTCTCTACCAGTGGATCGACTACCCGAGCGTCGAGCGCGAGCTCGCGATCGTCGCTCGTCGGCTGCCCGAGGTGCCAGAGCGGCTCGCGCGGAGCGTCGTCGCGGTCGTTCAGGCCCTGCGTCGCGACGATCTCTTCAAGCGGCCCGGCGTCGCTGAGACGCTCGACTGGGCCATGGCGCTATCGGCGCTTGGCACCGGCGAGCTCGACGAAGCGGCCATCGAGGCAACACTCGGTGTCGTCCTGAAATACGAGGAGGACGTAACGCGCGTCCGCGCCGACCTGCTTCCGCAGCTCGCGGCGGAGGCCGCTCGCGTCGGCTGACCCCACGGCGCTACCGAATCGGATATCACCGGCGTGGCAGCTTGGCTGGCACGCGCCCTGCGTTCGCCGCATGCATGGAACGAAACGTATCCGACACATCACATCGGGTGTTGTGGCGAGAGTGGAGCGCGGTGAACGCCAGGAGCTTCATCTAGCCATGGATGCGAACGCCGCCCTCGATGCGATCCTCGCGCTTCGCGCGATCTGGGAACAGAAGCGCGGACGCGTGACGCTCGCCGACCTCGAGATCCTGGTGCGCCGCTGCATTCGCAGCCGCGGAGCCGCGGCGCTTCCGCCCGAGCGTTGGCGTGGTCGACCCTGGCGCGCAACCACCCGTCACGAGGTCGTGTTCGAGGCCTGAGCTTCTCGCGAACTCTGACCGCGGCCGGCTGAAACCACGACCGCGGTGGGACAATAGTGATCTCATGCGACTTCTCCTCCGCGTATCGGTGCTCGTCGCTCTCCTGACCGCATGCACCGCCCCCTCGGCGACATCTCCCTCAGCCTCGCCGGTCTCCACGCCACTGGCCACCGCTCCGTCGCCGTCGGTCCCGCCCGCGAAAGTACTTCTGCCCACCGCGTCTCCGGCCATCCCGCAGCACCTTTTCGTGATCGTGATGGAGAACACGTCGCTGGCAACGGCGTTGCGCGCACCCTCGATCTCTTCCCTGGCGAGTAAGTACACGCTTGCGACGAACTACCACGCGGTCTCCTCGCCGAGTCTCCCGAACTACCTCGCGCTGACGTCGGGAAGCACGTGGGGGATCACCGACGATGGCTACCACGCGCTGCCGGCCGGAGGCCTCGGAGCCCAGCTGACGGCAGCGGGCGTCACCTGGCGCGCGTACATGGAGGGGCTGACGTCTGCGGGCTGCATGAACAGCCCATACCCCTACGCGCTGAAGCACAACCCGTTCGCGTACTACGGAGGCTCCTGTCCCAGCAACGTCGTTTCGCTGGATGCCCTCGACGCCGATCTCGCGCACGACACGCCGCGATTCGTCTGGATCACGCCGGGCCTTTGCCACGATGGACACGACTGTGGGCTCGCTGAGTCCGGTCCGTGGCTCGAAGGTCTCGTCGCCAAGATCGTGGCCTCCTCCGCGTGGCGCGATGGCGGTGCGCTCTTCGTCGTATGGGACGAAGGTGACGGCCGATCGAGCATCGTCCCGCTCATCGTGGCGACGCGCGATCTCGCGGGACGCCGCGTGGACGCCTCCTACGACCATTACTCGCTCTTGGCCGCGATCGAGGACACGTTCGCTCTCCCACGGCTCGGCGCGGCGAGGGACGCGCGTCCTCTCACCGATCTGCTACCCGCCGCCACTCGCTAGCGACCCTATCTCCTAGCGCTTACCGCCGGCGCCCACCATTCCGGTGAGCCAGAGCATGGTGGCCGCACCTGCGACCAGCGCCGCCCCGATGACGGCCCACTCACTGCGACCGGTCATGAACGAACCCGGAATCACTCCGATGCCTTGAAAGAAGAAAACAACTCCCGCCAGCATCGCGAGGACAGCAACGACCCGGACCGCGAGGCGCATTCACAAACGAGTGTGCGGACTATCATTTGGCGTGTCCATGTACCCCGATCTGGCTCTTCTTGTTCTCCGTGTTGCCATCGGCGGCGTCCTGATTCCGCACGGACTTCTGAAGCTTGGCGTGGTCGGGAAGGGCGGATCGCTAGCCGGCGTCGCCGGATGGTTCAACTCGATGGGGCTCCGCCCGGGACTCTTTTGGGCTTACGTGGCGATGCTCGCCGAGGCCGGCGGAGGCCTACTCACCGTGCTCGGCCTTGGTGGACCGATCGGACCCGGGCTCCTCTTCGGGGATCTCGTTGTCGTGACCATCGTGGCGCACTGGCCGCAGGGCTTCTGGGCCGGTGGCGGCAAGGTCGGCTGGGAATTTCCCTTCCCCCTCGCGGCCGGCGCCCTGGCAATCGCTCTCGCCGGCAACGGCGCATGGTCACTCGATCGGCTTTTTGGCCTGACGTATCCGGACTGGCTCTTGCCTGCCTGGCTCGTCCTCATGGCGGTCGGCGCCGTGCTGGCGCTGGGAGTGCGCTCGATGCAGGCTCCGAAAGCCGCGTAGTTCCGCGCTGCGGCAAAAAAGCCACCGAAAAGCGATTCATATGGTCATTTCAGGGCGCTCTTAGCCCGGGCTTAGGTGCACGAGAGAGGCTATAGGCATGTTCGAAGGTGATCCGACCGCCACCACGCCGATGAGCCCCGTCGCGCCGCCGCCGGCCCCGGTCCGAAAGAGCGGCGTTCCGGCGGGACGCCTGGTGGCCCTTGGACTTCTCGCGTTCGCGCTGGCCGCGTTCAGCGGGCGAATCGATCTCGGGGCGCTGGTCACGACCGCGAGGTCTTACGTCGATCAGACCGCGCCCGCCGCGCGGACGACCACGAACTCGAGCGACACCGCAGCCGTCGCCGCCGTCAAGGACGTGATCTCGCGGGCCAACCAGGCGCAAGTGCAGGCCTACGCGCGCAATGACCCGACCCTTATGCGCGCGACCGCGACGGACTCCTATTACCAGGAGCTCCTACAGACCAACCAGGGCATACAGAGCAGTGGCGCGCGGTCGATCGAGCTCGTGAGCCTCGACTGGGTCGATGTGACGACCAGCGGCACGACGGCACAGGCCTCCACGAACGAGACCTGGCGGACAACGTACACCGACGGGTCGGTCGCCGAGAGCACCGATCGGAACGACTACACGCTCGTGCTTCAGTCCGGCGCGTGGAAGATCTCCGCGGACGTGCAGCCCACAACGCAGATCATCAGCCCGAGCACCGGCGTCACGCCGGGCGTGACGCAGCCCGGCACTCCGGCCTCGGTGACGAGCAGCTCGAGCAACTGGTCCGGCTACGCCGCGAGCGGCGGAACGTTCACTTCGGTCACGGCCACGTGGACGGTGCCCACCGTGTCGGCGAATTCCAGCGGAGCCGACGCGACCTGGGTAGGGATCGGCGGGCTCTCGAGCGGCGATCTCATTCAGGCCGGAACGCAGGCAATGGTCGACGGTAGCGGGGTCACCTACACGTCGTGGATCGAGATGCTCCCGCAGTCTTCGCGCGACGTACCGCTCTCCATCAGCGCGGGCGACTCCGTCACCGTCTCGATCACGCAGCAGAGCGGAAACGACTGGCTCATCGCGATGAAGAACAACACGACCGGCGGCACATACAACGTGACGGTTCAGTACAGCTCCTCGAACTCATCCGCCGAGTGGGTGCAGGAGGCGCCGAGCGTGGGCCGGGGTCTCGTCTCGCTCGATCAGTTCGGCGCTGTCCAGTTCAGCGGGGCGACCGCGGTCCGGGACGGCAAGACGATGTCCCTCGCGAGTCTCGGTGCGAAGGCGATCACGATGATCAACGGACAGGGGCAGGCGATCGCGCAACCGTCGACGCTGTCGAGCGATGGATCGAGCTTCACGGTCGCGCGGACCGACGCCACGAGCACGCCACAGACCGGTGGCCGGCGCCGCCGGCCGTAGGAGAAGAGCTCTAGCTCGCGGAGCGCGGCTGGCGCCGCAAGAGCATCGCAATGGTCTCGGGGTCCCCGTTCTCCACCGCCGACACGAGCTGGTCGGCGTACTCGCCGAGGCGCTCGTGATCCGCGGGCAATGCCTCGTCCTTCTCCGCCGGGTCTATCGGGAGTCGCGCGGTCTCGCGGATCGCCGCGGCCAACATGCGGGCGGCGTACCAGGTCTCACGGTCCACGCCGGCTCGGTCCCATGGTCCGCCTGCCATCTGCTTCACGCTCCGCACTTTGCGCCGAGCCAGGCCCGTTGAGAACACCGTACGGGGTGAGAGATTTCGGCTACCCCGACCGGGGGACCCGGTCGGATTCGGCTACTTTTGCTTGGTGGCGAACGAAGGAAAGATGCTCGATCCGGTCTGCGACATGATCGTCGACCTCGCCGAGCAGCGCGAGCAGGGCCTCACGATCGCGCGACCCGAGCGGGAGTACGCATTCTGTGGGCCGGGATGTCTCGAAAGATTCGCAAAAGATCCGAAACGCTACATACCGAAGGTCGAGCGTTGGCTCGCCACGGGAGAGTCCGCTCCACCGCGCATGTGAAGCCCCAGGCCGGCCCGAGTGACCGTCCCGCGCGGGGAAGTGAACGGATGAGAGCGGTTGTCTACGACCAATACGGTCCTCCGGAGGTCCTGCGGCTCGAGGAGGTCGAGCGGCCCGTCCCCAAGGAAGACGAAGTGCTGATAAAGATTCACGCCACGACAGTGACCCGGTCGGACTGTGGGATTCGCGGGGCCAACGCCAGCTCCGGACTCGTCGTCTCGCTTCTCAGTCGCCTCTATTCAGGCATCCGCCGACCGAAGCGGCGAATTCTCGGCAGCGAGCTGGCCGGGGAGGTCCAGGCAGTCGGCGCAACCGTCAGCGAGTTCGCGGTCGGTGACCGCGTCTTCGGCACCAGTGCGGCCCGGTTCGGCGCACACGCGGAGTTCATCTGCATGCGGGAGACTGCCCCGCTGGCGCATAAGCCGTCCGTCATGACCTTCGAGGAGGCCGCGGCAATCTGCGACGGAGCCATGCTCGCTCTGACGTGCCTCCGTCAGGCCGCTCTCCGCAAGGGACGGAGCATCCTCGTCTACGGCGCATCTGGATCCATCGGCACCGCCGGCGTGCAGCTGGCGAAATACTTCGGAGCCGACGTCGCTGCGGTGTGCGGCACCAAGAATGTCGAGCTCGTGCGATCGCTTGGAGCCGATAGGGTGATCGACTACAGCCAGGAAGACTTCACCCAGAACGGTGAGACGTATGACGTGATCTTCGACGCGGTCGGCAAGCTCTCGTTCGGCCGGTGCAGGCGCTCCCTGAAGCCAGGGGGCATCTACCTGCCGACCGACGGAATTCGGAATCTGATCTTGGTGCCTCTCACCTCACGGATCGGAGACAAGAGAGTCCTCTTCGCGATCCCACCTCGATTCACCAAGGGGGACCTCCTCTTTCTCAAGGAGCTGATCGAAGCGAGGAAGTACCGGGCGGTCATCGATCGGACCTACCGGCTGGAGGACGTCGTTGATGCGACGCGCTATGTCGAGACGGAGCGAAAGACCGGGAATGTCGTTCTCACAGTTAGCACCTGACCGACCACTCGAGCGCACCGGCGCCGCCCGCCGCGGGCGTCCTTCTCGCTCGGGCCCCCCGTGGGATCGCGATGAACCGCTCGCCAGGGCCGCTCGCTCGAAGGACGCCCGCGTCGCGCGCTAGTGGAGATCTCCGGGAATTCCCGAGTCGCTCTTTTTCAGGTTGATCGTGAAGACTCCACTGTCGGTCTGAGCGCTGACGGTGTATCCGCCTCGCGTGCGCGTCGCGGCGATGGTGTCGAAGTTCGAGCCAAACGGGGAGATCACCATCGGCGAGCTCTCGCTACCGCGCGGGCCGCTCACGGTCAGCGTGATCGTCGAAGCGGGTGGGAACCCGTATACGAGGTAGCTCGTCGAGGCGACTGGGATGAGGCCCCGTCCGGCTGGGACGGCCGCGCGCATGCGATCGGAAAGGCCCGCAACGAAATCGTTGAACGATCGATCGGTAAGGGCGGCATACGCCTGCGCGAGGTTCTGGCCGTTTCGGAGCCGCTCGTACACGCGGGCGATCGGCGCAGTGCCGCCGACGTCCTCACGTAGCAATTCGACCGCGCGCGCCGATTCCTGATATTTGAAGTACCCCGCCCAGTCCGTGAGGGCGTTCCATGAGAGCTGCGACACGAGCGTGTTGAGTGGAATGAGCGTCCCGGTCGCGGCCATGGACGCGGCCTCGTAGCGAACGCGCACGAGACGCCACTCGCCGCCCGGCACCTGCGCCTCCGCGAGCCGCGCCTGTCCTTCATTGAGCCATGCCGGTACGAGGTCGCATCGTGGCGAGCACGCATCGAGCGTCAGGAGGTGGGTGAGCTCGTGCCGGATCGCCGCGACCGGACGGCGGTCGCCCACCGCGGCCCAGTTCACCGCGATCAATCGAAGAGAAGGCTCGAAGAAGGAGACGGAGTTCTCCGCGACGAATGTGGCCGTCGCACGCGGGTAGCCGAAGATGCGAACGAAACCCTCCGTGTAGCTCTCCGTACCGGCGAAGACGTAGATCACGGGCCGCGTGGTGAAGTTCCTTTGGAACTCGGCCTCCACCGCTGCCATGTCGGTTGCGACGGTCGCGTAAACCACCTCGGTGTCGTCGCGCGAAAGGCTCGCATCGACGCGCAGGTCGCTGCGTCCGCGAATGAACGCGAACTGCATCCCCGCGATTTCGCCGGTGTCCAGCGGCGATGGAGCCGATGTCTCTGAGGTGGGGTTTGCGACGCCGGGAGGGCCGCCGATGCTCAACGTCGGGGTGGGTGTGGGAAGGCCTGCCTCAGGCGCCGACGGTTCGACCGGGGCTGGAACCGGTGACGGTGTGTCACGCGGCGCAGCCGCGGGGCCACAGGCGGCTACCGAAAGCAGAAACGCCGCGAGGAAGCGCGTCCTCACGGCCCAAGCGTACCGACGAGGCGGCCGGGTGGTCCGGATTTTGCGGTTCTACGGTGGAAGAGATACGAAATTCGTGGAGGTGCAGGCATGCCACCACGCGGTGTGAAGAGCGCAAAGCGCAAGCGGCAGTACGAGCACATCAAGCGGAGCGAGTCGGCCCGCGGGCGCTCGACCAAGGTCGCGGAACGGATCGCAGCGGCGACGACCAACAAGACGCGTCGCAAGAAGGGCGAGACGAAGGGATCACGCAAGAAGACCACCACCCGGCGGCGCTCTTAGCTCGGGCCGCGCGTCCAAGCGGTCCCGGGACGCGTTGGCGGCCCAGCGTCAGCCGCGAAGGATGCGCGCGATCGGCTCGACGTGGGGCACGACGTACCAGAGCACGACGGTGATCGCGAGAATTGCGACCGCCAGCACCAGCGCGAGCGTCGTGTTTTCGCTTACGGCCCGCACCAATACGTAGAAGTCGATCGTGATGCCGAGGGCAAAGAGCGGGGTCGCACCGGTGATGAGCCGCGACGACAGGTTGACGAACCCCTGCGAGACCCAGCCCGACTCCGCCTGACGGTGGTAGGCCGCGGGGGCGAGCAACATGAGTAGGGCCACGAGCGTCAGGAACATCGCCCCGACATGGAGCATCTGCTCGTCGCGGGTCAGCTTCTGCGAGAAGGCGTTGTTGAACACCGCCACGAGCTGGAAGCCGAGGAAGGCGGTGACGCCGGGAATGAGCATCCGTGCTTCCTCGACGACATGCGAGACGCTCTCCGTGAGCGGCTCCCGCTCGACCGGTTCGGGGCCGGGGGGACGCTTCTGCCCCATGCCGCCGGACGGTGCACGCGCCGTGCTCGCTGTTTAGAGTGAAGCGAGCATCCAGGGGAGGATTCACCGTGGCCGTTGCAACCAGCCGTCAGCCGCGCATCCCGCTCGAGGAGCTCTGCCGCCTGCCGTCCTTTTTCTTTCCGCAAGTCTCGTGGAAGGGCGACAAGGTGGCCTTCTACTGGGACAAGTCGGGGCGTATCGAGCTCTACGTCATGGACCTCGCGACAAAGGCGGTGCGCCAGGTCAGCCACGGCGAGGTGCCCCGCGCGATGCGCACCGGTTTCGCGTGGAGCCGCGACGATCGCTTCATCGCGTTCGGAAAGGACACCGGCGGGAACGAGCAGCACGATCTCTACAAGATTGAGATCGAGACCGGCACGGTCACGCAGCTCACGAACGATCCCGCCGCCGAGGAGCACGCGGTCCAATTCAGCCCCGACAACGAGTGGCTCACGGTCGACACGAACAAGCGATTTGCCGAAAGCCCCGATCGGCCCGGGCAGCTCAACATCTGGAAGATCCGGCCGGACGGCTCGGACTACACGCCCCTCACGCGGTATGCGTTCCCGGTCGTCGGCGGGCTCTGGTCCGACGACGGCAGATGGATCAGTTACGTCACCAACGAGGACGTGACAAACCTGAAGAACCGCGACGGCTACATCGTCGCTCCCGACGGGTCCGGCGCGCGCAAGGTCTTCAGCGTCCGAGCCGGTGCTCAGGACACGCTCGGAGATTGGCATCCGGACGGTCGTCGCATCGCGGCGACGAGCGATGCGTCGGGTCAGAACCGCGCTGGGATCGTGGACATCGAGAGTGGCGATGTCCGCTGGTATTCGCCCGAGGGCCTCGAGGAGCACGCGCTCCGGTTCTCAGAGAACGGAAAGTGGCTCATCACGATCCGTAATGAGAACTCGCAGGTTCGTCCGATCCTCTACGACGTCCAGACCGCGGAGGCCCGCGAGCTCAAGCTGCCGGCTGGGTTCGCGCTCGGTGCGCAGTTCTTCGCGAATGACACGAAGCTCCTCATCACCTATTCCACCGACGTCACGCGTTCCGCCCTGGTCTCCTATGACCTCGCGACGGACACGGCTGAGACGCTCATCCAGCCGGAGTACGGGTCGATCGACCCCAACGTGTTCGTGAATGCCGAGCACGTCTGGTACGAGGCCTTCGACGGCAAGAAGATCCCTGCCCTGCTGTACCGGCCGAACGACATCGCCCCGGGCGAGAGGCTGCCGGCGATCGTCCATGTCCACGGTGGGCCGACGGCGCAATGGTTCCGCGGATTCGATCCGTTCGCGCAGTTCCTCGTCGACCGTGGCCTCGTCGTGCTTGAGCCGAACATCCGCGGGTCGACCGGCTACGGCGTCGATTTCCGTGACGCCGCGATCAAGGACTGGGGCGGCGCGGACCTCGAGGACGTCGCGGCCGGCGCGAAGTACCTCGCATCCCTGCCGTACGTCGATGCGGAACGCCTGGCGGTCTTCGGCGGCAGCTACGGCGGGTTCATGACGTTCATCGCGGCGACAAAGAAGCCGGAGCTCTGGCGCGCCGCCGTTTCCTGGGTTGGCATCAGCGACCTGCACCGGATGTGGGACGAGAGCAAGGAGCACTTCCGGTACTTCCTTCGCGAGCAGATGGGTGACCCGGAGAAGGACCGCGAGCTCTGGCGCGACCGCAGCGCGATCGAGTTCGCGGATCGCCTCGAGGCGAAGCTCCTCATGGTCCACGGGGTGAACGATCCGCGCTGCCCGGTTTCGCAGTCGCGCACATTCCGCGACAAGCTCCAGGCACTCGGAAGGCGAGAAGGCGAGGACTTCGAATACGTCGAGCTCGCGGACGAGGGCCACGGGAGCGCCGATATCCAGCAGAAGATCCGCACGTTCACGATCCTCGCCGACTACCTGGAGCGGGTCCTCTAAAGGTCGGACGCGGGCTCGACGATCGAGCGAGCCGCTGCCGCCCGCGCTTTTGTAACTGGCAGCGCCTTTGCTCTGCAGACCGCCAACACCCTATTGGAGGCGGTTATGGATGCACTGACACTGCTCGAGCAGGACCATCAAAAGGTCAAGAAGCTGATGGGCGAAATCGAGAAGACGACCGAGCGTGGCGTGAAGACTCGCGAGCAGCTCTTCAGCAAGCTGGTCACGGAGCTCACGATCCACGAGAAGATCGAGGAGCAGATCTTCTACCCCGCGGTCAAGGAGCGCGCGACCTCAAAGCAGCTTGAAGAGCTCGTCAACGAGTCGTACGAGGAGCACCACTTCGTCGACATCGTCAAGGCCGAGATCGAGAACACCCCGTTCGACTCGGAGGAGTGGGCGGCAAAGTTCAAGGTCATGATGGAGAACATCGAGCACCACGCCTTCGAGGAAGAAGAGGGAAAGATGTTCCCCAAGGTGCGACGAGCGTTCAAGAAAGACGAGCTCGAGGACATGGGCACGCAGATGGAAGAGCTGAAGCAGCAGCTCATGGATGTTCTGCCGGCCGAGGAGCCGACAGGAGCCTGACCCGCGTCCTCTACGCTGCGGCGGTTGCCGGCCGGCGCGCGCGGCGAACGAGCTGCGACG
>DASPWX010000158.1:0-14074 GCA_035637615.1 Bathyarchaeia archaeon | reverse complement strand
CGACGCTCGATGTGCACGGCGCCGCCTGTTGAACAGCTTTCGCGGGACCGGCAAGGCTGAGGGCGGACATCACCAGCGCGGCACAGACCAACAGTCCGCCGATCCGAGTGGTCATCCGAGCGATCGCCACGCAGCACGCGGTGTGCCTGGGCTGACTGGACGCCTATCCACAGGTGTTATTGCGAGACCGAGGGCGACCGAGCGACTCATCGCGCGAGAGTTCCGATACCAGTCCAATGCGCACCGCCGTCAAGAGTCCGTTGAGTCGATCCTCGGACGGTCGCGTATCCCACGGCCGCGTTCGCAAAGAGCACTAGCGGCGCGACGCCCGCTGCCTGGGAGTAATCGGAGGCGAATGAATGCCATGTCGCTCCAGCATCCGTCGTCTCCTGCGAACGATCCTGCAACGCGACCTGAAGCCACCGCGAAGCGGTCACAAAGCTGAACGCGCCGTCTCGGGGAATCTCGCTCACGAAACGCCATGACGTTCCGCCATCTGTTGAGCCGAACACATAGCCGTGCGCGAGCTCGCCGATCAGTCCAAACGCCTCGACGAGAAGCGTTGGGCCAAAGTCGCGGACGGCTCCCACACCGAGCGTGACGCCGGCACCTCTCGTCGTAAAGCCCGGAGGATCGGGGAGCGGACGCGACGCCAGCCAACTTCTGCCACCGTCGTCGGTCCGGTAGATCACCGGTGCGTGGTTCGGATCGTGCCCCGAAACGTAGCCGCGGGTTTGGTCGACGAACGTGAGGCCGCCCTTGCATTGGGGGTCGAGGCCACTCGGCATGATCTGTTCCCATGTGGCCCCAGCGTCGACCGTATGAAACAGGAGGACGCCCTGAAAGGTGCATTGAGTGCCTGCCGGGCCGATCAAATCCAGCCAGCCCTCGTGGTCATCGATGAACGTGATTTCGGGACTCACCAGCGGCCGCGCGGGAAGGGGTCGCTCCGCCCACGTGTCGCCTCGATCGAGCGAACGAAAGAGATGCGTCTCGGCTACGAAGGCCCAGAGCGCATTCGTTCCGGTTGGGCCGATCCGAACGGATGTTGGGAACGGGATTGGCGTCGCCGAAGCGACGGGCGCCTGCTTCGCCGGGGCGGTAACGCCATTGCGACAGCCGCTGTCCTGGAGCGAGAGGGTGATGGTATCGCCGTTGGCGAGGCTAGCGATGACCAGGTACGACGATGCTTTGTCCTCGAAACTGCGCTCGAGCGCGGATGCGATTGCGATCCACGCCGCGTTGTGTAGCCCACCTGCCTGGAGGCGGTTCAGACATGTGTCCGGGCCCAAGGCCGCAGGTGCCGCGGCCGGAAACATGACGACGAGACCGCCGTCCGGTCCAACGATGCGAAAGGCAGTTGCGAACCCGTTATAGAAAAGCTCGAGCGCGAACGGCTCTGCAGCTCCTGGAAGAGCATCGATGGCCCACTTGACGACTGTCAGCGTCTGGCTGGTTGCGGGCTTCGTGGGCGACGACTTCGCCGCCTCGGTCGGGGTTGACTCCGTTCTGCTGTTGGCAGGCAATGCCGTCGGAGTAACGCATCCCACGGCACTCGCCGCGAGCAAGGCCCAGACGATCATCGGCCGTGGTCGCATCCAAAGAAGGATGTCCCGGAAGAGGGAGAAGGTCGTCCGAGTTGCGGTCGTTAACGCTTACGGCGCTGCGTGCCCGCTCGCCGGTCGAGGATCGCTCTGGGTGAAGCTCCTCCCGAGCTAGAGCGCCGGTGCGGGACGCGGTGCGTGACGTTCAGGCGCGTCGATGGCGCGCTCCTCCACCCCGTAGAGCCACCGCCGCCGGAGCGACGAGAACTCGATGGCCCCGTGCAGCAGCATCTGGGTGACGACGACCGCCGTGAAGAAGCTGATCGCGACACCGATTCCCAGCGTGAGCGCGAAGCCCTTTACGGTGCCGGTGCCGAACTCGAACAGGATGGCGGCGGTCAGCACGGTGGCGAGGTTCGAGTAGAAGATCGACGGGAACGCGCGCTTGCGGCCCTCCTCGACGGCGACGCGGAGCGACTTTCCAGAGCGCAGCTCTTCCTTGAGACGCTCGAAGGTGAGCACGTTCGCGTCGACCGCCATACCGATCGACAAAATGAATCCGGCGATGCCGGCGAGCGTCAGCGTCACGGGGATGATGCGGAAGATCGCGTAGGTCAGCGTCGTGTAAAAGACCAGGGCCATCACCGCGAGGACTCCCGGCACGCGGTAATAGGCGATCATGAAGAAGGCGACGAGAAGCAGGCCCATCGCGCCGGCGATGAGGCTCCGATCGACCGACTGCCGCCCTAGTGTCGGCTCTACCCGAGAGGACTGGATGACCGTCAGCGAGACCGGCAGCGCACCGGAGTTGATGAGGCTCGAGAGTTCCTTCGCCGACGCGACCGTGAAGTTGCCAGAGATCTGACCGGCTCCTGACGTGAATACGTTCTGGATCACCGGCGCGGAAATCTGCTTGCCGTCGAGCGTGATCTGGACGGCCTGATTCAGGTAATCCTTCGAAAGCTGCTGCCAACGATTGGCGTCGTCCCCGGTGAACTCGAAGTGCACGACAGGCTGATTGGCGTTGTCGAACGCGACATAGGTTGGGTTGAGATGCTCTCCAGTGAGTGGCGGCGTGAGCGATTTGAACTGTCCGGTGTTCCCCGGTTCGGGCACCTTGATCTCCAGCTTCGCCTGCTGGGTGGCGAGGTCGTTCGCTTTCTGCAGGTCGTCGATGCCGGGCAGCTGAAGCAGGATCTTGTCGTCGCCGACAGCCTGGATCACCGGTTCGGAGACGCCGAGGCCATTGATCCGACGGTCGATGACCTTCCGCGCGCGGTCGTTGTAGTCCGCAATGCTCTGCCCCGCGGGGATCTCCGCGACGTTCATCTGGAGGAGAAGCTGCGTCCCGCCTTGGAGGTCAAGCCCGAGGTGGGTCTTGATCTCCTGGTTGACCTGGATCGGGCCGAGGTTCAGGCAGACGCCGGGGCAGCTAGGCGGAAAAGGGAAGGAGAACTGGTGCTTCGGGATGTCGATGAAGACCGACAGCGCGAAGACCAAAAAGACGAGCCAGGGGAAGGCGCGGTTCACAAGAAAAGTCTAAAGGCTCGTCACGCGTCGCGCTGGGCCTTGAGCCGCTCACGGGCCTCGCGCATCTCGCGGTCGAACGGCGTCTCACCTTCGATCGGAGGGGTGGTCCCGTTCGTTGAGAGGGTCCCCGGGATTGACGGTGCCGGCGCGGGCGGCGCCGCAGCGTCCGCGGCCTTGTCTAGCAGCTTGTCGGCGTTGAGGAACTCCTCGCGGAGTTGATCGGATGTCCGGCGCAGGTCGCCGACCACACGGCCAAGGTCACGTGCGACCTTTGGCATCCGGTCCGGGCCGAGGACGATGAGCGCGATGATCAGGATGAGGACGAGCTCCTCGGGTCCGACGCCGAACATCAGCGACCACCTGCCGTCGCCGCGGCGCGGGCTGCGTTCGCAGCGTCGCGGAGAGCCCGCGCGGCCTGACCCGCGGCCTTCTCGAAGTCGTCGCCGCGGCTGGCGTACAGCACGGACCGTGATGCCGACGGGAGCACGCCGCCGCCGTTCGCGTCGAGGCCGGCGCGGAGCGCGAGACCGATCTCCCCGCCCTGCGATCCGATGCCGGGCATGAGGAACAGCCGGTCGGGTGCGAGCGCGCGAAGACGTCGGGCCTCGTCGGGATAGGTCGCGCCGACGACGAACCCGCACCGGTCCGCAGGAAAGCGCTCGACGCAGCGCTCGACGACGCGCTCGTACAGCGGACGCCCAGCGACCTCGAGATCCTGGAAGTCGCCCGCGCCAGGGTTGCTCGTTCGCGCGAGGACGAGCGCATATCGCGCCTCGAGCGTGAACGGCTCGATCGAATCGAGACCGACGTACGGTGCGACGGTTGCCGCATCGGCGTGGAATGAATCAAAGAGCGCGTCCGCGTACGCGGCGGAGGAATTCGGAACGTCGCCACGCTTCGCATCGAGGATCACCGGGATGTCCGCCGGGATCGCCTGCAGCGTGAGCGCGAGGACGTCCATCGCCGCGCTCCCGTATCGCTCGTAAAAGGCGAGATTTGGCTTGTACGCACATACATGCGGAGAGGTCGCGCGCACGATGCGCCGAAGAAACCGCACCGCCGCCTGCGGTCCACGGCCGAGCGACTCCGGGATCGAGGCGGGTTCGGGATCGAGACCAACACAGAGGATGCTCTCGTGCGCGCGCTGCGCCGCACTGAGCTTTGCGAGGAAGGTCAACTCAGCCGAATATGATAGGGACGCTTCAGCAAAGAGGAGGGGATCCATGCGTAGCACGCTGCGCGGCCCATTGGGGTGGGCGCTGGCCGCGAGTCTCGTGTTCGCCGCTTGCAACAGTGCCGCCACGCCGGGCGCGAGCCCGAGCAAGACGCCGCGGATCGGCGGTCTCGATCGTCCGATCCAGCTGGCATTCACGCCGTCCACGCAGGCCGCGACGATCTCCACGAACGGCAACGCGATCAAAGCCGCGCTCGAAAAGACGACTGGACTTCGGATCAACGTCACCGTCATGACGAGCTACGCCGCGCAGGTCGAAGCGATGTGCGCGGGCAGCGTCGACATGGGCTTCTTCGCACCGCTCCAGATGACGCTCTTGCTCAGCAAGGGCTGCGGCACGCCGGTCCTCGGCGCGCTCCGCAAGGACGACACCGGACAGCTCGCGACCACATACAAGTCGCAGATCCTCGTCAAGGCGGACAGCGGCATCAAGGACATCAACGGCCTTAAAGGCAAGAAGTTCGCGTTCGTCGATCCGCTCTCGGCATCGGGGTACGTGTACCCGACGCTCGTCGTGAAGAACAAGACCGGCCAGGACCCGAAGACGTTCTTCTCGAGCACGATCTTCGCCGGCGGTCACCCGCAGGCCGCGCTCGCCGTCTACCAGGGGACGGTCGACGGGGCGGCCACGTTCATCGACGCGCGCGACAGCCTCGTGGCGACGACCCCCGACATCAAGACAAAGACGACAGTCATCGACACGGCCGGACCGATCCCGAATGATGGCGTGGCCCTCGCCAAGAATTTCCCGGACGACATCGCGAAGCAGATCAAGGACGCGCTCATCGCGTACAGCAAGACCGACGACGGCAAGAAGGTCTTCAGCACGCTGTTCTCGTGGGACGGCATGCAGGAGATCAGCGCGAGCTTCTACGACGACATGAAGGCGGCCGCGGCGCTCGCTGGTGTCGACGTGCAAGGACTCGCGAACGCGACGCCAAAGCCGGCTGCTACGACGGCCGCGCCGTCTCCTTCGAAGAGCCCGTAGCCGTTTCACTCGCAGTGACCTGAGGGCCGCCGGACGCACCGGCGGCCTTCTTCTTTCCATAGACTCGCCGCCGTGGCGGCGGTGCTCCAGATAAAGGACCTGGTGAAGATCTATCCGAGCGGCACGCGCGCGATCGACGGCGTCTCCCTGGACATCCAGCGCGGCGAATTCGTCGTCCTGATCGGGCTCTCCGGCTCGGGCAAGTCCTCGCTCCTGCGCTGCATCAACCGGCTCATCGAGCCGACGAGCGGGACGATCGTCTTCGATGGCGCCAACGTGACCGGCGCGAACGGCCCGGAGCTTCGCCGAATCCGCCGGCGGATCGGGATGATCTTCCAGCAGTTCAATCTCGTGCGGCGCACCTCGGTGCTGAGCAACACGCTCGCCGGGCGCCTCGGGTACCGAACCACGTGGCGGACCATCGCGGGTCGCCCTTCCCCGCAGGACGTCATCGCGGCATTCGAGAATCTTGGCCGCGTGGGGATCGCCGACAAGGCGTACTCGCGAGCGGACGCGCTTTCCGGCGGGCAGCAGCAGCGTGTGGGAATCGCGCGAGCGCTCATGCAGCACCCCGATCTGATGCTTGCCGACGAGCCCGTCGCGAGCCTCGACCCCGCGACCAGCCACTCCGTCATGAAGTACCTCGAGGAGATCAACAAGAAGGACGGAATCACCGTCATCTGCTCGCTCCACTTCCTCTCGCTCGCGCGCCGGTACGGGACGCGCGTGATCGCGCTCAAGGGCGGCAAGGTGGCGTTCGACGGCAAACCGGCGGACATCGACGAGCGCCGCTTCAAAGAGATCTACGGTGAGGACGCGGTCGAGGTGGAGATCGGACCGGAGCGCTCGACGCCGCAGCCGATGAGCGCGACCGAGGCGGCGCTTGTCGCGCTCGCGGACGACACGGACATCGGACGGCCCGATCGCTGATGGCCGAGTACTTCACCTCGCGCGGCCTTCCGGTCCCGCCCGAGCTCACTCGGAACCCGCTTCTGCAATGGCGCCGGCTCCTCGTCCTCGCGGCGAGCATCACGATCGTCGTCGTCGGTCTGCGCGTCACGAATCTCGATTTCTCGCGAGCGAATCCCGAGCATGCCGCGGCGGTGATCCGCGAGCTCTTCAACTGGGACTTCCGGATCCTCACGCCGCAGAACGAGTTCGAGACATTTTGGGACACGGCCGAAGGCCTTATGGTCATCACGATCCTTCTCGGAGTCATCGCCACAGCCTTCGCCATCATCATCGCGCTCCCTCTCTCGTTCCTCGGCGCGCGGAACGTGATGGCCGGGAACCCAATCACCGCCGGCGTGTATGTCGCGGTGCGCCTCATTTTCACGATCGTCCGCTCGATCGACGTCCTCATCGTGGTGATCATCTCGAGCGTTCTCCTCGGGATCGGCAACGCCGCGGGTGTTATCGGCCTCGCTTTCCACAACATCGGCGTGCTTGGAAAGCTTTACTCGGAAGCGATCGAGGGCATCGACCCCGGTCCGCTCGAGGCGATCACGGCGACGGGTGCGAACCGCGTGCAGGTGATCTGGACCGCGGTCATTCCGCAGATCGTGAACCCATACATCTCCTTCACGATCTACCGGCTCGACGCGAACGTGCGGCTCGCTCCGATCCTCGGGCTCGTCGGGGGCGGCGGGATCGGGATCCTGCTCTTCCAGTCGATCAACCTTCTCCAGTACGGCGCCGCGGGTCTGATCATCTTCATGATCGTGATCACCGTGGCCGCGATGGACTTCGCCTCAGCGCAGATCCGCAGGAGGTTGCTCTAGCGATTTAGCACGCGACTGATACGGATTTCGCTTACGGGCCTCATAGGATCGCCGCGTGTTTTCGGGTCAATTCACCGGTTACTGGCGCGACGGAAAGCGTGTCGCGATGGATCGCAACGCGGTCCTCCCCGACCGCTGCTTCAAGTGCAACGAGCCCGCGGACGGCTACCGGCGGACCGTGAAGCTGACCCATGTACCGCTCGGCACCGAAATGATGGTCGGCGCGATCGCCTATGCCTTCGCGAAACAGGCGAAGGTCGAGATCGGGTTGTGCCAGCGCCATCGCCGCTCCCGGGCGACCAATATCGCGCTCGTTTCTCTCGCGGTCCTCGGCGCCTCGATCCTCGTCTTCACCCAGGTGCACGCCACGGACGTCGTCCTTCCGCTCCTCGCGACGGCCGGCCTCATCGGGGGCGTCATTGGACTCCTCTACGCCGCGGTCGGCACACGCCTCGTCCGTGCGACGAAGATCACCGACGCGCACGTCTGGCTCAAGGGCGCGGGCGAGCCGTTCCTCGCGTCGTTGCCGGACGCGCCTGCCGTGGGCGCCGGCGGAACGCTTCCGACCCTCGACGTGGCGACCGCCACGCCCGCCGATCCGGCGGTCGCGGCCGATGTCGCGTTCCGCGATGCCCGCAACGGCGCGCTCACGTTCCTGGCCGGCTGCATCGTGACATTCGGGAGCTACGCGCTCCTGCCCGGCAGGTACGTCATCGCCTGGGGCGCGGTGATCTACGGGCTCATCCGGCTGGTCCGCGGCGTGGCGACGTACCTCAAGGTGCCGGCGGAACATCGAAAGATGGGCCAAGCGCTCATGCTCGTCGCGATCGTCGGCGCGGGCATATTCACCGGCGGATGGGTCGTGACGAACGAAGTCGCGACCGTGACGCAGGCGAACGAATTCGATAGCGCGCTGACAACTGCCGCGCAGTTCCAGACACAGGGCGCGAAGCTCTTTCGAGAGGTCATGAATCGGGACGGCTGGAGCGCTCAGGATTCCGCGGACATGCGCCAGGTTGCTTCGTCCTACGGAAGGGCCGCCGACGCGCTCGCGGCTTCGAGCGTGCCGGCCGAATACGGGTGGTACCGAGACGGGCTCGTACGCAACTATCGCGAGGCGGTGGACATAGCGATGCTCTTTTCTAACCTGAGCAGCTCATCCAACCAGAGCACTCTCGACGCTCTCGTTGCGCGCTGGAGCGCGCGCGTCAAAGATCTCACGCAGCTACAAACGAAATTGGACGCGCAGCCGACCCCTTCCCGCTAGCGATCACGCGCCCCAGGCCGGCCGGCTCGCACCGTCGATGCCCTCTCCACGCGTCAGCTTCACCGCGATCTTTGCCGATCCACCCGCCAGCGCGTCGCCGAGATCCATCGAGTACAGATCGATGACTCCGTCCCTCTCTCGGAGGAACGCCATCTGCCGTCCGTCGGGAGAGAAGACGCCGTTCCAGCTCGCCCCGTCAGCTGTTAACTGAACGTCCCGGTGGGTTCCGCTCATCTCGATCGCGTGCAGGTCGTTCTTGCCTTCGTGACGAAGCGTATAAACGAGCCACGCGCCATCGGGCGAGTACGAGGCTCGGTACGGCTCGCCGTCCGGGGTCGTGAGCGGGACCGATGCGCGGCCATCGACGGGCACGAGCAGCAGACGCGGCGTCCCGAGTGTGTACGACGTGACGGCGATGGTCTTGCCGTCGGGCGACCACGACGGGTCGGCCAGGTTCGATCCCTTCGAAAGAGGGAGCGGCTGCTTTCCGGTCTGCGCGTCGTACAGGACCAGGTCGGAGTAGCCCTGGCCGTCGTCGGCGACGACCGCGATGCGCTTGCCGTCCGGCGAGACCGCTGGACTGTCGAACCAGGTCACGACGTGAAAGCCGTTGTCGGCCTTGAGGAGACCATCGATGAGGACCGTCTGCGTACCGCCGCTCGCGCTTGCGGAGACGACGTTCGAGAAACGCAGATGCGCCGGGACGACCTGCCCATCGACCATCCGTTTGCCGTCGATCTCCTCGACCCGGGCGAAGAACACCGTGCGGCCGTCGGTCGTGATGCCCGGTTCGTGCGACCGGCCGTCGGACGTGAGCGGCGCGTAACCCTTGCCCGAGAGCAGGTAGACATCGCCGCGGAGCGCGAACGCGATCGTCCCGCTGACGCTCGCGTTCGCCCCCGGCGGAAGCGTCACGAGCGAGACCGGCTTCGTCGGTGTCGGCGTGGGGCTCGATGGGGGAAAGAACGCGGGACCGATGCGTACGCCGATGCCGAGATACAGCACGACGAGGACGGCCGCGATCCCCGCGAAGACGAGCTCACGCGATCGTCCCACTACGAGCCTGCCTCGACCGCGGCGACGATCCGATCGATCTCGCCCGCGAGATCAGCTCCGTTCACGAGCTCGAGGAATCCCTCCGCCGGCGGTTCGAATGGTTGGGCGCGCATACGCTCGTAGATCGGCTCGTCCGCTTCGGAGTGGTCCCCAGCCGCCCGCGCGGATCGCCGGGATGCAAGGCGCGCACGGGCGTCCTCGTCCGGTGACGTGATGCGCACGTACGTCACCGGAATCCCGCGCCGCCGTGCCACGCCGATCGTGCCGGCGCGGTTTCGCGCGACGAGATTCGTCGCGTCGACGACGACGCGATGCCCTTCCGCGAGCAGGCCGTCGACGAGCGCGGTCACCGCGGCGAAGACCGCGCGGTTTTCCTCGTCGGCATAGGACGCCGCGATGAAGAGGCGGCTGCGGAGCTCGTCGCTCGCCACATGCGCCGCACCGAGCCGGGCGCAGAGGAGCCGCGCGCAGTGGGACTTCCCCACCCCCGGCAGACCCATGACCACGACGAGGGCCGGCCGCCCGTGCGGCGTGGCGGGCACCGTGGCGATCTCGGTCCGGAGCTGCGGCGCGAGGACCTCGGGGCGCATCGCATATGCACGCGTTTGTGCCGCGGTCGCAGCACTCGACGGACGCGGCAGCTTCGTCATGCCCCGAACCCGAGCGCCTTGAGGGCCTCGCGCGCGGCGGTCGCCTCGTCGTACGGGCGCTTCTCCTCGCCGATGATGATCGACTCCTCATGACCCTTGCCTGCGAGGATCACCGTGTCGTCGGGCGCGGCGCGGCGGATGGCTTCGCTCACCGCCTCGCGGCGATCGTCGATGACGACGTAGTCGGTGCCTTTGCGCTTTCCCGCGCCGATCGCGCCCTTTTCGATCTCTTCGAGAATCTTCGCCGGCTCCTCGAGGCGCGGGTCCTCCTGCGTGATCACGAAGAAATCCGTGTGTTTCGCGGCCACCTCCGCGAGAGCGGGCCGCTTCGCGCGGTCGCGCTCTCCGGCACTGCCGAAGACCGCGATCAGTTTTCCCTTCGTCAGCGGGCGGAGGAGGCCGAGCACTTTGTCGAGCGACTCGGGCGTATGCGCGTAGTCCACGATCACGCTGAAGGGCTGACCGCTCTCGACACGCTCCATGCGCCCCCGGACCGCCCGCGCCCGTGTGAGCGCGTCGCGCGCGTTCTGCAGCGTCGCGCCCGCGGCAAGACCCGCAGCCGCCGCAGCGAGCGCGTTATGGACATTGAAGCGACCGACGAGCGGAAGCGTGAGCTCGACCGACTGCCCGGAGGCCGTCATGCGGATCCGCGACCCCGCCGCGTCGGACGCGAGGATCGCACCCTGCAGGTCGCACAGCGCCTCGACCCCGTAGGTGAGGATCTTCGCCCCCTCCGCACGGTCGGCGAGGTAGCGCCAGTGCTTGTCGTCACCGTTGAGCACCGCGGTCTTCGGTATGCCTTTATCCGCGGAGCTGGTCAACATCGCGAAGAGCTCGCCCTTCGCCTCGAGGTACTTCTGGAGAGTGCCGTGGAAGTCGAGATGCTCCGGCGAGAGATTGGTGAAGACCGCGATGTCAATCTCCGTGCCGCGCAGCTTTCGTAGCGCGAGCGCGTGGCTCGTCGCCTCGAGGACGCCCCACGTCCCACCGGCGACGAGGAGCTCGGCAAAGAACTCCTGCACGTCGACCGCCTCCTGCGTGCTCTGACGCGTGTCGTTCTTCCACTCGTGATCCGCGACCTTGAAGTCCACCGTGGTCGCGAAGCCGGTCTTGGCCCCCGACGCCTCGAGAACGTCGGACACCAGATGCACCGTCGTGGTCTTGCCGTCTGTGCCGGTGACGGCGGCGAGCTTCAGCTTGCGGGTCGGGTGGTCGAAGAACTCGGCCGCGAGATCCGCGAGCGCCGCGCGGGCGTCTGGCACGATCGCGACCGGGACGCGGACGTCGATGGCATGTTCGGCGACGACAGCGACTGCGCCGCGCGCGACCGCGTCCGTCGCGAAGATGTGTCCATCGCGATGAAAGCCCGGGATCGCGACGAAGAGCGCGGCTTCCTTGGTCTTGCGCGAGTCGTAGGCGATCTGACGGACGTCGGTGGCCGCCGCGCCGTCGGGCACGGCGATCTTCGTCGCTTCGAGGAGTGCACCGAGCTTCAACGGCGGATCCGCCCCACGAGACGAAGCGCCGCCGTGTACGCGGGCTCCGCGATCGCGTAGGCGCGATACGCAAGCTCGTTCGGGACGGCGTCGTGTGCGCCGACAAACCGCTTCGGCACTCCGCCGAATCCCTTCTTGAACTGGTACGGGCCGTACATCGGGTCGTCCTTTCGAGTGACGTCCACGGGAATGCCGCCGAAATCGAATCGGCTTGCGCCCCCTCTGCGTGCTTCGATGATGCACCGCCAGAGGAGCGCATACGCGGCGTACGCGGTCCGGCCGGCATCGTTCGTCGCGGCGCTCTGGTAGACATCACGCTCGCCGCAACGCCAGGTGAGCGCGCCGGCGACCGGCTTGCCGTCTTTTTCCGCGAGACGCACCTTGGCATGGCCCGCCGCGACGAGCGTCCCCCACATCCGGCGGTAGTAGTCCCAGGTGCGCGTGATGAAGCCCGCACGCTGACCGGTCTCCGCATAGAGGTCATAGAGAGCGCGTAGGTCTTCGCCGCCGGTCGCCTCGCGAAGGCTCACGCCGCGCTTGTCGGCCTGGCGCACGCTCCAGCGCGTGTCCTTCTCGAGCGCAGCGAAGAGCGCATCCTCGTCCGGCCCGAGATCGAGCTCGAGCGTCGCGACCACCGGCTGGATGTCAGGGGCGCGACGGAAGCCCGCGGCGCTGAGCGGCCCGGCACCGACGTCGGCACCGATCTCGGGATCGACCTTCAGAAAGATCGCGCGCCGCTCGCGCGCGAGGGAGGCGAGCTTGGCGAGGGCGGCTTCGAGTTCCGCGCGCTCGCCGAAGATCGGCCCTCGCGGAACGTACGCGATCGATTGACCGGCGGGAAGTGAACGCCAGAGGACGAGTGCGACGGGCAACGGGGAGGGGGTAGGGGCCCCCGACGCGGCAGGGGCCCCGAGCTGGTGGAACTCTGCGCGCCAGCCCTGCGTCTCGCGAATGCTCGCCCACGCGGCCGACTGAAGCACGTGACCGGCCCGCGAGCGGACCGCGGCGTCGTCCCAGCCCGGTGGGGCCCCTACCTCGCTCACGCGCTCGCTCACGCGCTCGCTGCCGCGAGGCGTCGCCGCGCGCCGAACCTCCAGAGCGGGAACAGGAAAGCGGTGACCGGCGTCTCGAGCGCGCCGATCCACGGCGTTACCTCGCCACCGAAGCCGAGCTTGAAGTTCTCCACACCGGAGAGCTCGTCGCCCTCCGCCAGACCCCACATGTCGTAGCGGCGAACGCCGAGCTCTTTCATCTGCATGAGCGAGTGCCACTTGAGCAGGTAGAACGGCCGCTTCTCGCTGTGCGCGCCGCTCCATCCACCGAAGAGCTCCCACGCGCGATCGCCGATGCGGATGACGAGCAGGGCGCCGACGTCCTCTCCATCGACCCGCGCCATGCGCAGGTGGAGAGCATCCCCGAATGCTTCGACGAGCGACGCGAAATATCCGAGGTCGTGGATCCCGAACTGGTCGCGCTCCGCGACCGTGCGCAGGACGCGGTGAAACCGCGCGAGGTCGGTCGTCTTCTCGGTCACGACGCCGTCGCGCTCGGCCTTGTGGATGTACTGCCGCGTCTTCTTGCGCATCGCGGCGAGCATCGTCTCGGCATCCTGCGTGAGATCCATCAAGAGCGTCCGCCGCGGCTGCACGTACACGGGGGAGCGGCGGATGCCCTCGGCTTCGAGCGCCTTCGCGAGAGCGTCGTCCTCAGCGGCTTCGGGATCGCAGAGCAGGCTCACGGTCATGCCGCGGCCGAGCACTTTGCGGAGCGCGACGATCGCGCCGGGGAGGCGCTCGTCCTCGACGAGGGGACCGCGCGGGGCGTATGCCACGTCGAGTCCACGCACGAGACGCTTACGGAGCACCTGGACGCAACCGACGCGTGCGTCGGACTCTTCGAAGATGTAGCGCTCCGCGCGCCAGCCGGTGGCGGCCTTCACCTCGGCCCATCCCGTTGATTGCAGAAGATGTGGACGCGCCGTCTCGTTCATCAGCCGGTCCCAGCCGTTCGTCTCGTCGGTGGTGGCTGGCCGCGCCCTCATCGGGCCCAAGCCTAGGCGGCGTCCTTGCCCGGGGTCGCGGCGGCTCCTGGCAGCTCGCGCGCGGTGAAGGTGCACTCGGGATAGCGCTCGCAGCCGTAGAAGAGAGAGCGCCCGCGACCGCGGCGCTGGACCAGCTCGCCCTGGCCGCACAGCGGGCAGGTCACGCCGGTCCGCACCTGCGTTTTCTTGATGTATTTGCAGTCCGGATAACCGGTGCAGCCGATGAACGGACCGTAGCGGCCGCGCCGACGCGCGAGCGGCTTCCCGCAGTCCGGGCACATCTCGCCCTCGATGATCTCGATCTGCGCCTCGGCCTGGCCCTCGAGGGGCTCGGCGTAGTCGCAGCCGCTCGGCGGCTGGGGCGCGCCCTTCTTGGTCTTCTTGAACCCGGTGCAGGAGTAGAAGCGGCCGAAGCGTCCGAGCTTGATGACCACGGGGCGGCCGCACTTGGGGCAGACCTTGTCCGTGGCCTGCTCGGTGACGTCAG
>DASPWX010000157.1:0-15826 GCA_035637615.1 Bathyarchaeia archaeon | reverse complement strand
GCTCGCCGCATTCGTCGCCGCGGCGACGCAGCCGGTCTCCGGGGTTCGGGTGACGGTCGTGGGCGCGGTCGAGGAAGAGTCGCCCACGAGCAGGGGCGCTCGGCATCGCGCGACGCTGGCCGCGCCGGACTGGTGCGTGATCGGCGAGCCGTCGGGATGGAGCGCCGTCACCGTCGCGTACAAGGGACGGCTGACCCTCGACGTCGCTCTTTCGCGCGATGCGCGCCACGGTGCCGCGCCGGGACCGACCGTCGCCGAGGAGGCGCTCGCGGTGTGGCACCGCGTCAGCGAATCGGCGACGGAGGGCGGCGGCGCGGATCGCTCGTTCGAGCGTCTCGACTGCCGGCTCGAGAGCATCGACGCAGGCTCAGCGGACGGTCTTGTGGAAAGAGCACATTTGCGGATCGGCTATCGCGTGCCCCCGGGTGTCGATCCAGCTGACCTCGAACGTGCCGCAGAGCGTCTTGCGACGAGCGACGGTCACATCCAGGTCGTCGTGACGACGCAGGGAAGGGAAGAACCGGTCCGCACGCCGAGGACGAGTCCGCTCGCTCGCGCATTCGCGCGCGCGATCTCCGCGGCGGGCGGTCAGACCACCTTCAAAGAGAAGAGCGGCACGAGCGACATGAACGTCCTCTTTCCAGCGTGGGGCTGCCCGATGGTCGCGTACGGTCCGGGCGACAGCCGCTACGACCACACACCTATCGAAAGGCTGTCGATACTCGAGTTCGCACGCTCAATTGGCGTCTTAAAGGGGGTGCTCAGCCGAGCGAGCGACCGCATAATCTGACGCCGACCTGCATAAGGAGGCGCGCTAGGTGTTCACGAAGCGCCACACGCGCCAACGGCTCGTCGTCGCCGGCCTGGCCTTAGTGGCGCTTGCGGTCGGCGCCCTCCTCCTGCGTACGGATCTCTTCGACACGACCCTTCAGTCGATCGTCTACGACAAGGCGATCGACATCGGGAACGCCCCGCTCGCGAATCAGGTGACGATCGTCGCGCTCGACGACGCGACCGTCGACCAGTACCGCTACCCCCTTCCGCGCTCGGTCTACACCGACTTGCTTCGGGCGCTCAAGTCGCTGAACCCGAGCGTGATCGCCTTCGATGTCGGCTTCTACGACGCCGCGCAGAACCCCGAAGAGGACCGCGCGCTTGCGGCGGCCATCAAAGACGCCGGCAACGTCCTGCTTGCGATGCAGGGCTCCGGCACATCCACCCTCGGTGATCACACCGAGCGCTACCCGGTCGTGCAGCTGCCGATCCCGGTGCTGCGCGGCGCCGCCGCCGGGGTTGGGACTGTGAACATCCACCCCGATCCCGACGGCCGCGTGCGCTACGCCCAGCTCCGCATCGAGGGCCCGGACGGAGCGACGTATTACTCACTCCCGCTCGTCGCCGCCGCGAATAAAGTGCGCGCCGATCTTTCGACCGCGCAGCGGACGGACGACATCTTCACCGTCCACGCTCCGCTTGGCGATCGTGTGATCCCCATCGATCGGCGTGGCGGCATGTCGATCTACTACGCGGCGCCTCCAGCCCCGGAGCCGTCGGACTGCACCAACAAGGATCTTTTCTGCGTCGTCTCCATGAAGGACGTGATCAATGGAGCGGTTTCCCGCGAGCAGATCACCGGGCGTGCGATCTTCATTGGAGCGCACTCGCTTTCGGGCGTGCCCGACAGCTATCCGGTCCCGAACTCGAGCGGCTTCAAGATGTTCGGCGTTGAGATCTGGGCCAATGCCGCCCAGTCGATCCTGACCAACCGGTATCCGGTGCTGAAGCAGAGCGACCCTGTGACCCTCGCGCAGCTCCTCGTCGTCACGCTCGCCGGACTCCTCCTCGTCTTCCGTTGGCGGCTGTACGGTTTCCTCGGCGCGCTCGCGGTGCTTGTCCTCTATATCGTCGGTGGATACGTCCTCTTCGCGCTCCAGACGCAGGGCCCTATCGGCGCAGGCCCCGTGGAGGTCCCATCGATCGCATACGTCATTCCGGCGGTCTTCTGGTGGATCATCCTGCTCGGCTATCTCCTGGTGGAGGAACAGATCACGGTCGCGCGGACGCGAATCACCTTCGGTCGTTTCGTCACACCGTCAGTCGCCCGCACGATCATCGACCGAGAGGAGGCCGGAAAGCTTGAGCTCGGAGGCGAGGAGAAGCGCGTCACTGTGCTCTTCGGGGACATCCGTGGGTTCACGACGATTTCGGAGGGACTGGCTCCCGGGATTCTCCTCGGCCACCTCAACCGGTACTTCGACGGTATGGTGGACATCGTGAACCGCTACGAAGGCACCGTGAACAAGTTCAACGGCGATAACATCATGGTTCTCTGGGGCGCGCCGCTCGAGGTGAAGGACCCGGCCCGCAACGCCGTCGAGTGCGCGCTCGAGATGCAACGCTGGATCGTTGCCGAGCGCGAGAAGGGCGGCCTGGACGTCTCCTTCGGATTCGGCATAAATACCGGCCCGGTCGTGGCGGGTTTCCTCGGCGCAAAAGGACGCATGGAGTACACGGTCATCGGGGACAGCGCCAACGTCGCGTCGCGGCTCACCGCGGCCGACATCGCCCGCCGTGACCAGGTGGTCGTGTCGGGCGAGACCCTCGGGGAGCTTGGCGAGGACGTCGAGGCCGTCGACCTCGGTGCGGTGGCGGTGAAGGGTCGCGTCGAGCCGGTGCCGTGCTGGCAGATCAACCGGCTCGGTGAGGTCGCCACGCCGAAGCCCGCTCCTGCGCCCGATGTCCGCGTCCGCCGCGGGGTCGTGGCGGCGTATCGCCGTGCTTGACGACAAGGTCGCGCTCGTTCTGGTCAAGCTCGGCCATCTCGCCGTCCAGAAGGACCGCGAGGCGTACCTGCGCGGCCTCGTGGACCTCTGTTCGCAGGCCGTCGATGCCGAACGGTGCACCGTGTACATCGTGAACGGGAAAAAGAAGGAGCTCTGGGCTCGCGTCGCGCAGCGCACCGCGACCGAGATTCGTCTGCCGATCGGACAGGGACTCGCAGGGCAGTCCGCGCTCACCGGAGAGACGATCAACGTCCCCGATGCGTACGCGGACGCGCGCTTCGACCGGAACGTGGATCTGCGCACCGGATTCCGCACGCTCAACATGCTGGTTGTCCCCGTGTGGGGAAGCGACGGTCAGAGCGTGGTCGGCGTGATTCAGGCCCTCAACAAGCGCAACGGGGCCTTCGAGCGGCGCGACCAGATGCTGCTCGAGCAGATAGCCGAGACCGTGGGGCCGGTCCTCGAGCACATCCCCATCGACAACTGATGACGGAGGAGCGCCGGAAGCGGCGCGACCGTCGCATCCAGCCGCGACGCAAGGGCGAACGTCGAGTCACAGCGGGGTCCAAGCTCGATCTGATCCTCGATGTGACGCGCCGCCTCATGTCGATCACCGACCTGGATGCGCTGCTGCGAGATATGGCCACGGTAACGACACAGCTTCTCGACGCTGACCGCGCCACCATTTTCATCGTCGACCGTGACCGCGCCGAGATTTGGTCGAAGGTTGCCCTCGGCACCGGCGCGGGCGAGATCCGGCAGGCGATCGGTGTCGGCATCGCCGGCACCGTCGCTGCCACAGGCGAGACGATCAACATCGCCGACGCGTACGAAGATCCCCGCTTCAACCCCGAGCCCGACCATCGCACCGGGTACCGTACGAAGACGCTGCTGACGTTCCCGATGACCGGACAGAACGAGCGCGTCATCGGCGTGTTCCAAGTTGTGAACAAGAACGGCGGCGGCGAATTCACGACCGACGACGAGGAAACGCTGAGCTCGCTCGGAGCATCGGCCGCCGTCGCGGTCGAGAACGCGCAGCTCGTCGCCGAGCAGCGCCGTCTCTGGACGACGCTGATCGAAACGCTCGCCGTGACGATCGACGCACGCGACCAGCAGACCGCTGGGCATAGCCAGCGCGTGACGCGATATGCGGAGGTCATCGGCCGGGCGCTCGGGCTTCAGGGGATGGAGCTCGAAAAGATCCGGGCAGCCGCCCTGCTCCACGACTACGGCAAGATCGCGGTACGCGACCAATTCCTCCTCAAGCCCGGGAAGCTCGACCAGGCTGAGTTCGAGTACATGAAGGCACACGCCGAGAAGACCGGGGAATTCCTCGCTCATCTCGTCTTTCCGCAGGACATGCGCGACGTGCCGGTGATCGCCGCTCAGCATCACGAGCGGATGGACGGCAAGGGCTATCCCCGCGGGCTGCCGGCGGAGCGCATCCTTCTTGGCGCGCGGATCGTGGCGGCGGCCGACGTCTTCGACGCGCTCACGGCGCCGCGCTACTACAAACCCGCCTACACCCTCGAGAAGACGCTCGAGATCATGGATGGCATGGCCGGTGATCATCTCGATCCGACCGTCGTCGCGGCGGTGCGCCGGAACGTCCACGACCTCGAGTGGACCCTCGACTCCATGAAGCACACCTGGCCGAAGCCCGGCGACGAAGGGATGACCGCTGCGCCGGAGTCGGGTCTCTCCGAGCGCGATCAGGCGCCGAGCTCGTGAGGTACCGATGAAGATCCGTTTCTGGGGCACACGAGGCTCCATTCCGACGCCGGGCCCCCTCACCGTCCGCTACGGTGGAAACACCGCCTGCGTCGAGGTTCGCGACAGCACCGGATCGCTTCTCATCCTCGACGCCGGAACGGGGTTACGCGAGCTCGGCACGGCGCTCATGAACGGCGGCGGCGCGAGACCCTTTTCCGTCGATCTACTCCTCTCGCACCTTCACTGGGATCACATCCAGGGCATCCCCTTCTTCCGCCCCGCGTACGACCCGAAGTCGTCGCTCCGCATCCGCGGCCCCAAGCAGTCCCGCACGATGCGCGAGCTCCTGGGCCTCGGGATGGACGATCCGTTCTTCCCGGTCGACATCGACGATCTTCCCGCGCAGCTATCCGTCGGCGAGCTGCAGGACGGAAGCGACGAGCAGATCGGACGGTTCCGCGTGCGTGCCGCGAGCATCTTTCACCCGGCGCCCGCCCTGGCGTTCCGGATCGAGGCCGACGGCCGCGCGTTCGTTTACGCGACGGACACCGAGGATCCGTTTTCCGGGAAACCGAATCCCGTGATCGCCCTCGCTATCGGCGCTGACACTCTCATTCACGACGCCCAGTTCCAGGAGAGCGACTTCAAACCCACGTGGGGGCACTCCACGATCGCGAGCGCGATCGACGTCGCGGCTAAATCGAAGGTAAAGCGCCTGGTGCTCTATCACCATGACCCCGACCGGAGCGACGACGCGCTCGACCGGATCGCCGTCGAGGCGCAAAAGAAGGCGAATGAGATCGCCTCCGGGACCGAGGTGGTCGTCGCGCGCGAGGGTATGGAGCTCGCGATCTAGCGACGGCGCGTCTGTACTGAAGAGACGGAGCGTATTGTCGGGACACGATCACGGGGGAGGACTTCCGATGAACGCACTCGACGCGATCAACCAGGCGAAAGACGTCATCACTGTTCGCCGCGTCTACGGCGACCCCTACCAGGAGGATGGGATCACGGTCATCCCAGCTGCCACCGTGATGGGAGGCGGGGGAGGAGGCGGCGACACCGCCGGAAACGGCGGAGCCGGCTTCGGCGTCCGCGCCCGGCCCGCCGGTGCATGGGTGATCAAGAACGGCGAGGCCGAGTGGCGCCCGGCGATCGACATCAACCGGACCATCTTCGTCGGCCAGCTCGTTGCCATCGTCGCGCTCCTCGTCGCGCGCTCGGTCGTGAGGACCCTGGCGAGGGCCAAACGCTAGCCGTGTAACAGCCCGCGAAGGCGAGCTCCCGCGCCCGGTTAGGACGCGCTGCGCCCAAAGTTGTGCGCGTCGGTATATCCGCTGGCTCTATTGCTCAGCATCCGTTAACTGAAACGTCGCTGCGACACATAGACCGCGGCATGTCGCATTTAGTGACGTTGTACGAAGCGAGCGTTCAAAAAGTCCACCCCACCTCCCCCAATGCGCACGCGCCGCCGGCCAGGGACTCCATCCCGCCGGCGGCGTCGTGACATCTAGGACAACTTCGTTCCGGCATAACGCCTGGTGTCTCTCGCGCGGAGGTCGCTGCGCCGATCTACAAATCCCCGCGGCGGTTAGGGTGAACTAGCGCGAGCCGTTTGACCTCTTCAAGCGACAGCCCGCCCGTGGCCCGCCAGTCATGCGCGTCGCCCTTGCCGCGCGCGCAGTAGGCCCACCGGTCTTCGTGCATCGTCAATGCGTCGGTGGGCTCGGGACCCTGGTGGTCCGGGCGCGCGCAGAAGAAGTCGACGCGATCATCCATCAATGGGTTGACGCAGCAGCTCTCCGGACCACGTCACCTCGTCGGGGGATGAGGCCATGTCCCTCCCCGGGTTGACATGTGACGAAACGGTCACCTATAGTCAATCGCGATGGATGAGGTGTTCAAGGCGTTGGCGGATCCAACGCGGCGGAGCATCCTCGACCGGCTCTTTCGTGAGGACGGACAGACGCTAGGTGCGCTCCAAGGGCGCTTCCGAATGACGCGGTTCGGCGTCATGAAACACCTGAAGCAGCTTGAAAACGCTGGCCTCGTCGTGACCAAGCGCCGCGGCCGGGAGAAGCTCCACTACCTGAACGCCGTACCGATCCGGCTTGTCCACGATCGGTGGGTGAGCAAATACGCCGAGCCGTGGGCCGCCGCACTGAGCGATATGAAAAACAAATTGGAGGAACCCGTGGAGAAGGTTTTCGAGATCTACATCAAGACCACCCCGGAGCGCCTGTGGGAGGCGATCACCGACAGCGAGATCAGGAGCAAGTACAACTTCGGGATTCACATCGACTCGGACTGGACGCGGGGCTCCCGATACGAGACCAGCCACCCCGCGAGCAACGGGCCACTCTTGGAAGGCGAGAACCTGGAAGTCGATCCGCCGCGGCGCCTGGTGCAAAGCATGCGCGCGCTCTGGGGCGAAGACGTGAAGCGCGAAGGAACATCGCGAGTCACCTGGGAGATCGAACCGGTCGGCGACTCGTGCCGCCTCACCGTGACCCACGATCAGCTTCGCGATGGCGCGAACGACCAGCTCTTCGGCGGCTGGCCGATGATCCTCTCCGGTCTCAAGACATACCTCGAGACCGGTGAGCTCCTCACCACACCGGGTTCTCTGATGTACGCGGCTCGGTCGCCACGCCAAAGGAAACGCTGACATTCGCGTCGCCGACGGGCGTCGCGCGGCTAGGATGAGAAGAGGCCCGAGTGGCGGAATCGGTAGACGCGTCGGCCCTAGGAGCCGATGGGGGAAACCCCGTGTGGGTTCGAGTCCCACCCCGGGCACTCGCACCGCAAGCGAGGCACGGCCGCCACAGATCAGGTCTTCCGGCGATCGACCACCCACGCCGAACCGGGTCGGCGCTTCGCGACTTCCTTGACCTCCGCCGCCGCGCGCGCGGCCGCGGTCGCGCCGTCGAAGCGGCCCGGCGGTACGTTCACGACGCCGATCGATACCGTCGCGAACGGCGTGCGGCGCAAACGTCCCCGACGATCGTGAGCCTCGATCCAGCCGCGCGCGCGGTCATCCGCGTCGTAGAGCGCGCGGATCGAGGCATCGAAGCGTGTCGTGATCTGCTCCGCGAGCGCTTCCGCTTCCTCAGCACGCGCCAGCAGCACGAAGTCATCGCCGCCGATGTGCCCGACGAAGCGCTGATCCGCGCCGGCAGCGTGGATCAGGATCTCCGCGAGCATCGTGATCACGCGGTCTCCCCGCGTGAACCCGTAGTGGTCGTTGAACTCCTTGAACCGGTCGATGTCGACGTAGAGCAGCGCGAAATGCTCCCCGCGCGCGAGACGCGCCTCGAGCTCTTCGGTGATGGTCGAGTTGCCAGGCAGCCCGGACAGCGGGTTGACGTTCCGCAGACCGCTCCAGCGCCGCACCGCCGCGCCCACGCGCGCCAGGAGCTCGTCGGCGTCGTAGGGCTTGGTGATGAAATCTTCGGCGCCCGCCTCGAGCTCGGCGAGCTTGGCCTGACGGTCCGTGTGGGCCGTGAGGAAGACGATGGGGAGAAAGCGTGTGCGTGGGTCTTTACGCAGCTGCCGATGAACTTCCGCGCCGGACATCCCGGGCAGGCCGAGGTCGAGAAGGACGAGATCGAACCGCGCATCCCGCATCACGGCGACCGCCCGCTCGCCGTCGCCGACCTCGTCGCAGGCGTAGCCCGCATCGTCGAGGAGGGCGCGCAGCGCGCTGCGCGTCGCCTCGTCGTCCTCCACCACCAGGACGCGTGCCGCCATGTATCAAGAGTCGGCGGGGCGGACGGTCACCCTCAATAGGACAGCCGTACCTGTTTGAGCTTGCTTCTACGGTCGCTAGGTCAACGTGCGGTCAACGGTCTTGTCGCGCTTCCACACCCGCGAGGCGCTCGATGACCTTGAGCAGCGCGTGATTGCCCTCGCGCCCGCCGCCGTCCTGCTGGAGCGCCGTATAGAGCGCGTGCACAAGCGCGGTTCCCGGCAGGGAGACGTGATCGCCGTAGGCGTTATCCAGGACGAGCCGCAGATCCTTCTGCTGGAGATCGACCATGAAACCCGGCCTGAAATCGCCGGCGAGCATCTTTGGTGCGTAGTTCTGCATCGCCCAGGACGAGCCTGCGCCACCCGCGATCACCTGTCGCGTGCGCTCGAGATCGATGCCCTGGGCCTTTGCGAAGACGAGCGCTTCGGAGACGCCAAGGTTGTTGATCGCGACGGCGATCTGATTCGCGAGCTTGCAGGCCTGCCCGGCGCCGTGATCGCCGATGTGAACGATGGTCTTTCCGAGGGCCTCGAAGAGCGGCATCGCACGCTTCACGTCCGCATCGGCGCCACCGACCATGATCGCAAGACGAGCTTCGATCGCGCCGACCTCGCCGCCGGAGACAGGTGCGTCGAGCGTGCGAAACGATGGCTGGTTCGCCGCCGCGCGCTTCGCGATATCACGCGACGCGGCTGGGCTGATCGTGCTCATGTCGATTGCGAGAAGGTCGGGGTGCGCACCTGCCGCGATGCCGTCGGCACCGAAGGTCACCGCCTCCACGTCGGGGGAGCTCGTCACCATCGTGACGACGATGTCCGACCGCGCGGCCACCTCACGCGGCGTGCGCACCACCGTCGCGCCCGCCTTCTCGAAAGGCTTCGCGCGATCCAGCGTCCGGTTGGTGACTGTGACCGGGAACCCAGCCCCGAGAGCGTTTCGGGCCATCGGCGCGCCCATGATTCCAAGCCCGACGAAACCGACGCGCTCCATCAGGTCAGTTCTCGATGTCGTCGTCGCTCGACAGGAACACGCTGCGGTCGCCGGCCTCCTCAGAGACGAGGAAGGTCCCCTTCTCGGTCACGTCGACGTTCACGGAGGCGACCAGGAGGTCGTCGGTCACGTGGATGAACCCGGCCGTGCGCGCGAGCTCGTTTGCGATCGCTTCCGCAAGTGACTCTTCCTCGAACGAATCGACGAGCAGCGTCCGCGCCTTCTTCACGAGCGCGAAGAACTCGAGTGGTTCGAGATGCCGCTCGTGGGCAAGGAGGACGGCGGTTCCAAGGTCCTCGTCGCCTTCATGGATCTCATAGAAGAACATCTGCTGTCGACGAGCCTAGCCGATTATCATTGGCGTATCTCCATGCAGAACTCCCCGAAGACTTTGCCGTCATCCGTGAAGCACACGGTTCGCCGAGAGCCGGGATCGAAGGTCACGCTCGACGTTGAGGTCGCCGCGGACCGGCTGTCGCGCGCGGCGGACGCCGCCTTCGAGCGGCACGTGCAGCGCGCGAAGATACCGGGCTTTCGTCCCGGCAAGGCCCCGCGCGGAATGTACGAGCGTGCCTACGGCAAAGAGCATCTCTGGGAGGATGCCGCGGACGATCTCATGGACCAGACCTACCGAGAGATCGTCGAGGCGGAGGGCATCGAGCCGATCGATCGGCCCGATGCGAAGCTCACGCAGCTCAAAGAGGGCGAGCCTCTCCGCTACACCGCGACGGTCGTCGTGCGCCCCGACGTCGCGCTCGGGGACTACCAGGCGCATGGCGCGACTGTCGAGGCCGCTCCGCCCACCCAGGAGGATGTCGAGCGAACGATCGCGTCGATGCGCGACACCCACGCCCAGCTCCGGCCGGTCGACCGCGAGGCGCGGGCCGGTGACATCCTCACGGTCGACATTGACGTGGCCGTGCCGGGGAAGACCCTGCCGCCGTTCGCGCGCAACGCGCACATCGAGGCGGGGAAGGATCTGGGCATCGCGGGTCTCGGCGAAGCGCTCGTTGGCATGAAGCTAGGCGACGACAAGAAGGTCGACCTCGCTTTCCCGAATGACGCGAGCGAGAACGACCTCGCCGGACAGAGCGGGACATTCAGCATCCGGCCTTCACAGGTGGCCGAAAAGATCCTGCCGGAGCTTGACGACGAGTTCGCCAAGACCGTCGGCGTCGCCGACGTCGCCGCGTTACGGAAGGCGGTACGGAACGAGCTGGCGCACGCGGCCTTCCATGAGGCCCGCGACGAAGCGGCCGACAAAGCGGTGGAGCACGCGATGCAGACGTCCACGGTGGAGGTGCCCGAGCTTCTGGTCGAGGACGAGCTCGAGCACCTGGTGAACGATCTGAAGGCGCGCATCAAACAGGAAGGCATGACCTGGGAGAAGTTCCTCCTGCAGGCGCGAAAGACCGAGGACGACATCCGCACGGAGTGGCGTCCCGTCGCGGAGCGGCGCGCGAAGTCACTCCTCGTGCTCGACGCGATCGCGCGGAAGGAAGGCATCACCGTATCCGGCGACGAGCTCGCCGCGCAGGCCGCGATGTCGCCCCTCGCGCAGGTCGATCCGCAGGCTCTTCGCTCCCCCGCGGTGCTCGCCTCCCTCGCGCGGTCCATCCGCAATCGGAAGACGGTCGACAAGCTCGTCGGCCTTGATTCACCGGATGCCGAGCGCGAGGCCATCAGGAAAGCGGGCGGTGAGGACTTCGACTTCCACGGCGACGCGCCTGCGAAGCCGGCGGAGCCGAAGATCATCGTGCCCGAGAAGTCGGATGCGACGCCCGAGGGCCGCGAGGCGCTCCGCGCGATGCTCGAGAAGAAATAGCGTGCGGCCGCTCTTGCCGCTCTACGCCGGCGTATTCATGTCGCTCGCGTTTCTCGCCGAGCCCGTCTCGGCCGAGCCGCCGTACATCGCGACGTGCGGTTCGGTCCGCACCTTCAGCGAACCCACGCCGACGGTGCCCGGTTCGGTCACGATCGGAACGGCCACGTTCGCGCTGCACTCCGGCGATCGGCTTCCGTCCAGCACGCCCGTCGGCGCCCTGATGTGCATCAACCAGACCGTCACGACGTCCGGCCCCGTGCTCGCGCTCATCGCGATGCCGTCTCCCATCTGCGGCGAGGTGCTGGGGATTCCCGCGGGGACCCGGCCCGAGCGCGGCGTCCTCATCGACATCGCGACCACGACGCCCGACCTTCGCATCGCGCTCCCGGCTTCGGCGAGCCTGGGATTTGTGTTCCCGGGGCGCTCGACGGTGGCGTGCTTCGAGGTCGGCCTCGACGCGAACGGGAACGCGCTCGCCACACGTGTGATGGGCGCGACGGTCACAGCCCCGAGCGCGGGGCCCACGCCCGCTCCGATCAGCGGCCTACCCTCGACGGCGACGGGCGGAACGCTTGATGGGTTCGCGGCCTTCGTCATTGGGGCATCGGCGGCGATCCTGGTGCTGATCTCGCGCCGGCGCGGCAGGTACCCCGGCCGCTAGGGGAGGTACTTCCGGAACCACTCGATCGTCGCGACCCACGCTTTCTGCGCCGCGTCGGGCGTGTACCGCGCGCCGGTGTCGTTGTGGAACGCGTGGTTCACGCCCGGGAAAACTTCGATCTGGTGCGGCACGCCCGCCCTCGTGAGCTGCTCTTCCATCTGCGGGGCGGTTGCGGTGATCCGGGTGTCCTGCTCCGCATACACGGCCAGAGTCGCGGCCTTGGTCCTGGTGCCGATGTCCTGGTAGTTCGAAGGCTGCGGGCCGTAGTACGGCACCGCCGCTTTCAGGTCCGCGCCCGCGGCGAGGAGGTTCCAGACCTCGCCGCCGCCGAAGCAGAATCCGACGACTCCGACCGCACCGGAGCCGTTCGCCTTGAGGTACCCGAGCGCCGCGGTGTGATCGTCCAGCTTCTGGCCGAGCGCGAGATTGCCGATCGCACCCGTGACCGCGTCGCCGAGCTTCTCTCCGCCACCCTGTCTCGCCGTCAGATCGATGTTCACCGCGACGAACCCCGCGGTCGCGGCGCGTCGCACCACATCGCGAATGTGTTCGGTCTGTCCGCGATTCTCGTGGATGACCATGACGCCAGGCACCCGCCCGCTCACGACGGGCTTGGCCGCATACGCCATAAGCGAGACCCCGTCGGTGCCCTTGATCTCCGGCCTCGATACCGCGATGCGGGGGTCGTTCTCCCTCACCGTGACTCCGTCGGTCGTCGCGGCGGGCGGCGGTGTTGCGTATGGTTGAGCGACGAACCCCTGCGTCGGCGAGGCCGTCGCGCTGCTCGCCGTCGGCGATGCGGTCGCGCTCGACCGAGGGCTCAGATCGCATGCCGACAGCAGCGTCGTCGCGGCCGCCGCGCTTCCCACGACGATCGCCACTCTGCGGATGAGCTCGCGCCGACCGATGAGTCCATCGCGGAAGTCCTCGATGTGCTCCTCGACGAAATAGCGCTGCGTGTCGTTCAGTCCATCCATCTGCGTCCTCCCCGAGTACGTCAGGTGTACGCGTCACGCCGCTCGCTGGTTCAGCCCTGCGCTTACCTGCCCGCGGGGGCCGCGACCGCGATCCGCGCGGCGAGGTCGCGGATCACCTTCGACGCCGCACTGTCCGGGTGTAGGACGGTGAGTGGGCGTCCCCGATCGGCGGCGTCGTCGGTCGCGTCGGTGTGCGGAACCACGAGGTCGGGCTTGCGATTGAAGAAGCGCGCGACGTGGTCCATCTCCACGCCGGCCGCGCTCGTTCGGTTCACAACGAGAACGGTGCGCTCGTGCGGAAAGGAGAGCTTCTCGAGCACCTCGAGGGCCTGCTTCGTCGCCTTGAGCGACGGTAGGTGGGCGGCCGTCACGATCACGGCCGCGTCGGCCGCGTCGAGCACCGCGAGCACCTGCTGGGAGAAGCTCGCCGGCGTATCGACGATGACGTAATCGGATTGCTTTTGAAGCAGATCGACCGCCTGCTGCACCGCGGGGACGGTGACGAGCTCGGCGCGTTCGGGTAGATCGCAGCCGGCGAGAACCCGTACGCCGCTGCGGTCCTGCTCGAGGTAGCTGCCGAACGTGGCTTCGTCGAGCTGCTCGTGGGCGTTTTCGGCCATGTCGGCGAGCGTGCGGGGAGAGGTCAGATTCATCAGCATCGGCGCGTTTCCGAATTCGAGGTTGAGGTCGAGCAGCGTCACGCGATAGATCGTCGTCGCGGCGAGGGCGACCGCTGCGTTCACGGCGAGGGTGGTGCATCCGACTCCGCCCTTGGCGTGCAGGAAGAGGATGACGTTGCCTCCTCGCTTGGCGACCGCGTCACCCTTCGTCGTCCGAAACCGTTTGATGAGGACCTCGATCTTCGCCTCGAGGACGGCCATCTCGACAGGCTTGGGGACGTACTCGTCCGCGCCCTCGGCATAACCGGTCAGCACGTCGTCCGCCTGCTTGCGTGCGGACAGCATGATCACGGGGATCCGTGCGGTGCGGTGGTCCGCGCGCATCCGCCGCGTGAGCTCGAGGCCGTTCATGTTCGGCATGTTCACGTCGGTAATGACGAGGTCGGGTGCCGTCGCGCGAATCGCTTTCAGGGCTTCCCAGCCGTCGTTCGCCACGCGGACCTCATACCCGTGCCGTGCCAGCCAGGTCGAAAGCAGCTTGCGGATCTGCTCCTCGTCGTCGACGAAGAGGATGCGTTCTCCTGGCACTAGCTCTTGAAGAACTGCGCCACGCGCGCGCGGAGCTCGGTCATCGTGAATGGCTTGGCCAGATGGCCGGCGGCCCCGTGACGGAAGCACTCTTCGATCTGTTCGCGTTGGACCGACGCCGTCATGAACACGATCGGAATATGCGCGAGCGCGGGTCTCGCATGCATCGCATCGGCCACCCCGAAGCCATCCATCTCGGGCATCATGATGTCGCTGAAGACTACGTCAGGACGGACCTCGTCTATCAGCGCGAGACATCGCTTCCCGTCCTCGGCCACGTGTACCTCGTGGCTCGTCGAGCGAAGCGCGGCGCGCACGAGCTTCCGGATCATCGGATCGTCCTCGCAGAAGACGACCTTGCTCACGACGCGGCCGCCGCGACGCCCGTGCCCGCGGCGGCGCGCGGCAAGGTGACATGAAAGACCGAGCCCTCGCCGACGTTGCTCTCCGCCCAGACCGTCCCACCGTGGAGGTGGACGATCTGGCGAACGATCGGGAGGCCCAGGCCCGTTCCCTGGATGTGGCGCGTTTCCGGCGATTCCACCCGTCCGTACCGCTCGAAGATCGTCTCGAGCGACGCCTCGGGAATGCCCATGCCGTGATCGCGCACGACCACGTGGGCGCCGCCGCCCTCGGCCCGGCTGCTGACCACGATCTCTCCGCCGTTTGGCGAGTACTTCACCGCGTTGCTCAGGAGATTGGCCATCACTTGAATCAGCTTGTCACGGTCTCCGTTCATCTCGCCGAGGAGCGGGTCGAGTCGCAGCGACACCGGGTGCTGCGGCGCGTTCGGCCGCACGCGATCCACTGCATCGCTGATGACCGCATTGAGATCGAGCCGCTCGCGATGGAGCTGCATGCGCCCCGACTCCATCTTGTCGAGATCGAGCATCTCGGTGATCATCCGATTGAGGCGGTGGGCGTCCTTGTTGATGTCGCCGGCATATTCCCGCATCTCATCCAGCGTGAGATCCTCGCTCGCCATCATCTCGGAGAAACCTTGGATACCGGTAAGGGGCGTCCGGAACTCATGGCTGACGATCGAAACGAAGTCGCTCTTCGCTCGGTTCAGGCGCTCGAGCTCGACGACCGCGGCGCGCTGTCGCTCGAAGGCCTCGGCTGCGGTGATCGCGACGCGAAGCTCCTGCGCCACGGCCTCGATGAGCCGGACGTCGTCGGCCGTCCACTCGCGGGACCGGTCGACCTGCGAGAACGAGAGCGCGCCGGCGAGCTGACCGCCGACGCGAATGGGCGTGGCCGCCGCGGCGATCACGTCCTGCGAGACGACGTCCTCGGCCGTGCGCGGATCGGTGAACCGGCGGTCTTTGCGGACGTCGGTCACGATGACCGTGCGTCCGAGCCGCGCCGCGAGACGAGCGATCGGGAGGTGCTTTGCGCCGATCCCGACCGGCGCCACGCCGCTCGCGTCCCACTCGTACGTGACCGCGAGGTCGTCCTCCGTCGCGCCCATGCAGACGAGCGCCCGGGACACCTCCAGCACCTTCGCGAGCTCCTCGACGGTACCGCGCAGGATCTCCTCGGGATCGAGGCTGGCTCGGGCGCGCTGCGCGACCCGATTGACGAGGGCCTCGCGCTCCGCACGCGCCTCGGCCTCTTTGACGGAGAGCGCGCTGTGTATGGAGCCCGCGACGTACTGGCCCATGATCATCGGGAGCTGGACTTTGTCCGCGATGAGATCACCGGTCCCTTCTCCGATGAGAAGGAGCGCTCCGACGAGGCGCTCGCGCGAGACGAGCGGTAGCGCGGCGAAGGACTTCGCGGTTCCGAGAGCCGGCAGCTCTGCAACGACCTTCCTCCACAAATCGGCGTGCGCCTCGTCATCGACCAAGAGAAGAGATTGCCGATGGTCGATGACCCGCGTACGTACGACCGCAGGAAGCGCGACGCTCGAATA
>DASPWX010000156.1:0-10557 GCA_035637615.1 Bathyarchaeia archaeon | reverse complement strand
TGGCGGGCCTCGCGCTCGCGATCGTGGCGCTCTCCGGGCCGATCGCGCAGGTTCTGGTGCTCCCCGGGCTCGCGGTGATCTTGCTCGGCGTCGGCCTCTTCTTCGCCGGCATGATGACCTTCGCCCTCGGTCTCCTGCAGGGTCTCGCTCGCTTCGGCTGGATGGGAAGCGTGCTCATCGTGCAGGCGGGCGCGCGCCTCGTTATGGGCGTCGCGCTCGTCCTGCTCGGTCTCGGCGTGAACGGAGCATTCGCCGGCGCGACCGCCGCCATCGCCGTGAGCGTGATCGTCGCGGCCGTACCGCTGGCACCGCTCCTTAGTGCGGCTCGGCGATCGACGGCGGTCGTCGAGCTCGCGGCGTCGGAAACCAGGTTCTTCGCGCTCGCGGCGGTGGTGCTGCTCGCGTACGCGGCGCTCACCAACATCGATGCGGTTCTCGCGCCGGCCGTCCTGAGTCCGGCCGATGCTGGCACCTACGCGGGTGCGGTGACGCTTGGCAAGATCGTGCTGTTCGCACCCATCGCCGTCGGGTTCCTGCTGCTCGAGCGGACGGCACGCGCGCACGCCCGGGGCGAGCCAACGGAGCGCGCTCTCTTCCTCTCCCTCGGCCTCGTCCTCGCCACGAGCGGCGTCGTGGCGCTCGCCTACATCGTTGCGCCGGGTCTCTTCGTGGGGCTCATCGTCGGCAGCCAGTACCCCGCGACCGTCGCCGTCGCTCCCGTCTACGGGATCGCGGCGCTCTCCAACGCGCTCCTGAACCTCTGGATCAGCTACTTCGTCGGTCGCGGCGAGATGCGTGTCGGGGTTGTGCTCGCGCTCGCCGTGGTCGCGGAGGTGATCCTTCTGGTCAGCGCGGCGAGCGATGCTCTCTCCGTCGCGCGGATCGTTCTTCTGGTGGCGCTTACGACGCAGGCGGTCGCGATCGTCACCTTCTTAATCGAGCGGAGTGGTCAGACCAGGGTGGCGCTGACGCCTCGCTGACACGTCACGCCGCTACCCTCCGTGGTCGCATGCCCCCTTCCAGCACGCTTCTACGCGCCGCGCTCGCGCTGACGGCGACGGGCATCGTGTCCGCCGCGAGCATCCGGCACGTTCAGGAGGAAAGCGGTGCCGATGTCATGTTCGCGGTCGCCTACGCGTTTTATCTCTCGCTGATCCTGATCGCGACGCCGCGTCATCCGCCGCGATGGGCGCCCGTGCTCGGGTTCGCGTTCGCGGCGATCACCTATGTCGTCGCGATCATGACCCTCAACGGGAACGCGCTCGCCGTCGGCCTCTACCTGCTCGTCGCCCTTCTCGGGTATCTCGCCACGCCGGCGACGTTTCGACCGTTGACTGTCGCGGCCTTCGCTCTCTGGACGCCGGCGATCCGGTTCTTTGGGCCCGACCCCCTCGCCGGGCAGTTCCCGCCGCTTCTCGCTTTCGCATCCGTCCTCTCGCTCATCAACCTCGTGGCCACGCTTCTCGATCGAAGCGCCCACGATCCTGACGAGCGGCTCCGCCGCATCGGTCTTGGCCTCCTAGCGGTCGCGACCGTGGCGACGGTCGTCGAGCGGCATCTCGCCGTCGAGTCGCTGGTTGTCGCACCGGATGATGTGATGGCGCTGGTGGTCGTCGGCGTGCTCCCGCTCCTCGCCGTCGTTCGGCTACGGCCATCGACGCGCGACGCTATCGCGACGGGTCTCGCGCTCGCCACGTTTGTCCTCGCGGCGATGGCGCTCATCCTCGGCAAGGGCTACCACGTCGACGCGGTCACAGTGCCGCACGTCGCAGCGCAGCAGCTCCTCGCGGGGCACGACCCGTACAGCACCTTCGACCTTCCGGCCGCCCTGGCTCAGTTCGGAATGAACCCCGACCTGGTGACGCACTACGAGGATGGAACCGTCGTCCGCTCGCTGAACTACCCCGCGCTGAATTTTCTCCTGGTCACGCCGTTCATCGCCCTTGGCGCGACCGACATCCGCTGGATCTATCTCGTGGAGATCGTCGCTCTCGTTCTCATCCTGCTCCGGAAGGTGCACATACCGTGGCGCCCTCTGGTCTCGGCCGGCGTCGTCGGCAACACCGTCATCGTGCGCCAGAACATTCTCGCGGGGGTCGATCCCACGTGGTGGGCGCTCCTGACGGTCGCCTGGATCTTCGTCGAGTCACGATGGCTTTCGCCGATCGCGGTCGGGCTCGCGATCGCCTCGCGGCAGCCGGCCTGGTTCGCGGCTCCGTTCTACCTGCTGGCCATCTGGAAGCGGAGCGGGCGCGCCGAAGCGATCCGCCGCGCGGCTATCGTCGCCGTTGCCGCGCTTGCCCCGAACCTTCCGTTCATCGTCGCCGACCCGGTCGCGTTCCTCGACAGCATCGCTCAGCCGATGCTTGGTGCGTTCGCGCCGTACGGCGTTGGCTTCGTGCGGCTCGGGCTCGACGGTCCCTTTCCGCTCCTGCCGCGCGCCGCCTACGGATTCCTGTCCGCGGTTTCGTTCTTGATCCTGGTCGGGCTCCTCTGGCGGTTCTGGCGGAAAGTGCCGATCGGCGCTGTCATCTTCCCGTTCGTTCCGCTGTATCTCGCGTGGCGCTCGCTCCAGAACTACTTCGGCTCGATACCGCTTCTCGCGATGGCCGGCGACGATGAGCTCATCGTCGGCACCGCCGCCGAGCGCCGGGAGCCGAGCGCCGTGAGCGCCTTCGCGGCGTCAACGCCGCCCGCGCCCGCCACATCCGGAGCCAGCCCGAGGTCGTCCGCAGTCTGAGTGAGGGCGCGCCGCACGGCACGCGCGCGCGCGATACGAGACTCCGACCGGCTCATCGATCGCGACGCCTCGAGGAGCAGCGCGCAAACGCCGGCCACATGCGGCGCGGCCATCGACGTTCCGCTCATCCGCACGTAGCGCGATGAGACTGTGCAGCGATCGGCGTCCAGCGCCTGGGCACGCGCGCTCGCCACGCCCGTCCCGTACCGGCATGCGGCGGTCGGAGTCGTGCCGCCGCCGACCGCAACGAGGTCGGGCTTGTGGGCGCTCAGGCCGGCGACCGGGCCTCGTGAGCTGTACTCGGTGATACGGCGACGTTTGTCGATCGCCCCGACCGTGATCGCACCGGCCGCGCAGCCGGGCGATCCGATCGTGCCCGCGGCCGGGCCGGAGTTGCCTGCCGCCACGCAGACGAGGATGCCCTCGGCACTGAGTGCATCGACCTCGCGAGACAGCGGATCGTGAGGATCGCCCGAGCCGCCGAGCGACAGGTTTGCCACGTCGACCTTCTGCCGGCTCAGCCACGACAGCGCGGCCAGCACGGTGTCCTCCGTTCCGCCGTGGAGGGATAGCGCCTTCGCGATCACGAGCGATGCCCTCGGCGCCACGCCGCGATACACCGCGCCCGCCCCGGCGATGATTCCAGCTACATGCGTACCGTGACCGACCTCGTCAGGCGTTCCACTTTCGGTGAAGTCGCGATACGAGACGATGCGATCTCCAAAATCGGGGTGGTGATCGGCGCCGGTGTCGACGATCCCGACGCGGATGCCGTCGCCCTCGATGCCGCTCTTCCAGACAGGCTGCACCTGGAGGAGGGGAACGCTTTCGTTCAGGAGCGCGTAGACCGGTTTCGGTGGGCGTGCGATGAATCCCGCCGCCTCGAGCTCGCGTCGCAGCCCGGCCTGACGACCTTCGGGAACGTCGAGCACGACCACCCCGGCGCGACGATGCGTCTGCCGGACCACGGCGTCGTGATTTCGCAGAACCGCCTCAGGGATGCCGGACTCGAGCGACACCTCCTGGGCACGAACGGGATCCTCGAGAGGCAACACCGACAGGCTGACGGGCCGGGCAGGCTCGACGATGAGGCGCGTGCGCGTCCCGGCGGGAATGCCTCGGTCGGACGCGGCAAGCATGTCAATCGCATATTGACATGGCTGTCAAGAGCATCCTGGCTGGCCGACGGGGGCTAGCCCATCCGGATGATCGGGACGGAAGGCACGGTGATGACGAACGGCGATTCGTCGACGACCACAGTGATCTCCAGGTCGACGGTTTCGTCCGGCGGCCACTCCGGGTAGCCGCCGGCCCCGTCGAAGCGGTAGTGGAAAGAACCGTCGCCGCTCGTGAGCAGGTCGCGCCCAGTGGAAGCCGGGCGGCTCACGGTGTCGCGGCCGTGCGTTACTCGAAGACAGGACGTCCGCCACGCGCGAACGGCCTCTTCAGCGGCGGATCGAACAGTCAGGCCGACACCAACGCGATGCGACTCCGGGATCGGGATCGGCCGGACGTACGCACCGAAGTCAGCACTGACGTTTGGCTCGATCGTGTACAGCCGGGAGCCGACGCGCACTTCCGCAGAAAGCCGCGCACCGAGTGCGGTGACACTGGCGTCGACCCTCGCGGCCGGCCCAACATCCGGGCATGTCTGCTCCGCGCGATCGCGGAGCCATATCGCCGACCCGACAGTGGCCACGACGACGCCGGCCGTGATCAAGACCCTGCGGCCCATCGGTAGACGGTATGCGCGACCTCCGCCGTCCGCGGCATCCGCCCGCCTCAAGAAGGACAATGCTCGGGTGCCGATCGACCGCCTCCTGCTCGAGCTCCTCGCGTGCCCCGACACGCATCACGCTCCTCTGAAAGAGGAGGGCGACTACCTGGTCTGCACGGAATGCCGCAAACGCTTTCCGATCAGGGATGGAATCCCGGTAATGCTTCTGGAGGAGGCACTGCCGCCCGCGGACTAGTTCCGAAAGGTCCAGCGGGACGCGGCGGGTGGCACGGGCGAGTGGGGTTGTGCGCGAGCCGCGGGTGCCCCGGGCACCGGCCACGCGGAGAGAGCGGAGCGAACGACGCGGAAGGCCGGGAGGGTGCGGCGAGCGCACGGCCCCGAGCCCGTGACAGGACCCGCCGCCGCTAGCTCAGACCTAACGGAGACGCTCGCGCGGGACGACGATGCGGACGGTCGTGCCTTCTCCGGGCTTGCTCTGGACTTTGCACAGCCCACCGAGGAATGCGACTCGCTCGCGCATTCCGAGCAGACCGAAGTGTCCCGGACGCACGCCGGCTTCTCCCCACTGTTCGGTCTCGAAGCCATGGCCGTCGTCGCCGACGTCAATTTCGAGAGTCTCTTCATTTTTTAGAAGAGCGAGCCGGACTTCGTGTGCAGCTGCGTGTTTCTTCACGTTGTTGAGCGCTTCGACGGCGACGCGATACAGCGTCGACTCCGCTTCACGCGAGAGAGGACCCGGATCGTCGAGGGCTTCCTCGAGGGTCCAGCCGGCCTCGTCGGCCATCTCACGTGCGGCGGCCGACAGAGCGGCCACCAGACCGAGGTCGTCAAGCGTGGCCGGTCGAACAGTTCCGAGTATCTCGCGCGTCTCGCGGATCGCGCGACGGAGCAGCTCGGTCGCCTTGCCGACCTGCACGTTCTCCACTCCGGCGCTTTGAAGCTGCGCATGCGCTGAAACGAGAATCGGAGCGAGTCCGTCGTGCAGATCGCGCGCAAGCCGGCGTCGATGTTCTTCCTCTTGGGAGAGAAGCTGCCCGGTGAAATGTTGGAGATCGCCGAAGAGCTCCATGCGTTCGATGGCGAACGCCGCCTGGTCGCCGAGGATGCGGAGAAAGGCGATCGCGTCGTTGCCCGGGTGAGCCTGGCGGTTGACGTTCAGGACGCCCTGCGTTTTCGCAGCGACGAGAAGTGGTATGCAGATCGCGAACGGAACCTCCTTGGTGTACGGCGTGCCGAGCTCTTTCGGGGCGGGACCTTCGATGATCAGCGGCTCGCGGCGCTCGAGGGCCTGCCACGAGATGGACGGGCCGACCGCGACGCGGGTTCCGACAAGGCGACCTGGACGCGACGCGCGGACGATGAGTGCATCACCGGCGGCATCAACGGTCATGAGAGAAGCGGACTCGTACGTGACCGCCTCGTGAGCGGCCTCGAGCACGAGGTCGAACAATTCGTCGGGACTCGCGGCATTCCCGATGCGCACCGTCGCGCGCTCGAGGGAGCGGAGCAGAGTGGAGGGGGTCAGGTCGCGGTCGACGACTCGACGAGGCCGTTGCGCACCGCGTAGATCGCCGCCTGTGTGCGATCCGAAACATTCAGCTTTTCGAGGATCGCGGCGACGTGACTCTTCACGGTCTCCGGCGAGAGCACGAGCTTGTCGGCGATCTCGCGGTTGCTCAGGCCTTCGGCGACGAGTGCGAGGATCTCGCGTTCGCGCTTGGTGAGGCTGCGCGCCGCGGGCGAGCTCGTTGAGCCGGGTTTCATCTCGGAGAGCATCCCTTTGAGCATCTGCGATTCGATGAAGGCGCCGCCGGTGGCCACCTGGCGGATCGCGTCAACGAGGTCGTCCTTTGACACGTCCTTGAGCAGGTATCCCGCCGCGCCGGCGCGGACGGCCTCCCGCAGGTACGCCGGGTTGTCGTGCATCGTCACCATGATCACCGCGGTCCGCGACCGCTCTTCCTTGATGCGCCGGGTCGCCTCGAGCCCGTCCATGTCGGGCATGCGCACATCCATGAGCACGACATCGGGAAGCTCTTTGCGAGCCGTCTCGATCGCCTCGCGTCCGGTTTTCGCCTCGCCCACGACGACGAGGTCTTCAGCCTTGGCCAGCATGGACGCAACACCCTGCCGCACAAGCTCGTGGTCGTCGACGAGAAGCACTCGGATCGTCATCGCGGTGATTCTAGGGGTCGAATCAGACGACGGCGGTCCAGATCAGATACAGAAGCAAGCCCGCGAGTACGAGCAAAAGCACGCCGATCCCGAAGAGAGCCAACGAGCCAGCCTCGGTTTTCACCGATCGTGTCAACAAGCGTTCTACAGCATTCACCAGGTCATCGGAGGGCGCGTCCTTCGCCACCCATCCCTGTGGCCTGTCGACGGATCGTTCGGCCGCGGCGGCCTCGGCTGCCCCTCCGGCGAGTATTAGGGAGGAGACGCCAAGCTCGGCACGACCATCCCGGCGGAGCACCAAAGCGTCGACCAAAGCGAGGTCTGCCGGCCAGGTTCGGGCGAGGTTTACCGCCTCAGCGACCTTCGCGGCACGGCGCACTTCGTAGCGCCGCTCGAGGCGAAGGATTGTCTCAATCGCTGCTCCGACGGTCGGATGCGAGACGACCAGGAGGACCCTCGGTCGATTGATGGCCGGACGATACACCGTTGTCCCGTTCCGCTACATCGGACATACACCGTTCCTCCCCCTCCTGTCTGATGCCTTGTAACGCCCAAGAAACGACTCTTCACTCGTGCCAAAGCGAATTCTCATCGCGGACGACCACCTCGCCGTACGCGAGGGGCTCCGCTCGCTCATCGACCCAGATCCTGACTTCAAGGTCGTGGGCGAGGCTGCGGACGGAAACGAGGCCGCCCGCAAGGCACTCGAGCTCCGCCCTGACCTGATCGTCCTCGACAACTCCATGCCGGGCATGACCGGTCTCGAGGTCGCGCGGATGCTCCGCGACAATCTCCCGCAGACCAAGATCGTCTTCCTCACGCTGGACCCAGGTATCCGCGACCTCGCTCTGGCAACGGGCGCGGCCGCGCACGTCTCGAAGGACCAGCCCCCGCAGGAAATCATGCGCGTGGTCCGCGCCGCCGTGGGCATCACCGCGCCGAAGTCGCAGGCTACTCAGCCGACCAGCGTCCAGGCGAAGCTCGCCGACCTCCTCATCTCGGAGAAGCTCCTCAGCTCGCGGCAGATCCAGGACCTCGATCGCTCGCGCGAGGGCAAGCAGACCCTTTCGAACGCGATTCTGCGGTCGAGCCTCGTCGCGCCGGACGCGCTCGCGAGCGCGTTCGCTCGTGTGAGCGGCCACCCGGTCACCTCACTGCGCATCGCTCCCGAGGCAGCGGTCATCCGTCAGCTCCCGCGCCGTTTCTGCGAGCTTCGCGGTGTCGCTCTCGTCGAGTTCGGACGCGCGAGCGCGACGCTCGCGATGGCCGATCCGCTCGATGAGGCGGCCGAGCGCGAAGCCAAAGACATGCTTGGCGACATCGACCTCAAGGTCGTTACCGCCACGCTCACCGAAATTCGCGACGCGATCCACCACGCGCATGCGCCGGCTCTCGTGCCGCTCGTCGCGGTCCCGCCGCTTCCGACGCGGCAAACCCGACGCCCGCTCGCGCTCGCCGCCGCGCTCGCTGCGGCGCTCCTTTTGATCGCGACCGGCACCGGGGTTCTGTTGAACCAGACCACCGCCGTCGCGGCGAAAGCGAACCTCACGATCTTCCAGGGCACCGTCGAAGTCCGTCACGGGTCCGCCGGTTTCGCCGCGGCCTCGACGAACGACCTCGTCGAGCAGGGCGACACGATTCGCACGGCATCGGGCGGGCACGCCGCACTCACCTTCTTCGACCGGTCGCTGGTCGTCCTCGAGCCCGACACGCAGGTTGTCATCGAAACGCTCCACACGGTCTCCGGAGGCCGCGACATCGACCTCGTCCTCCGTCAGGTGACCGGCATGACCTGGCATGTCGTCGCGCACGGCATCGGCGATGGCGGACGTTACGAGGTCCTCACGCCGACGTCGACGAACACGGTCCAGGGCACCGCTTTCCAGGTGCGCATCGATGCGGTCGGTCGGACGATCGTGAGCACGACCGACGGCACGGTGCGAACGTTCGGCACCGACACCGCGGTCCCGCCGGTCCTTATCGCCGCGGGGATGCGGAGCACGGTCACGCAGACCGGACCCTCCGCGGTACAGCCGATCACCGATCCGACTCTCACCTTCACGTTCGAGGACGCGACGCAGGCGTTCGTCGTCAATTCAGCCGGCCAGGGAGCCGGCACCAAGGACGGCTCCGTCCTCCGCTACATCCCGGGATCGACCGTCGCGCAGGACAACGGCCGCGTTGCGGTGACAATCCCCGGGACCGAGGCTGGTCGGTTCAGCTCGATCGTCGCGCCGAAGGGCGACGTCGCTCAGGTGCGCATCGCGACGGATCTGAACCAGAGCGGCAAAGTGACGTCCGTCGCTGAGACGAGGCCCGTCGAGAACGGCACCGCCAAGGGCGGAGTCAACATCAGCGGTACGACGATCGTGGTCCTCAGTGACTCGGCGGCCAAGACCGCGGCCGCACCGATCATCGCGAGCGCGCCGCCCTCCCCGACTCCCTTCAATCCGCTCACTCTCATTTCGCAAGGGCCGCAGGGCAATCTCGGACCGGCTGGTCCCGTTGGTTTGAATGGCGAGCCGGGCGCGCAGGGTCCTCCGGGCCCGGCGGGTCCGACAGGTGCGGCCGGCGTCTCCGGCGCTTCAGGGGCTCCCGGCGTTGCCGGATCCGCGGGCGCGATCGGCTCTGTTGGGCCGAGCGGACCGACTGGCGCTGACGGAGCTCCCGGTGCGGCCGGCGCACCTGGCGCTCAGGGTCCTGCCGGTGCGGCCGGTCCTGCTGGTGCAGCTGGCCCCGCGGGCCCCGCTGGTGTCGGGCCTACGGGACCTACCGGACCTACCGGACCTACCGGAGCGAACGGAGTCGATGGCGCGACCGGTGCGACAGGCGCAAGCGGAACTGTTGGAGCGACCGGACCGCAGGGCGCGACCGGAGTCGCCGGCGCAACGGGCGCGACCGGTAACAACGGTGTTGACGGAGCGACCGGGGCGACCGGTGCTAACGGTGCGACCGGAGCGACCGGAGCGACCGGTAACAATGGTGTTGACGGCGCGACTGGTGCGACCGGTGCCAACGGCATAAATGGAACGAACGGCGCCACCGGGGCGACCGGAGCGAATGGAACGAACGGAACCAACGGCGCGACCGGCGCAACGGGCGCGACCGGGGCGAATGGTACGAACGGAACCAACGGCGCCGTCGGCCCGACGGGTCCTCAAGGTCCGACCGGAGCAACGGGCGCCACGGGCGCGGCGGGCGCGACTGGATCAACGGGCTCGACTGGTGCGACCGGTGCGAATGGAACTAACGGCACGAACGGAACTAATGGCGCAACCGGGTCGACCGGTGCCAATGGAACGAACGGCACAAACGGCGCGACGGGCGCGACCGGCGCAAATGGAACGAATGGGACGAATGGAGCGGTCGGCCCCACCGGTCCCCAAGGCCCAACGGGCGCGACGGGCGCGACCGGATCAACGGGTTCCACCGGTGCAACTGGCGCGAACGGAACCAACGGGACGAACGGTGCGACCGGTGCAACCGGAGCGAACGGAACGAACGGCACCAATGGAACGAACGGCGCAACTGGGGCTACCGGCGCGACGGGCACCAACGGGACAAACGGCACCAATGGAACGAATGGCGCCACTGGTGCGACCGGAGCTACCGGCACCAATGGCACCAACGGAACAAATGGAACGAACGGCGCGACCGGATCCACCGGCGCGACAGGTGCCACTGGCGCGACCGGCACGAACGGAACGAATGGAACCAACGGCGCCGTTGGCCCGACCGGTCCGCAGGGCCCGACCGGTGCAACTGGCGCCACTGGTGCCACCGGTTCCACCGGCGCGACCGGTACGAACGGAACAAACGGCACCAATGGAACGAATGGCGCCACTGGTGCGACCGGAGCTACCGGCACCAATGGCACCAACGGAACAAATGGAACGAACGGCGC
>DASPWX010000155.1:0-6791 GCA_035637615.1 Bathyarchaeia archaeon | reverse complement strand
CTCCTGATTGTTCGCGCCCTCATTCAATACGCGCATCCCGCCGGACGAGTTGATGTCGGCGAGCGAGCCCGCGAAGTAACGGTTATCGCCGCAGACGTAGCGCCCTTGCGAGGAGGGCGCCGAGAGAAGCACACGGTTATTCGGTCGCTGCGCGTCGATGAATTGGAGCGCGGTGCCGGGGTAGTAATGCGCGACGATCTGCTCACCGGTGAGGGTGAGCCCGGTCACGCCGGTCGCCCAGCCGTTCGCGCCGTACTGACTCATCCCGACGCCGTGACCGAAGCCCGATCCGTAGAACGTGACCCCGGGCACGATGGTGAAGTCCTCACGCTTGCGCTGGACGCCGAGCTGGCTGAACCAGGCGACGCCCTCCTGCACCATGTCCCACTCGAGGCGGTAGCTGCCGGTCCCGCCGGGGAGCGCGACGCTGATCGGCACGGTCACCGACGTGAGCGGCGGCACGTTCGAAGGAAGCCGGCCGCGCGCGCCGTCCCAGACGACGGGAGTGCCGCCGCTGTCGTAGATGTGATAGCTGAGCGTGAAGGCCGCCGGCGTCCACGTGCGCGCGCCGTAGTTCGACACGACGGTCGTGAGCTGGAGCGTCGCGCCGATGGTCGCCTGCTGCGGAGTGGTCGTCGCGCCGTAGCCCGCGTTGAGCCCGCTCGAGACCGCGAAGCTCTGACGGAAGGGCTGCGAGCCGAGGGTCTGGAACCACGCGATCCCCTCGCGCACGAGATCGACGACAAGCGTGTATGTCCCCGCCGTGCCCGGCGCGGTGTACGCGATCGTGAACTGCTTGCTCGCACCGACCACGATGTCGCCGCCGAGCGGGATCCGCGGCCCGTCCCAGACCACCGGGTTGCCGTCCGCATCGAGGAGGTGGTAGCTGAGGTCAACCGGATTCGATCCGCTCGCGGTCCAGGGCTGATTGCCGGTGTTGGTCACGGTCATCTGGATCGTCTTCGCTTCGCCGAAATAGGCGGAGGCGAGCGCCGCGCTCGTGAACCCGGCCGCGTAGGTGATCGGCGCGACCGACGTGAGCAGACGCGCGGTCGGGCTTCCGAGCGATCCGAACCACGCGACGCCTTCGCGCACGAGGTCGAAGGTGAGCGCGCACGCGCATGCCGACGCCGGCGCGGTCACGGTCGCGCTCACCGTGGCCGTCGCCCCGGGGTCGATGCTCGCGGCGAGCGGCGTGCGCCTTCCGTCCCACACGACCGCGTTGCCGGTCGCCACGTCGTGCCAGTGATAGCTGAGGGTCACCGCGGCGATGCCGGGCGCCGCCAGCGCCGGCCATTGCGCGGCACCCGCATTGGTGACCGGCACGCTCACCTGGTAGGTGCCGCCCGCGATGAACGACGGCAGCGTCACGGCGCCGAACCGCGCCACGTACGGCGGCTGCAGCGTGACCGAGTACGGGTTGCTCGGCGCGAGCCAGCCGACGCCTTCCTGGACGAGCGCGATCCGCAGGAGGAACGCGCCGGGTGTCGCCGGCGCCGCGATCGAAAGCTGCACCGTGCGCTGTTGCGTCGGCGCGATATCGGCGCCGAGCGCGGTGCGCGCGCCGTCCCACACCACGGCCGCGCCCGACGGGTCGTACCAGTGGTAGCTGAGGTTCACCAGTCCGGGGGCCGTCGACTTCCAGATCTCGGTGCCGGTGTTCGTGAGGGCGACCGAGACGACGAAGGTCGCACCCGCCGCAACGGAGCCCGGCGGCACTGCCACGTAGGTCGCGATGAGCGTCTTCGCCGGCATCGCGAGCGCGGCGCTTCCGGGGAGCAGCATTGCGATCGCGACAAGCGCCGATAGGACGTGCCTCAAACTCACCCTTCCCTTTTTCCTCAACGCTCGCTTGGCCGCTGGTCTACGGGTTTGTATTCACCACGAGAACGTTCTCGAGATGGCGGAGGTCCACGGCGGGAACGAGGATCGCGCGCTGGAAGGTCCCGTTCTCGCCTTTGGTGACCTCAACGACCTTACCGAGGATCAGGCCTTTCGGATAGAGCGATTTCAGGTCATTTCCGATCGCGAGCCCGGCGGTGATCACTACGTCGCCGACCTTCACATCCTCGGTCTGGAGGATCCAGTCCATGACAAGCGTGTCGCCGAACTGGCCGCGGACGATGCCCGCGGCGCGGGAGCCCTGAACAAGCGCGGACACAGCCGACGAGGAGTCGGTGACGAGCAGGACCTTGCTGTAGTTGTTGCCGACCTCGCTCACTCGACCGACGACACCCTGATCGGAGATGACCACATCGTCGAGGAGGACGCCGTCCTTGGCCCCGGCGCCGAGCACGATCGAGTGCAGCAAACCGGACGGGTCACGCGCGATGACCGGCGCGCTCCGCGTCTGGAGCTTGAGCGCCTTGGCGGCCTCGGCAAGCTGCGCGCTCTGGAGCGCCTGGAAGGACTGCTCGCGGAGCTGGACGTTCTCGAGCGTGAGCTCGTCGACCTTTGCCTTGAGGGTGTCGTTGTCGGTGCGCAGGTTTTCGATCTCGGCGATGGCCTGCCAGAACCCGCCTGCCGTGGACCCGACCTGCCCGAGGACACGCTCGGCTGGGACCAGAAGCTCCGTTACAAAGGTGGCGCCGGCGCGGACGAACGTCGTGTCACGGAGGAGAAGTAGGGCGAGCGAGACGACGAAGAGGGCGGCGAAGGGCCGGAGAAAGGCGTTTCCGGAGCCCGGAGCGCGCCGGGCGCGCCCAAAGGTGGCCATCGGGACTATTTAACGGCGCGAGCGCTCGTATGTCTCTAGTTCTAGCGGGGAAGCGCCGCGTATGTCTCCATTACGAGACTGCGCTCGTAGTTCTCGAGCTCCTCGAGGATCTTCCCGCACCCGCGCGCGACGCAGGTGAGCGGGTCCTCGGCGACGTGGACGGCCATCTGCGTGGCTTCAGCGACGCGGGTGTCGAGGCCGCGGAGAAGCGCGCCCCCGCCCGCGAGATAGATGCCCTGGTCCATGACATCGGCGACGAGCTCCGGCGGGGTCTCTTCGATCGTGTCCTTGATCGCGTCGACGATCTGCTCGACGGACGGGTCGAGCGCTTCGCGGATCTGCGCGCTCGTGACCTCGATCGATCGGGGCAGCCCGGTGAGGAGATCGCGGCCGCGAAAGAACGTCGTGACTTCTTCGTCGAGCGGATACGCCGAGCCGATCGCGATCTTGATGTCCTCGGCGGTGCGCTCACCCATGAGCAAATTGAACTCACGACGGGCGTAGGCAACGATGTTCTCGTCCATCTCGTCGCCCCCGATGCGGATCGATCGCGACACGACGATGCCGCCGAGCGATGTGACCGCGACCTCAGTCGTGCCGCCGCCGATGTCGACGATCATCGAACCCGACGGTTCGTTCACCGGAAGTCCGGCTCCGATCGCCGCGGCCATCGGCTCCTCGACGAGACGTGCCCATCGTGCGCCGGCCGAGAGCGCCGCATCCTGGACCGCGCGCTTCTCAACCTCGGTGACGCCGGATGGGATCCCGATGATCACGCGCGGACGCGGGAGGAGCGCCATGCCCGAGTGCACCTTCTGGATGAAGTAGCGGAGCATCTGCTCGGTGATGTCGAAGTCGCTGATCACGCCGTCGCGAAGCGGACGGATCGCGATGATCGAAGCTGGCGTGCGCCCGACCATGCGCTTGGCCTCGGCGCCGATCGCGAGCACCGCACCGGTCCGGGCATCCTTCGCGACGACGGACGGCTCGCTGATCACGATCCCGCGTCCGCGGACGTGGACGAGGGTGTTGGCCGTGCCGAGGTCGATGCCAACATCACGCGAGACCAAGCCAAATACGGAATCGAGCAAACCCAGGAACCCTCCGAGCGCTGTGTGTCTTGCCGTCGAACTGTAACGCCCAAAAAGGGCGGTTAGCGCGCCGTCGGCGCCGGAGTTGGTGTCGGTCTCGTCTGCGTCGTCGGTTTTGGCGTCGGTCGCGGGGTGACCTTGACTGTCGGCCGGGGTGTTGGGCGCGCCGTCGGCCGCGTCGTGCGCGGCGTGGCGGTGCGTTCCGGCGCCGGAATGCCCGGAATGATGAGCGCGACGCCGTCTCCCGAGAGACCGGAGAGCCGGATCGGCTGAAAGCGGTCGTCGTAGACCACGACGCGGTGCACGGAGCGCGGCTCCGTCTCCTCGTAGACCCACATCGCCGTGCGCGCAGCGTTCGCCCATGCCTCGAACAGGCGGATGTGGCCGACGTGCTTGGGGTCGCGGCCGGTCGTGAGGTTCAGCGCATCGCCGGGAAGGAGCTGGCTCTTCGAGATCGCGAACGAGACGTTCCAGATCGTGTCGGTCGAATACCGTTCGACGCCCCAGACGCGGCTGAGCCACGCGGAGCAATCCATGCCGCTCTTGATCGAGTTGCCGCCCCACACGTACGGGATGTTCAGCATCGACATGGCGCGCGTCAGCATCTGTCCGCGAATCGCGAACGACTGATCGACGACCTCCGCGACGACCGGGGTCGGCGCCGGTGGCGATGGCGGTGCCGGCACGACCACTTGCGGACCGTTCGCCTTGGTCGGATCCGCGATGAGTGTGGCGAGCGACGTGAAGAGCCGCACACGAAGCGCGGACCAGTCATCCTCATCCGCGACAAGACGAACGACGATGACGCGACCGGTGGTCTTCGCAAAGTAGTAGCGCGTGAAGCTGCGAAGACCGTCGACGGTCGACTCGTCGTCCGTCGCGACAAATCCCTTGAGGGCGCGCGAGGTTTGTTCCCAACGTTCCGGATGCGCGCCGATGAGTCCGCTCCCGACGCGCGCGATGCCGATCGAAATAAATGCGCCGGCATCACTTTGGAAACGCGCGACCTCGAACACCGCGTCGGCAGGTTGCGTCGCGGGGTTCAGCGATTCGGCGGGTGAGCTGCGCCAGCCCGCGGGTGGCGCGATGGAAACGCCCCACTCGGCATCGGTCCAACGATCCGCAAGGACCGGCGAGCCGCCACCTCCAAACGTGGCGGTCCGCGCATCCGCCGTGGTCCCGCCGAGCGGAATGACCACCAGTACCAACGCGGCGAGAAGCGCCGTTCCGGGCAACGCTGCGAACCGATATGACTGTTCGATCCCCACCACTCGGATATCGAAGGCGCGCCCGAAACGTCACACCGCGGGTTTGACAGGCGGCCGGCTGCCGGCCGTGGTTACGATTTGGTCTCGCGCGCTCGTTGCGCTTTGAGGCGCCAGAACCCTCGCGGGTCTTTCGGAGACGACCCGACGTGTTCGATCAGGCCTTGTCCTTCGAGCCGATGCAGCAGCCCAAGCACCGTTGGCCTGGATTGACCGAGTAGTTCAACGGCTTGGGTCGTAGTGACACTACCGACTCGCGCCATCCACTCGGCGAGTCGGTCGGAACCGGGCGGAAGTTGGCGCAGCACCTCTGCGAAAGTGCTCTCAACAAGAAACGTGACCTTCACCGACGCAGCTGGTTGCGTATAGAGGGGGACCGGAAGCCCAGCGCGTTCCATTTCCTCGAACATGCGGTTGACTCCTTCGCCGAGTTCCCGGCCATATCCAATATCCGCGACCGCGCGCGCGATCCGAGGATTTCTCGCGAAGCGTGTTGAACGAATGTTGTCGAGGCGGACTAGGCCGGGAAGTCGACCGGGGCTCTCGACCTCAAGTCGATCATGGAAAAGTTCGACGCGAATATGGTCTCCCGCCATCGAGTACGAACGGTGGACCAGGCCATTCACGATGGCCTCCAACCAAGCGAACTCAGGGACCAAGGATTGCGGCGCGAACTTGGCTGCACGACCAAGCCGGACTGTGGTCGGCAGCCACCGACGCATTTGCTTCCGCGCGTTCTCGATTTGCTCGATGATCGTGCCGTCCAAACGTATATCGCTGAGAACGTTGGACCTCGCCCCCGTCTCTCGTGCTAGACCCGCGTATCGCAGCAGCCGGAGTGAGGCCTGGGGGAAAAACCGCTGCGGATCCCGGCCGAGCACGAGGAGCCCTGCGACGGTTGGACGCGGCCGGCCTTCGGCCTTGCGGCGGACCAGGCCGCGAGCCTCAAGCGTCGCGTCCTCTCGTTCGGCTCCCGGAACTCGTCTCACATAAGCCCGGACAAGCGCCGGATCGAGGTCCGTCATGTCGGCCTCGACAACCACGAGACCGTCATGGACGGACTGCCCCTTATCGAACCGAAGTTCTTGCGCTTCGGCTGCACCAAGCTTTCGATTTTCGTCGCCAACGCGAAGGTACGTCTCACCTTTAACGGTCTCGTGGACGCCCTCGCTCGCTTCGACTTCAATCATTGCGACTTCGGCCGAACCTCCATCAGGCAGGGCGAGTTCGAGCATCCGGAAGGTGTGGCGCACGGGCGGTGCGGTGAAGTCGCGCGCGGCCTGCCTCCAGTCGTTCTGAAGGTGCGGGACACCCCGCAGGTCCTCGACCCTACCTTCGTGAAAGCCAAGAGCTATCAGGCCGCCCTCCGCGTTTGCGAAGCCAACCAGCAGATCGCCGAGCGTGCGAGCTTCGATACGGGAACTAACGCGTTCGAACCACTGGTCCTCGTCTCGCGCAGTTAAGACGTTGGCAGCCTCGCTGCTGGGTAGGAGCTCCAGCTGCCGGATTGCAAGGACACTCGGACTCGCCACACCGGAAGCATAGCAGAAGCATTAAAAGTTTTAATGTATGGTGCAACCAGTAAAGAGAGCGAGCCCCGACTCCCACCGCGGGTTACCTCGAGATCGGTCTCCAGAAATCGACCTCGGTGTGGCCGTGCATGCCGAGGATCTGCGAGATCTCGCCGGTGTGAAAGGCATCGTGCGTGATGATTCGCAT
>DASPWX010000154.1:0-8221 GCA_035637615.1 Bathyarchaeia archaeon | reverse complement strand
GCGGTGGAGTCGTTCACGATCTGAATGATCTCTTTGGTCTCCGGGCTGAGCGTGATCTCCGTCGGGAGGCTCTCCCGGCCCGCCGCTGGAATGACCTTGCCGAGCTCCGCACGTAGCTGCTCGAGCGTGATCGCGAGGGTGCCGAAGATGAGCTTCATAGCCTCGTCGGGCTGTGCCATCTCGACCAGCCGGCCGAGGCCGAGGAGCAGATGCTCGGGCCCGATGTAGCCATGGCCCATCCGGATCGCCTCATCCTGCGCGAACGCGAGCACGTTCTTCGCTCGGTCGCCGAATCGGGTGAACGGTCCCCAGGTGTGTCCACCGCGCGGCGGCGGTGCGGCGTAATTCGCGGGCGTGGGAGTGCCCGCTGCGGCGAGGAGCTCGAGCACCCTTGCGCGGACCATCGGCAGAGTCGCGCCGAGCGATTCGATGATCCCGGACGCGATGCCTTCGCCCTCGCGGACGACTCCAAGGAGGATGTGCTCCGCGCCGACGTACGACCAGCCCATGCGCCGGGATTCATCGATCGCGAGCTCGATGACCTTCTTCGTGCGGGGCGATAGCGTGATTTCGCTCGGTGACATCGTCTGATCGCCGCGGCCGATGATGAACTCGAGCGCGGTCCGCACCTTCGTGAGATCGATGCCAAAGGACTGGAGCGCGCGAGCGGCGATGGTGTCACCCTCGCGCACGATTGCGGCGAGGAGGTGCTCGGTCCCGATGTAGTTGTGGTTCTGGCGGATCGCCTCGTCCTGTGCCAGAGAGAGCACACGTTTCGCGCTTTCGTTGAAGCGGTCGAACGGACCCATTCCCGACATGGTCGAGCGCGACACACGCGTCGCCTCTGCCGCCGGCGGGCCGAGGCGCTGCCCGAACCACTGAGCGCGCGTCCCTCTTCCGCGGGCCATCCACGCCTGCACCGCGCCGATCGCGATCCCACCGACCGCGCCACCGACCAGCCCCGCTCCGAGCGCGACCGCGACGAGGTCGAGACTCACTTGGGATCCCGCTTGCCCGTGTAGGTATGCGCCGAACGAAAGGTCCGGGAACGGTCCGGAGCGCTTCGTTCGATCCGTCGCCGCAGGATCGTCTCGATCGTGCCGACCAAGGCCGCGCCGACGGCGCCGCCGACAAGGCCGGCGATCAGCGCGACGATCGCGACCGTTCCGAGGTCCACGCGACGCTACACCTCGGGGCGGGCGGCCTCGTCCGTCTGAGCGGGGGTCACGGCAGGCTCCGCATGTGCGAGATGCCGCGCCAGGGGGCCGGAGGGTGTGCGCCACTCTGTCGCGTGAGGCGCGCCGACAGTCGTCCCGCCGAGATGTCGTTGCGCGCGGATCACCCCGAGAGAGACCACGAGCGCGACAAGCGCGCCGGTGATCCCGCCGGCGACCGCGGCAATGATGATCGCGCTGTCGAAGATGTTCATCTATCCATTCATCCTGTCGAGAATTTCGCGAATACGTTGAGGCGTTGCCCCCACCGAGGCGAGGACGGAAGCGCCGACGTTCTTGGTCGCGGCGATCGCCAGCAGAAGGTGACCGTTCCGGACCATGGGTTGGTTCCGTTCTGCCGCCAGGGCGGCTGCTCGGGTGATCACGTCGAGGAGCGCAAGATCCTGAGTGATCGGCCGAGGCCGTGGGCCCTGCCGCGCCGGCGCTGCCGCGTCGATCCGAGCGGCAAGGTCCAGCGGATCGGCGCCGAGCTCTCCGAGCATCCGTCGAATCCAGGCATCGTCATCGGCAACGAGCGCGAGGAGCAGATGGTGCGGCATGATCCTTTCCTCGTTCGCGCGGCCGGCCTCCCAGTAGGCGCGCGTGAGCGCGCGATTGCATGAGGCATCGAGCCGGTCGTGCGACATCGTCTCTGAAGCCGTCCCGCTGGCGGGACGTGCCAACGTGGCTTGTGCGTCGGGGTGTTGGGAGAGCGTCGCAACGACCTGTTCGCGGACTGCATCGAGAGCTACACCAAGAGACTGAAGGACGCCCGCGCCAATGTGTCCCCCCTCGCGCACGATCCCAAGAAGCAGATGCTCGGTGCCGACGTAGCTGTGGCCGAGCTTGCGCGCCTCATCGATGGCGAGCTCGATGACTTTCTTGGTTCGCGGGGAAAGGGTGATCTCGCTCGGCGCCGTGGTTGAGTCGCCCCGCCCGATGATGAACTCGACCGACGTGCGCACCTTCGAAAGGTCGACGCCGAGCGAGTGCAGGACCCGCGCGGCGACACCCTCACCTTCGCGGATGAGCCCGAGCAGGAGGTGCTCGACGCCGATGTAGTTGTGGTTGAGGCGAACCGCCTCGTCCTGCGCGAGGGCGAGAACGCGCTTGGCGCGGTCGTTGAAGCGATCGAACGGTCCCATTGGTAAGCGAGGCTAATGCTCGCTTGGTCGCTCAGTCGAGCAGCTTCCGATAATCCTCGATGCCGTAGCGGAATGTCTCTTTCGTGTTGTCGAGCGCCTTCACGATCACCCGCATGGTGTTGTGGACGGCCTCCATCTTCGAGGTGACGGCCTTGTCCTTCTGCAGCACCGTGTTGAGGTCGTAGGCGGCGGCCGACTTGAACAGCATCCGGAACATCTCCATCTCTTCGCGGAGCGTCTCCGGCTTGTCCTTCGCCTTCTGGTACTCCGACCACATCTTGTCCACGCCCTTGGCCTCGATCGTGTCGATCCACGACCGCTCGCTCTTGTCGTCGACGGCGCGATAGGAGTTGTAGACGATCTCCTTCGTGCCGGCGGGGGTTCGACCCACGAGGAGACGCGCCATGAACTTGTCGATGGAGAGGCGCTCGATCACGACGTCTTCGTCGAAATTGCGCTTGATCAACATGACCGCGTGGATGCGCGCCGGCTCCATTGGATTGGTGAACACGCGCTCCTTCGGAAACACCGTCGTGATGTCGAGCATCGCGCGCGTGTTCTCGAACGCGAAGAACCGTCCGACCATGTTGCGGAGGGTCTGCGGGTCCATCGTGTCGAAGGGTGGCTTCCTCATCGCGGTGAGCTTTGCCGCGACCGCGTCGATGGTCGCCTTGTTTGCGGTCATGAACTCCGGCGTGACGTCGGGCGCGTTCTCGAGGCGCGAGCGGACCATGTCGAAGGCCGCCTGGGGGAAGTTCTCCACGAGATTGGACCGCAGGTAGAAGACCTTCTCGCTCGTGTAGGCGTAGGCCTCGGGGTGATCGACGTCCAGCTCGCGCGCGCTCGCCGTGACCTCGCGGTCGTCGAGACCGCGGCCGATGACGGTCGCGTCGCTGGAGCGATGGTCCTCGAGCCAGGAGTACGTCTGGTAGCCCTTCGCGACCTCCTCGCCGCCGTCGAGGATCCGCGCCGGGGAGAGCAGCTTGCCATCCTTGGTGCGGTAGGCGTAGCGGACGTAGACCCAGTCGTCGGAGTGGAAGCGCGTGCCGGGGAACTCCATGACCCCGTACGTCGATGTGGACTTCCCGGTGCCGGTCGGCGCGATGTAGAGGACGCCCTTGCCGTCCTTCGTCACGACGGCCCCGTGGATCGAGTGGATGCCGTACTCGACGGCGAGCTTGCGGCCCACCGCGCCGAGCACCCACGACTTGAGCTGACCGTAATAGCTGGTGTTGAAGAAGATGACCGTGTCGTTCTGCCGCGAGTAGTAGGCGGCCTCGGCCTCGCTCGGCACGCGACCGAGCGCGACGACGAGCACGTCGGGTGTCTCGGCCGGCTTCTGACCGGTGATCCGCTGCCACTCGTCGACGCCGTACCAGTTGTCCTTCCAGTAGCCGAAGAGATGCTCGCTGTTCGTGATCGCCCGCACGCGCAGGCCGTGGATCACGACGTCGTGCGTGTAGGTCGTTTCCTTCGCGGTCGCGATGTGCTCGAACGCGTTCGCGAGCAGCCGCTTGAAGAGACCAGGCTTCGCATCGACGGTCTTGTCGTGAACGAGCGTGCGTCCCTTCGTGCGGGTGATCGTGTTCTTCGCGCCGATCGGCGTACCCGGCCACTCCGGCGAGGTCGCGTCTGGCGCGGACGGAAACGTGTAGAGGTCCTTCTTTTCGGCTATCGCCACCGATGCTCACTCCCCTGATGAATCGAGGCCGATTCTAGGAGCGAGTTTCGTGCCGCGCTGTCATGCTGGTGCGATGGCCGCTCGTCGCGGCGCGACGGTCGAACTGCGTGAGGTCACCAAGCGCTACGGCGACACCGTCGCGGTCGACCATCTCAGCCTGACCGCTCCCGCCGGGCGGATCTGCGTCCTTATCGGTCCCTCCGGATGCGGCAAGACAACGTCACTCCGCATGGTGAACAGGCTCATCGAGCCGACCTCGGGGGAGATCCTTATCGACGGGCAGAACGTCCTTCAGGAGGACCCGACGCAGCTCCGGCGACGGATCGGCTACGTCATCCAGCAGGTCGGCCTCTTCCCGCACCGGACGATTGGCCAGAACGTCGCGACCGTCCCTGAGCTTCTCGGCTGGCCGGCCGCACGAATCCGGGCGCGCGTCGACGAGCTCCTCTCGCTCATCGGCTTCGATCCCGCGCGCATGCGTGACCGGTATCCGGCGCAGCTCTCCGGCGGCGAACGCCAGCGCGTCGGCGTCGCGCGCGCGATGGCGGCCGAGCCTCCGGTCATGCTGATGGACGAGCCGTTCGGCGCGGTCGACCCGATCGTCCGCGAGCGGCTCCAGAACGAATTTCTGAGTTTGCAGCGCGCGCAGGGCATCACCGTGATCTTCGTCACGCACGACATCGACGAGGCGATCAAGCTCGGCGACCGCATCGCGATCATGCGCTCCGGCAAGCTCGTGCAGTACGCGCCGCCCGGTGAGCTGCTCGCGCATCCCGCCGACGATTTCGTCGCGCGATTCGTCGGCAGCGACCGAGGGCTGAAGCGCCTCGCGCTGCTCACGGTCGGCGGCGCGGAGCTCGACCCGCCGATCGACCCGTCTCGGCTCGACGGCGCGCCGGTCCTCGCGCCCGCGATGAGCCTCCGTGACGCGCTCGCCGAGATGCTCGCGTCGGAAACGCAGGTGGGCATGGTGCGCGACGGCGACAACTACCTCGGCGTGCTGACGCTGTCGCACATCGGCAGGCTCCTGCGCACCGAGGAGCCGAAGTGACCGCGGGCGAGCCTCTTATCCGCTGGGATTGGATCGCGAGCCACGCGACGGAGATCGGCCAGCGCGTCGGAGAGCATCTCGAGCTGACGGTCATCGCCGTCGCCGTCGGTTTCCTCATCGCGTTCGTGCTCTCGCTGCTGGCGCTGCGGGTGCCCCGGCTGTACGGACCCATCACCTGGACGACGGGGATCCTCTACACGATTCCGAGCCTTGCCCTATTCGCACTGCTCATCCCATACACCGGGCTGTCGCTGCTCAGCGCGGAGATCGGCCTCGTGAGCTACACGCTCCTCATCCTGATCCGCAACATCGTCGCCGGCGTTCGCGGCGTGCCGGTCGAGGTCCGCGACGCCGCGCGCGGCATGGGCTACACCGAGCGCCAGATCCTGTGGCGCATTGAGCTTCCGCTGGCGCTCGCCGTGATTTTCGCCGGGATCCGTGTCGCGACGATCACGACGATCGGCCTCGTCACCGTGACCGCGCTCATCGGTCAGGGCGGCATGGGCTACTTCATCCTGCTGGGGATCCAGCTCTTCTTCAGCACAGCGCTGATCGTCGGCGCGCTCGGCTCGGTCGTGCTGGCCGTGCTCGCCGACGGGACGCTCGTGCTGCTGCAGCGGGCTCTCACGCCGTGGACGCGCGCGGGATGACGGCGCTCGGCGATCTCGTTCGCTGGCTGACCGATCCCGTCAACTGGCAGGGCTCGCACGGCATCCCCGTCCGCGTCTTCGAGCACATCGAGCTTTCCGCGATCTCAGTGTTCGTCGCCCTGGTCATTGCCCTGCCCGTCGCGTTCTACCTCGGACACACCGGTCGCGGTGGCTTCATCGCCATCAACGTGGCCAATGTCGGACGCGCGTTGCCGTCGCTCGCGCTCCTCGCCTTTGGGCTGGTCATAGCCATATCCCTGGGACTCGGTCTCGGGTTCTGGCCGACCGTCTTCGCGCTCGTGCCGCTCGCGATCCCCCCGATCCTCACGAACGCCTATGTCGCCATCCGCGAGGTCGACCGCGACGTCGTCGACGCAGCGCGCGGGATGGGACTCAGCGAGAGGCAGATCCTGCGCTCGATCGAGATTCCGCTCGGGCTGCCTCTGATGCTTGCCGGCATCCGCACCGCGGCGGTGAACGTGGTCGCAACGGCCACCCTCGGCGCCCTCGTCGCCGGCGGCGCACTTGGTCGATTCATCGTTGACGGCCTGGCGTTACAGGAGTACGACCAGCTGATGGCGGGAGCGCTGCTCGTCGCGCTCCTGGCCGTCGCTACGGAAGTCTCATTTGCTGCACTCGAGAGAGCGACCGTTCCGGCGGGAATGCGTTTGGTCCGGTGAGCGTTTCCGCTCGTATCGACCCTTTGGCGGGTCATACTCGACGCGAGGCCGGCAGCCTAAGCGCTACGGCCGGGGAGGATCCCAGATGAAGCGCGGTCACAAGCTGATTGCTGCACTCGTCGCGGTCGCCGTCGTGGCGAGCGCCTGCGGAGCCACGGGAAGCGGTGGCAGCACCGCAGGAACCGCAACGGCCACGGGCACGGCAACGCCCACGGCGGTGACACGGCCCGATGTCATTGTCGGCTCGACGAACTTCTACGAGCAGATCACGCTCGGCGAGCTCTACAGCCAGATCCTCGAAGCGAACGGCTACAAGGTCACGCGCAAGTTCAACCTGGGGAACCGCGAGATCGTCGAGCCAGCGATCGAGTCCGGCCAGATCGATGTCGACGCGGAGTACCTCGCGACGCTCCTCGCCTTCGTCGATAAGGACGGGAAGGTCGCTAAGCCGACCACGGATCCGAAGGCGACCCAGATCGGTCTCCAGAAAGCGCTCGATCCGAAGGCTCTCACTGTCCTCGACTACGCCGCGGCGACCGACCAGAACGGCTTCGTCGTGACGCAGGCGACCGCCAGCTCGAAGAATCTGAAGAAGCTGAGTGACCTCGCGCCCATCGGCAACACCCTGGTCCTCGGCGGGCCGCCCGAGTGCCCGCAGCGTCCTTTCTGTCAGCTCGGCCTCAAGGACACATATGGCATCACCTTCAAAGACTTCAAGCCGCTGGACACGGGTGGGCCTCTCACGATCGCGGCGCTCGATGGCAAGCAGATCGACGTCGGGCTGCTCTTCACGAGCGACCCGAGCATCGTCGCCAAGAACTTCGTGCTCCTCGATGACGACAAGCACCTGCAGCTTGCCGACAACATCGCCCCGGTCGTGCGGAATGCTCTGTTGAGCAAAGACGACGGCACGCTCCCGCGGCTGCTCGACTCGATCAGCGCGAAGCTGACCCAGGCGGAGCTGAACGACATGAACAAGCAGGTCGCTGTCGACAAGGCCGACAGCAAAGCGGTCGCGGCCGCATGGCTCAAGAAGCAGGGCCTCATCAAGTAACCATGCACTGGACCTCACTCGGCGGCGCGCTCCGCACGGGAGCCGCCGCCGCGGCGTGGGGCACGACCGGCGAGACCGAGGTCTTCGCGCTACACGAGGACGGTCAGGTCTGGGACCTGGCGTGAGCGAACGCTTCGACTTCGTGGTCATCGGCGCCGGTGCCTCGGGCGAAGCTGCGGCGAGCTATGCGCGCGCTCGCGGCGCAACGGTCGCGCTCATCGAGCGCGATCTCTTCGGCGGCACGTGCGCGTTCTGGGGCTGCATGCCGTCGAAGACGCTTTTGCACGCGGCGCAGATCCGCGCCTGCGGCGGCGACTATTCGTGGGAGAAAGCATCCGCGCGGCGCGACTACATGATCGTTCGCGAAGGCCGCGACTATCCCGACGACTCGGACCACATCAAGGGATATAAGGCCGCGGGGACGGTGCCGATCCGCGGCAACGCGAAGATAACCGGTCCGGGTAGGGTCGTCGTACGCACCGACGGCGATCCGCGTGAGCTCGAGGCGCGCGACCTGATCATCGCGGTCGGTTCGGCGCCCAAGGTGCCGAAGATCGACGGCCTGGACGAGGCCGGCTTCTGGACGAACAAGGAAGGGACGAGCCTCCGCGAGCTCCCGAAGAGCATCGCCATCCTCGGCGCGGGGCCGTCCGGAACGGAGCTCGCGCAGGTCTACGCGCGCTTCGGCGTACGCACCATCCTGGTAAGTCCTCGGCAGGTCAACCCGACCGACCATCCACGAAGCT
>DASPWX010000153.1:0-11465 GCA_035637615.1 Bathyarchaeia archaeon | reverse complement strand
GCGACGGCATCGCGAAGCTCCGCGCGCACGCACGGAGCGCGCCCGTCGCGATCGAGCAGGACCGCGCGATCGAGCTGCTCGACCGGCTGGTCGCGCGCTATCAGTCCGAGGTGCAGGAGCTCGCGCCGCTCGTCAACACGGTTGCGCGCGCGGTGCCGCGCCGGCGCCTGCGCAAGATGCACGTCGGTCTCTTCGGCTACAACCGCGAGAGCGCCGGCGTTAGCCTGCCCCGCGCGATCCCGTTCTGCGCGAGCCTGTACTCGCTCGGCCTGCCGCCGGAGCTGATCGGGCTGGCCGCGGTCACCGATGCCGACTGGTCCTGGCTTCGGGCGATGGTGCCCTCGATCGAGCAGGACCTCATCGACGCCGCGCGTTATCTCGACCGCGATGCCATCGCGGGGCTTCCGTCAGCGGTCCGCGAGAGTGTTCAGCGCGCGCTGTCCTTGGTCGATTCGCCCGAGGTCGACACCGAGCACGCCGAGATCGCGCGCAACGTCCGTCGGGTCACCGAATCCGGCGGCGCCGCTATGACCGAGCTCATCGTCCGCGCCGCGGCGCTTCGCCACTTCCTCGGCTAGGGCTACCAGCTCACGCAGTCGGGCCGAACGCGCGCGGGTGGTGATCGAAATAGCCGTGGCGCTCGAGATGAGCGCGCTCCCACGCACGCACGAACCCGCGCCAGGTCTCCTCGCTCGGGTCGCGGCTCGTGAACGCCAGCTTGAGCGACAGGGCGAGCCGGTGACAGATCGCAAGGGTCCAGAGGTTCGCGAGCTCGTTCGGCGGGACCGTGCCGAGCACCGTGCCCTCCTCGCGCGCCACATTCACGATGGCCGCGGTCAGGTTGATCACGTCGTTTCCGCCTGCGTCTCCTTTGCGTCGAGCGACCTCCCGGACCAGGAGATCGACCGGATGGGCCCAGTTCGGTGCGGTCGTCACGGCGTCACCACGAACCGCGAGCTGTCGCTTCGCCCGAAGACCTCGGGGAAGTACGTTTCCGCGGCGTGCGCCGGCGCGACGAAGAAGTCGCCCGGCGCTGTCGCGCGTGCGTAGTAGACGTATTCGTAGATGCCCTTCGACAGGCTCGTGGCCGAGAGCACCGCGCGATCGTCGCGCAGATCGACCTGGTGCCATGGGCTGTAGTACCAGCGGTACCACGGCGCGAAGTAGCTCTGGCCTCCGAACTGTCTCTGCGCCGCTTGCGCGAGCTCGTTGTCGAGCTGCGCCTTGAGCGCCGGGTCGACGTTCTTGAGTCGCGCGTCGACCGGCTCGAGGCCCGCCGGGAGCGGATCCTCGACGACGACGTACGGATGGTCGCTCTGCACCATGACGGTGACGGTGACGCGCACCGTGTCGCCGAGCTTCGCCGTCGCGATCGGCTTGGTCGGGTTGTCCAGCAGCGTGTACTGGTGCGAGACCGCGAATCCGCGGTTCAGCGCGTCGATGCCCTTCGCCGGCGTCAGGTACCGCAGGTCGAGGGTGTAGTAGAGGCGTCCCGGCTTCTGGTAATCGCGCGTGAACGCGAGGACGCTCGTCGTCCCCGGCTTGAATGCGGTGAGCGGGACCGATTTCTCGGCGGTCGTCGGATCCGTGTTCGGCTTGACCAGGCCGGAGAGGACGTCCTTCGCGTCGAGCTGGACCGCGTAGCTGTAGTCGCCCGCGAGCTCGCCGGTCGACACCGCGTAGCTCGAGAGCGCGAGCACGCCCATGGCGCGATCGATGGAGCTCAGCCAGGCGTTCGCGCCGCGGCCGACCACGAGCCATCGCACGGTCTGTGCGACGAGCGCGTGGTCCGGACGGATGCGGGCGAGCGCGAGCGTCGCGAGAGCGGTCGTCGCGGTTGTCGTGAGGAAGGATCCGCGCTTGTCCGCGCCATCTTCCCAGTGGTTCCCGTTCGCGCTCGGGATCGTCGCGCCTGCGAGGTCGTCGAAGAGCGCGCGAACCTGCGGATCGTCGTTGGTCGCGCCGACCTCGGTGAGGGCGAGGAGGAGGTAGGCGCGGCCCCAGTTCCCGAGCTGGGCGCGTTGCTGCTCGAAGAGCGCGCGGGCCGGCACCGAGGCCGCGACGCGGCCGCCCGCGCTGGCGAGGGCGTATAGGAGGAACGCCTTCTGGTTGATGTCCGCGGGATGCGCGATGTCGATCGGGCGGTTCACGTAGGTGAACACGTAGCCGGTCGACCCGCGGACGACGCCGGAATCGACGGCGAGGCCGTCGCGCTGGGCCTCGCCGAGCGCGATGAGCACCCATCCGGTCACGTTCGGGTCGGTCTGGCAGAGCGGGTCGTCGCACCAGGCCCAGCCACCGTCGGGACGCTGCCGGCCGATGAGACCGGCGAGATCGGTCGCGATGCGGCCGTCGCGATTATTTGAGAGACCCGCGCTCTTCTCGGCGCGGCGCACGGCGAGCGTCGCGATGAGACGGCTCGCCACGTACTCGGAGCCCTCGTAGATCGTCGGTGCGAGCGACTTGAGCTCGCCGGCCATCGACCCGGTCAGGGCCGATTGCACCGACACCGAGAGCGAGCCGTGCGTGGTGTCGGCGAAGTTCGGGAGGTAGACGGCCTCGAGCTGGCCATCCTTCGTGACGATGCCGCCGGTCGCGGTCGTCTCCGGGGTCATGTCGATGAACACCGGCAGCTCCTGCACGATCGCGTCGGAGAGGTCTCCCGGCCCGGTTGCCGTGAAGGTGAGCTTCGCGGTTCCCTCGGCTTCGACCTTCGCGGGCCAGCTCACGACGACCGATTCGCTCGGGTGGATCGTCACGCTCTGCGCGAGCGCGCCGGTCACCGTCACGCCCTCTGCCTTGAGCGTCACGTTCACCGCGGCGTCGCTCTTCGTCGCGTTACGCACGAGGGTGCGCAGCTCGACCGCGTCGCCGACGCGGAGTGCGCGCGGCAGCGCGGGTCGTAGAAGGAGCGGTTGGGTCGAGAGAAGCTCGTTCGTGCCCTCGCCGACCATCGTGTCGCCGCTGATCGCCCGCGCCTGCATGCGCCACGTCGTCAGGTTGTCGGGCATCTTCACGTCGACGCTCGCGGTGCCATCGTCCTTCGTCGTCACCTGCGCGCTCCAGTACGCGGTGTTGCGGAAGTCCTGCCGCAGCTGCTGACCGACGAGGCCGCTTCCGCCCTTGCCCTGCTTCGGCGGCTCCGCGATGACGTCGTTCCACCTGTTCACCGAGACGGCCATCGACGAGGCCGTGGTCACGCCGAGCCCGCGCTCGAACCAGAACGCGCGCAACCCGTCGGGTCCGGTCTCGTCCTGCAGCGAGAGCACGGCGCGGTCGACGACCGCGACCGAGAGCTCGGATCGCACGCCCTTGCCGTTCGAATCGGTGACCTTGATCGCGTAGTGCACCAGGTCGCCCGGTTTGGCTTGGTCGCGGTCAGGCGTGATCTTCACGTTCAGCACGCGCGTGGCGGTCGACACCGGGAGCTGGACGTACCCGACCTTGTAGCGCGGGATCGGGTCGCCCGACGTCGGCGGCCAGTACATGACGACCGAGACGAAGATGTCCGGCACGGATGCATCGGTGATCGGGATGCGCAGCCGCTCGCTGTTCGTCGGGAGCTTGCGGACCTCGCGCGTCTTGATCTTGCCGCGCTCAACGGTGATGAGGGCGGTCGCGCCGGGGAAGGGCGCCGGAACGAGCACGTCGGCGGTGTCGCCGACCTCGTAGCGCTCCTTGTCGGCGACGAGCTTGATGGCGTCGTCGTTCGTCACCTGCCAGCTCGCGCGCGTGGTGCCCCAGACCCAGAGATACGTCGACGCGCGTGCGGTGCGTCCCTTCGCATCGGTGATCTCGGCGACGAGCCGCACCATGCCGGACTTCGCCGGCCGGTAGCTCACCGAGCCCTCGCCCTTCGCGTTGGTCGTGGTTTGCAGCGTCGTGACGAGCGTGTCCTTGGGCTCGCTCTGGTAGAGGCGGCCGCCGCCGGGGATCACCTGCTTCGTCGTGATCCACTGCCGGTCGTACACCCGCACTGTGACCGCGCGGTTCGGCACGACCCTGCCGTCGGTGTCGACGCTGACGAGGTCGATGCGCGCGTTCGCGCCCTCGTTCGCCACGAACTGCGCGGGATGGATGCCGGCGTAGAAGGACGCCGGGTGCACGGTCACGGCCGTGCTGCCGGCCACGACCTGGCCGTTCTGGTCCTTCACCGACGCGGAGAGCGTGAACCGCTGTGCGCCTTCCGAGGTCGCGAGCGTCGCCGGGATCCCGAAATGCGCGACGCCGTCCGTGCCCGTCGTGGCGCTCCCCTTCGCGCGGAGCGCGTCGCGCGCGACGTACGGCTTGAAGTTGTCGAAGTCGTTGAAGGAGTAGACCTCGTAGCCCTTCGCGCGCATGAAGAAGGGATCGGCCAGCGCCGACCAGTCCACTCCCGCGCCGGAGAGCGCGCCACCGAAGAAGAAGCTCGCCGTCGCGCTCGCGTCGATCGTGTCGCCGTCGGCGTACGCGGTCTTGGACGCGCCGACTCCCACCTCGAACTCGGGCTTGCGGAACTCGGCGACGAGGAAGCTGTTGCCGGCGAATCCGAACTTCTGGGTTACCTGATCGGTAAGGCTGACCGAGTAGCTGCCCGTCGCGGCGTCGCTCGGAAGCAGGAAGCTTCCAGCGAATGAGCCGAACTCGTTCGGCTTCATCGTCGCCTGGCTCACCTGCTGGCCGCGCGCGTTGGTGATCGTCACGATGTACGTCTCGCCACTCGGCGGCAGCGAGTACTGCGCGTCGTCGTCGCTGCGCACGACGCCCTTCCACTGCACGGTCTCGCCGGGCCGGTAGATCGGCCGATCGGTGTAGAGGTGCCCGACCCAGCTGCGGGTTCCGTCGCTCATGAGGCCGAACTGGTACGCGTTCAACGAGGGCCAGCGCGAGCTCAGGGCCGCGCTTCGTCCGCCGCCGTCGATCCAGAAGAAGGACGAGCGGTCGTCGTAGACGCCGGAGACGTAGGGCGGCGCTTTGAAGGATGCGAGACCGCTCGCGTTGGTGACGACTTCGCTCGGAGAGAGCGGGCCGCTCTGACGGACGGTCACGCCCGCGAGCGGGGAGCCGCTGTCGTGATCGAGTGCCCACACGAGGACCTCGTCGACCGAGCTCTTCGTCACGAGGACCGTGTCGACCACCGCGAAGGCGAACCAGGACATGAGCTGGCCGCTGGTACGCAGGAAGTAATAGCCCTTCGGGAGCGTGCCGCCACCCGAGAGCGACGTCGAACCGAGCACGACCTCGTCCTTCGGACCGCGTACGGTCTCGGTCCACGTGCGCAGAGCCTTCTGGGACGGAGTGAAGTCCTTCGTGTTGTAGGTGTAGTCGTGCATGACGCGCCGGCCCTCGTCCGCGGTCAGCGGCCAGAGCGTGAACTCGACCGACGGCAGATTGGTCGTCTGGTAGTAGAGGATCGGCTCCGCCGACGACGAGTAGAGGGCGGCGCCGCTGTAGCCGGGGAGCGCGAGCGACACGGATGGCGTGACGGGCCCGGTCGTGAACGAGAAGCGGTAGCCGCCCATCGCCTGGCCATATCGGTCGGTCGCTCCGGGCAGAAGGTCGACCGTGTACGTCGTCTCAGGCTTGAGCGCGACGCCGGCGTTCAGGTTCTGTTCGCTGGTGTAGATGCGGTTCTCGAGATCCGCCGCGGTGAAGCCTGAGATGCGGATCTTGTCCTCGAGCGTGGCCGGATCCATCGGCGTCGCGAACTGGATGTTGACCCCGTAGCGCTGCGTGTTCTTGTCACCGTCCGACGGCGACGTGGAGGCGACCGAAGGCAGAGCGATCGTCGTGAAGTTGGAGGCGCGCGCGCTCGCGGTCACGGAGCCGTGCGCTCCCTTGAGACCCTTGTCGACCGTGACCGTGTAGCGCGTCTTCGTGGCGAGACGCTCGGTCGGATTGAATGAGAGAAGGGTGTGCGCGTCGTTCCACTTGAGCGTGCCCGGCGCGGCGGCGCCGGTCTCGGTGTTCACGATGCTGAAGCCGGCCGCGGCCGACGGGTCCATCGCCTGGTTGAAGGTGACGTCCACCTGCTGCCACGGACCGCAGTAGATCCAGTTCGTATCCGGCTGGATCGAGTCGACCCCGGGCATGATCGTCGTGAACGTCGAGGTCCAGTCCTGCTGCAGGACTCCATCCGCCGCCGACGTGAGACCCTTCGCCACCTTCACGTGATAGGTCGTCGCCGGCGCCAGATCGGACGGCAAGAAGCGGTAGATCGAGGTGTTGAGCCACTCGCCGGTGCCGTGAAGCGCGGGCTCGAACGTCACGACCGGATCGGTGCGCTGCGCCGAGAGCGTGGTGAGCGGCGCGACCGAGCGGCTGAACTGCACGAAGAGCTGCGCGGCGAGCGGCACCTCGGTGTCGCCGTCGCCCGGGATGACCTGCTGCACGGTGAGCTGACCGGTGACCGTGAACTTCTTCGCGGTCGCACTCAACAGACCGGCGTCAGGGCGTGCCGGCACGTTCACGGTGTACGTCGAGCCGCGCGCGAACCCCGGAAAGTCGGGCTGGAAGAGCGCGGTGCGCGCGCCGAGCCACGCGTACGTGCCCTTCGTCTCGGGGAAGATCTGGAAGAGCGCGGCGGGCGCGCGCTCCTCCGGCGTCTTGGGGAAGGTCACCGTGACCGGACCGAGACGCGCGACATCGTCGCCCTGGGGAAGGATCGTGAACGCGGGTGGCTCGACGATCGACGGGTTCGGCGCGTGGCCGACGTTCTGGACCAGCCCGGCGACCACCGCGAGGATCAGCACCGTCGCCGCGGCCGGCCGCAATGTTCGGAGCCACATCAGGATCGTTGACGCGTTCATCTCTTCACCTCAAATGCCGACGTGACCGTCGCGACGGAGCCGTCCAAAAGGTGCGCGCTCGCTCGGAGCGTGTGCATGCCCTGCTCGAGCGGCCAGATCACCCAGGGATCCGAACCGGGAGCGTCTCCGATGACCAGACCGTCCATGGCGAACGTGACGCGCTCGATACCTCGCGCCGCCACCGCGCGGAGCACGACCTGTGGCGATGAGAGCTCAGGCGCGAAGTAGATCGTCGTTCCGGCGATCGGTGCCACGATGCGCAGCGCGTCACGGGATGCGCTCGCGCCGTCGGATCGCAACGTGAGGCCCGCGGCACGCGCCCAGTCGCGCGCCTCGATCGGCGGGTCGATCGAGATGCGTCCCTCGCCATCCTTGAAGTAGTAGTGCTCGCGCTCGGTGGGAACGGTGCCGGCCGCGAAGATCTCGCGCGTCGGGGAGGCACAATCCGGTCCCGGCAGGAGGCCGGTCGGAGCGCAGACCGTCGCGTCGACGATGCCGGCCGGTCGAACGAACGGATCCATCGGACGCGAGAGCGAGGCGGCCACCATCGCGTCGCGCCAGATGGGGCCTGCTCCTTCGACGCCGGCAAGGTCGAGCATCGGCGCCCCGTCGGCGTTGCCGACCCAAACACCGATCGCGATGTTCGGCGTGTAGCCGATGGTCCAGGTGTCCCGGAACGCGGTGCTCGTGCCCGTCTTCACGGCGGCGGGGAACGGGACTTCGAAGGGGGTGACGCCGCCGAATCCGGGGATACGCGCGTCGGGGTCGCTCAGGATGTCGGTGACGAGATAGGCGTGCTCCGCGCTGACGATGCGCTGCGCGGGCACCGCTGCGTGCGCGAAGAGGATCCGCCCCGACGCGTCGCGGACGCGCTCGATCGCGAACGGCTCGGCGAGCATTCCACCGGCGCCGAATGCGGCGAACGCGTTCGTGAGATCGACGAGACGCACCTGGCCGCTGCCGAGGGTGAAGGAGAGGCCGTAGCTCGCGACGTCGTCGAGGGTCTTGAGCCCGAACCGATGCGTGATCTCGAGCATCGAGTCGAGGCCGATCGCGTCGAGCGTGCGTACGGCCGGAACGTTCAGCGACGATGCGAGCGCGACTCGCAGCGGCACGATGCCGTGGAACGACCGGTCGAAGTTGGCAGGCGTGTAGGGCCCGTCCGCCGTCGCGAAGGTCGACGGCACGTCCAGGAGCGGCGTCGCCGCGGTGTAGCCGTGCTCGAAGGCCGCCGTGTACAGGAAGGGCTTGAGCGCGGACCCCGGCTGGCGCGGCGTCCGGGCCATGTCGATGTCGCCGCCATGCGCGGGATCGCCGTCGGTCGCGCTGCCGACCCATGCGATGATGCGACCGGTCCCCGGCTCGACCGCGACGAGCGCCGCGTCGGTCGCGTTGCGGTCGCGGAGTGTCGCGAGTCGGAGGCGCACGAGGCGTTCCGACTCGGACTGGAGCCCCGCGTCGAGCGTGGTCTCGATGACGAGGCCGTCGCGCCCCGCGAGGTCCGGACGCAGGCGCGCGAGCTCGGCGCGAGCGAACGCGACGAACTGGTGCGCGACCGGCGGCAGCGACGCCGAAAGGATCTCGATGCGCTCGGCCGAGGCCGCATCCGCTTGTGGTCGGGTGATCCAGCCGTCGTCGACCATGCGCCCGAGCACGTACGTCTGGCGCGCGTGCGCCGCCGCGTCGATCACCGAGTCGTACTCGGACGGGCGCTGCGGAAGGCCGGCGAGATATGCCGCATGAGCGAGGTCGAGGTTCGCCGCGCCGATGCCGAAGTACACGCGGGCCGCCGCCTCGACGCCGTACGCGCCGCGGCCGTAATAGACGTCGTTCAGGTAGAGCTGGAGGATCTCGGCCTTCGAGCGATTGGCCTCGAGCTGCAGCGCGATGAGGGCCTCGTGCGCCTTGCGCACGGCCAGCGGAGATGAGTCGTCGACGAGGTAGAGCCGCCGGGCCAGCTGCTGCGTGATGGTCGACGCGCCCGACGGCGCCGAGGAGTTGGCGAGCGCGCGGCCGACCGCGATCGGGTCGACGCCGAAGTGCTGGAGGAAACGGCGGTCCTCGGCGGAGATCGTCGCCTGCAGCATTCGCGGTGCGACGCGATCGATCGTGGTCGGGATGCGAAGGCCCGCGCTCGTGTCGCGCTCGAGGACGTTCCCGTGCGCGTCCAGGACGACCGTACCCGGAACCACGCCGCGCCCCTCGGGCGCGTCGAGCGGGGCGAGGCGCGCATATCCCACGAGGGACAGCGACGCGAAGCCGATAACGATGACGAGTACGCGTGCGGAAGCGCGCATTGCAGGGAAGCATGCGGGGCGGGTGGTAACCCGTCGTCCGATGCTGGAGTTACAAGTACTACGTGGTCGCTAGGACTTCGTGTATTGAGACTGGGCTGATTACCCGCGGACGAGGCGCCTTGCCGAGAGAAAACCGATCGGGTGGCGTGTCTCGCCCTTGAGCACGAGGTCGGCGAGGATCTCGCCGATCACGCTCGAGAACTTGAAGCCATGGCCCGAGCATGCGGACGCGACGACGACGTTCGGATGGTCGGCGAGCCGGTCGATGATGAAGTGCGAGTCCGGCGTGTTCGTGTACATGCAGACCTTGGCATCGCGGCGTGCGCCGTTCGCCAGCGGCATGCGCCGGCGAACCCATGCCCGGACGCGCTCTTCGTCGCCGGCGGACACCCTGCGATCGACGGTATCGGGATCGGCCGGGTCGCCGAAGTGCAGTCCTGCGACCTTGACGCCCTGGCCTTCGACGTATGGGAACCCGTAGAAGATGCGATCGGTGTCCTGGACGATGTAGATCGGTAGGCGCGCGAACGCGTCACGCTGGGCCGTCGGCTCGAACCAGAAGAGGACGTTGCGTTCGACCGACAGCTCCGGCGCGAGCTCCGGTGCGAGCTGCGGCATCCACGCGCCGGCGGCGATGACAAGCTGCCTGGCGTCGAACGTTCCGGCCGGCGTCGTCACGCGGACACCCTCGGCCGTCGCCGTCCAGCGCTCGATCGGCTCCGTGAAACGGAGCGTCGCGCCGTTTTGCTCCGCGAGCCGAAGATGTGTCTCGATCGAACGCTCCGGCGCAAGCCATCCGGCCTGACGCTCGAACACGCCCTGCCAGCCGTCCGGCCACTCGAAGAGCGGATAACGCGCGCGCAGAGCGGTCGAGTCGAGCACCTCGTGCTCGAGCTCATAGCGGCGAGCGCTCTCGAGCGCGCCCGCGACGAGCTCGCCCGCCGGCGCGCCGGCGTAGAGCCCGCCCGTCTCGGTGAGGAGCTTCTCTCCGCTCGCGCGCTCGAGCTCACGCCACAAGTCCCACGCACGGCGAAGGAGCGGGACGTAGTCAGGATGCTCGTAGTAGGAGAGCCGGATGATCCGCGACAGGCCGCCCGACGAGCCGAGCGTGTGCCCGCGCGCGAAGCGATCGAAGCCGAGGACCGAGGCGCCGCGCGACGCGAGGTGGTACGCGGCCGAGCTGCCGTGCGCTCCGAGCCCCGCGACGATGACGTCGTGCATGTCCTTTGCGATTAGGCGAAGCGCTTGACGAAGGCGAGCGCCGTCTCGGCGACCTCGCGCCAGCCGCTGTCGATCACGAGCGAATGCCCGCGGTTGGGTACCTTCGTGATCTCGGTCACGGCCTGGTTCCGCTTTTGCTTCTTGTACGAGGCGTCCGCGATCGCCCACGGGACGGTGTTGTCCTTCTCGCCGTCGATGATCAGGAGCGGCCCGCGCGCGGCATTCTCCGTGTCGACCTTCGCCTCGGTCCAGGGATTCAGGTTGGCGGTGGCCGCCTGGAAGAGTGGCGCGCCGGACGCCGGCACGTGGTACTTCTGGTAGAGGTCCTTCGCCTCGTCCTCGCCAAGGGCGTTGGCCCAACCGTATTTGAACTGCTCGAACGTGAGCGCGACCGCGCGGCCCCGGTTGGCGGGGTTGCCGAGCACGGGCGATGCCGACTTGAGCGACGACAGTGGAAGCGGCAGCACCCCGCGGAACGGCGCGGGGTCGATCGCCACCGACACAGCGGCGAGTCCTCGTCCAGCGAGCATCTGCGTGATGAGCCCGCCGAAGGAATGTCCGACCACCGCAGGTTTCTTCTTCAGCTGGCCGATCACTTTGGCGAAATGGTCGGCGACCTGCCCGACCATCTTGTGCGCGAACGTCTCGGGATGTGCTTTGGCCTCCTCGACGGTCGCGGGATCATCGGGCCAGCCTGGGGTCACCGCTGCGTAACCGGCTTCTTCGAAAAGCTCGGCCCAGCGATTCCAGCTGCTGGGCAAGAGCCAGAGGCCGTGGACGAAGACCACGGGAGTCCGATCGGTCGCGTTCGCCCGCTCGATCTGTTCTGACGTGGTCCGAGATACGGCGTCGGTCATGGTGGAGGACATGTGACGCTCCCCTTTTCGCGCGTGCTGTGCTGAGGACAGCGTGTCACATCCGCAAAATGAACTGCTAAATGCGCGGAGCTAGCCGACCGCCTGGATCACCTCAGAGCCGAAGCGCCGAACGTTCATGGGATCGGCGTCGATGTTCACGATCACGTGATCGACTCCGCGTTCGCGCCATAGCTTGAGGCGTTCGACCTCCCAGCGCGGCGTCCATTTGTAGCCGGCGATCTCCTCGGCGCGGAGGTGATCCAGGCGGTCGGCTAGCTCCGCGCATTTAGCAGTTCATTTTG
>DASPWX010000152.1:0-15509 GCA_035637615.1 Bathyarchaeia archaeon | reverse complement strand
CGCCGTCGGCCACAGCGGTGCCGACCGCAACACGCTCCCTCACACCGACGCAGACGGTCGCCGCCGCGTCACCGACGGCCGCGCCCCAAAGCGCCGCGCCGAGCGCGACTCGCTCGCCCGCCGCGGCGGCGAGCCCGCCCGCGTCGGCGGCAGACACCGGAACGAACATCCTGCTCTACGCGATGCTCATCGCCATCGTCTTCCTCGTCTTGCTGTCGCTCTTCCTATCGCGCGGAGGTCGGCGCCGCTAGGCCCGGCGGAGCTCCGCGGTCCACGCGAAGAGCAGCGGTACCGTCTCGACGAGGTTGTAGAGGAAATGCAGGTCAGGCCGAGCGATCGGCAGACCACCGAAGAGCAGGCCGCCCGATGAGAGAAGACCCGGTGTACCTGAGACGCCGGTCTGGATGTACGTCGCGATCATCACCGAGTGCTCGATGAAGTGCCAGCCCGCGAGCGGGGTGACCGCGATGAGCCACGGGTTCGTCCGGAAGTGCGGGAGCAGCGCGAGGAGCGTGATGAGGACGATCGCATTCCACACGAAGTGGACCCACTCGATGTTGAGCTGGCCGACGATTCCCTGCGCCGCCGCACCCGAAAGATGAAGCACGTGGATCTGGACCATCTGCGCGAGGTGCTCGAGGAGATGGGTCGTCTGGGCGAGCGCGAGGAAGCCGAGGAGAGCGATCCAGGGTGTCGCGACGAGGCGGTCGGGATATCCCGCCGCGCGCGCCGTCATTCTTAGTCGACAACTCCCGCGAACCGCCTGACGAGCTCGATGATGTCATCCGAAAGCCGGCGCACCTCGCGGACCGCGTCGGTCATCGTCGCGACCTCGATGCGGCCGCCACGCAACACCGGCAGCACGCCGGAACGGCCGGCGTCGACCAGATCGGCCGCCGCATTCCCGAACCGCGTGGCGCGGAGCCGATCGACCGCGGTGGGAGAGCCACCGCGCTGCAGGTGTCCGAGCACGACCTGCCGCGCTTCGATCCCGGTGCGCTGTTCGATGTGCCGCGCGAGGACCGCGCCGATCGCGCGCTGGTCGAGGCGCACGTGACCGAAGGCGTCGTGGTCCAGCGCCGTCTCCGCCTCGAGGCCGTCGATCACCGCCGCTTCGGACACGACCACGAGGATGTCGGGGTCGCCGATCGCGCGATGTCGCTTCATGGTCCGGATCACCTGCTCTGCCGTGATCTGGATCTCGGGAACGATGATGAGGTCGGCGCCGCCGGCGAGCCCACCGTAGGCCGCGACCCACCCGGTATCCCGACCCATCGCCTCGACGACGACCACGCGGTGATGCGCACTCGCCGTCGTGCGGAGCCGGTCGAGCGCGTCGGCGACGACGGTGACGGCCGTGTCGAAACCGATGCAGTAGTCGGTCTCGGAAAGGTCGTTGTCAACGGTTTTCGGCACGCCGATCACGCGGATGCGCTGCTCGTGGAGCCACTCCGCGACTCCGAGCGTGTCGTTTCCGCCGATCGCGACGAGCGCATCGATCCGCCAGCGGCGGATGCTTTCGAGCACCGCACGGCGCGACGCCTCGTCCTTGCGCGGATCGGTGCGTGAGGTGCCGAGGATCGTCCCGCCATCGCTCAGGATGCGATTCGCGTCCCTCACGCCGAGCGGGCGCGGCTCGGCCTCGCCGAGGAGGCCCGCCCAGCCGTCGGCGATGCCGAGGACCTCGTGACCGAGAGCCGTCGCGCGCAGGACGACCGCGCGAATCGCCGCGTTGAGCCCGGGGGCGTCGCCGCCGCCGGTGAGAACTCCGATGCGCAAGGCTACGTGCGACTCATTCCTTGCAGAGCCTAGGACTTCGTGTCTTTCTTTTGCCGCTCGAGCGCCTTCTCCAGCTCGTCCGGGCTGATCGCTCGCATGATCGCGAGGACCTCGCCCAGCCGACGCGGATGCCCGCGGGCTTCGTAGAAACGCTGACGCTCGAGCGCTTCGGCGAGCTGCTCGTGGGTGAGGATCCCCTCGTCGATGAGGTACTGGCCGAGGGTCTGGACGGCTGGCGGCTCGCCGAGGATGCCGCGCAGCGTGTTGATGAGGTCGATGGGACCGAACGGCTTGACCAGGTAATGCGAGGCGCCCGCGGCGAGGCCGGCTTTTCGATCGGAGGCGCTGTCGCGAGCTGTCAGCATGACCACGGGGATCGCCTTCGTCGCGGGATCTTCTTTGAGCAGCTTGCACACGTCGAACCCCGTCGGCCCTCGGTCATCGTCGAAATTCACGTCCAGCAGCACCGCTCGCGGCGGGTCGCGGTGGGCGAGGTCGACCGTCTGGTCCGGCGTCGCCGCCTCGGCGATGGTCCAGCCCTGGGTCGACAGAGTGATCCGGACCATGTCGCGTATGAACCGTTGGTCGTCCGCTATCAGGATGTCGGTCACCGCACCTCGCAGCGCCTGCGAGCCTAGCGAAGGGGAACACGGCTTTACAGCCCTCAGAGCCCCGACCTAAACTCGTTCGCAACAACTTCATACGCGTTGCCGGCCAGAGGTGCGGTCGCAAGCAGTAGTACCGCGGAGGAACGAGCTTCCGCCAGATGCGGTGCGAACGGTGTGATCGCCGAAGTCTCAGGGTCCGTCTCGGGACCTTGGGCTGGTCCGCTTTCCGGAAGGAGGCGGACTGTCGCGACGGGGGCAACTCCGCCGCGAAGCGCTGCCGTGTGACCAGGCTCTCGGAGAGGCTCGGTGGCACGTCGCGCACCGGGCTTTTCTATTTGGAAAGCCCGGTGCTCCATGCCGGATCGCGTCTGACATGAGGAGGACCGGTGCCGATCGAGCGGTTCGCGATCATCGACTCGACGCTCCGCGAGGGGGAGCAGTTCTCGAACGCGCACTTCACGACGGCGGACAAGATCGCCATCGCGAAGCTGCTCGACGCCTTTGGGGTCGAGTACATCGAGCTGACCTCGCCGGTGGCGTCTCCCCAGTCGTTCGAGGACTGCCGGACGATCGCCGCGTTACCCCTCCGGGCGAAGGTGCTGACGCACGTGCGCTGCCACATGGATGACGCACGGGTCGCCGTCCAGACGTGCGTCGACGGCATCGACATCCTGTTTGGGACGTCCTCGATCCTGCGCGAGTTCAGCCACGGGAAGAGCGTCGACGAGATCATCGAGGATGCGGGCGAGGTGATCGCCTTCATTCGCGATCACGGCAAAGAGGTCCGCTTCTCGAGCGAGGACAGCTTCCGTTCCACCGAGGGCGACCTCCTGAAGGTCTACACGGCCGTTGACCGGATGGGCGTGAACCGCGTCGGCGTGGCGGACACCGTCGGCATCGCGACGCCGCGCCAGTGCTACGCGCTCGCGGTCGAGCTCCGTCACCACGTGCACTGCGACATCGAGTTCCACGGTCACAACGACACCGGATGCGCCATCGCCAACAGTTACGCCATCCTGGAAGGTGGGGCCACCCACATCGACACGAGCGTGCTCGGGATCGGCGAGCGCAACGGGATCACCCCACTCGGCGGTTTCGTCGCGCGGATGTACGCGGATGACCCGGCGGCGATCCGCAAGAAGTACGACCTACCGAAGCTGCGAGACCTCGACGAGCTTGTCGCTTCGCTCGTTGGGATCGAGATCCCCTATAACAACTTCGTGACCGGCAAGTACGCGTTCCACCACAAGGCGGGCATGCACACGAAAGCGATCTACCTCAACCCGAACAGCTACGAGATCCTGGACCCCGCCGACTTCGGGCTCGCGCGAACGATCAACGTCGCGCACCGCCTGACCGGAAAACACGCGATCGACCATCGCGCGAAGGAGCTTGGGCTCGAGTTCGGCGAGGATGAGCTCCGCAAGATCACGCGCCGCATCAAGACGCTGGCCGACTCCGGCCCGTTATCGATGGATCAGCTCGATTCGCTGCTTCGCGAGTGGGTCGTTGCCTAAGACCGTCGCCGAGAAGATCCTCTCGCGGGTCGCGGGGCGCGATGCGAGCGTCGGCGACCTGGTCATCGTGCCCGTTTCGCGCGTCATGGTGCATGACTCGGTCATCGACGCCGTCATCGCGGGTCTGCGCGACCTGGGCAGAGAGCACGTCTGGGATACCACGAAGGTGGCCGTGTTCATCGACCACGCAGCGCCGGCTCCGACGCCGGTCGTCGCGGACTCGCATCGTGTCCTCCGCGAGTGGGTGCGGGCACAGGGGATCGCGACCTTTTATGACGCGGGCGAAGGTGTGTGCCACCAGATCATGGTGGAGGAGGGCTACTGCGAGCCGGGCACAGTGATCGTTGGCAGCGACTCGCATTCGAATTCGTACGGCGCGGTCGGCGCGTTCGGCGCGGGTATGGGCGCGACCGACATCGCGGTGGCCCTCGCGCTCGGCCGGACCTGGCTCCGCGTACCGGAGTCGATCAAGGTCACATTCACCGGCAAGCCGCGCAAGGGCGTCACGATGAAGGACGCGATCATGCGCGTCGTGCGCGAGATCGGGACGGACGGCGCGCGGTACGCGTGTGTTGAATTCCACGGCGCGGGTTCCCTGCCGCAGGGCGATCGCATCACCTTGGCCGGCATGACCACCGAGATGGGCGCGAAGGCCGGGATCGTCGTCGCCACACCGGAGGCGCCCGACTGGCTCTTCCCCGACCGGGGCGCCGCGTACGCGAACGAGGTGACCATCGATCTCTCGTCGCTCGAGCCGCAGATCGCGGTGCCGCCGCGGGTGGACCAGGTCGTCGATATCTCCGAGGCCGTCGGCCAGCCGGTCGACGTCGTCTTCCTCGGGTCGTGCACGAACGGACGCCTCGTGGACATGCGCCAGGCGGCGACGGTCCTCCGCGGGCGACGGATCTCGCCGGAAGTGCGCCTCGAGGTGGTCCCGTCGTCGCGGCGGCAGTTCGAGGACGCGATGGCCGACGGCACCCTTCTCTCACTATCAGCGGCCGGCGCGGTCATCGGCAGCTCAGGCTGCGGGCCGTGCCTCGGCCGCACCGGTGGGGTGCTCGCGGGGCAGGAGATCTGTCTTTCGACGGCGAACCGGAACTACCGCGGACGGATGGGATCGGCCGACGCGTCGATCTTCATCGGCTCGCCGTACGTCGCCGCGGTCGCCGCGCTCACCGGCGTCATCGACGATCCGCGCCCGTATCTCGAAGCGAGCGACGCCGAATTCGACGACCTCGTGGCCAGGCGGCGCGCGGAGCGTGCCGGCCGCGGAGCCGCCTCGGTGCGGTCCGGCGATCGCTCCCGTGAGCTCATGGTCGCCGCCGCGCGTAGCGGTGTCGCCGCGGAGATAGACGATTGAGCAGAGCATGGGTGTTCGGCGACGACCTCGACACGGACCAGATCGTCCCGGGTCGCTACGCGCCGTTCATGGTGGGCCTGGACAAGTTCCACACGTACGCGTTCTGCGACGCGCGCCCGGACTTCGCCAAGGAGGTCGCGGCAGGCGACCTGCTTGTTGGCGGCGACAACTTCGGATGCGGGAGCTCGCGCGAGTACGCGGTCGCCGCTCTGGCGAAGCACGGGATCGGTGGGATCGTCGCGAAGAGCTTCGCGCGCATCTTCTTCCGCAATTGCATCAACCTCGGCATCCCGGTGCTGGAGTCCGACGACGCTCTGACCGTGGTGCGCGACGGCGACGTCGTGACGCTCGATCTCGCCGCCGGTCTGCTGCGCGCGCCGGCCGGTGACGCACGGCTGCGCCCGCTCGCGCCGTTCGCCCAGGAGATCCTCGCCGCCGGCGGAGTTGTCGCCTACCTGCGCGAGCACGGAGACTTTCCCCCGGTCGCATGAGCAGCCAGCCGATCGAGATCGTCCAACTCGCCCCGCAGCGCGCCGTCACGGTCCGGCGGACGCTCCCGCAAGCTGAGCTCGGCGCGTTCTTCATGGAGATCTTTCCGAAGCTCCGCGGGGCCATCCGCGCGCAGGGCGCGACCCCTGCCGGTCCGCGGTTCGCTCGCTACTACAACGGAGACCCGGCGGCGTTCGACACCGAGGCGGGTATCCCGTTCACGGGCTCGTTCATGCTCACCGGCGATGAAATTCGCGTGACCAAGCTGCCCGCCGGCCGCGCCGCGAAGACCCTGCACGTCGGGCCGTACCACACCCTGTCCGAGGAGTACCGGCGGCTCGAGAAGTGGCTCGCCGAGGAGGGGCATCGCCCAGGCGAGGGCCCCTGGGAGTCCTACCTCGACGACGAGACGAAGACACCGGAGAAGCATCTGCGCACCGAGGTGTACTGGCCGCTCGTTCGCTGAGCTACGGAAGCTCGATCGCGATCGGCAGCGCGCTCCTGGCCCAGCTCGACAGACGTTTCCCCGCGCGCCACCCCTGGTACTTGCCGTCGAGGAGCTGTCGCGCGCGCTCGTCCTCCTTCGTCCCACCGCGAACGACGCGCGCGCTCCCCGTCGCGGTCCGCGTGCCCACCCGAACGCGGACGCGCGGTGTCTTTCTCAGGTTGCGAACCCAGTCGGCGCGATCGCCGCCGCCCGAGAGCATGTAGACCCGCCCGTCGTCCAAACCGAACCAGATCTCGACGGTGTGCGCTTTACCGCTGCGACGCCCGACCGTCGTCAGATACGCGAAGTCCTGATCCGCGAGTCGCTCGAACATCTCGCAGTGATAACGAACGCGATCCGCGCTGGATTCCCGAGATCGGCACAGCCCGCTGCGGTATGACTGAGCTCTGCCGTCCTAGCGGGCGCGGCGGAGAAGGCAATCCGCGCACTGGCACTGCGCCGGCGCGGGGTGCGTGTGGCGAGGACGCCATGCCGTCGACACGAGGGCCATGAGAACGATGGCCACCCAGGCGAGTGCCAGCCAGAACGCCGCATCCGAAGCCATGCCCTCGACACTTGCGCAGATCGTGCCAGCGATCGCGGCTTGCTTGGCCCCTCCTCAGGCGAGGGTTTCACGCAGCCACTCCGCGACCGTCTCGGTCATCCTGGCGCGTGGTCCCGCCGGCCCGAAATCGTGGTCCGCGCCTTCGATCGTGACGATCCTGTTCGGCACGCGCGCCTGCGATAGGACCGCGGCATAACGCTCCGCGTTGTCGAACGCCACCTGGTCGTCGCGCGAGCCCCAAATGAGGAGCACCCGGGCTCGGGTCCGCGAGAGCTCAGCCACCGGCTTCCACTTTCCGTCGTTCGACCATGCCGAGAATCTTGGTCCGGCCACGGCGGGCGCGGCCGCGAGCACCGCGCCGCGAATCCGCGAATCGCGCCCGGCGACGAGCGCGGCGACGGTGCCGCCGAAGGAGAAGCCGACCACACCGAGACGCTCGGGGATGTCCGGGTGCGCTTTCAGCACGCGGATCCCACCCGCGGCGTCGGCGAGACCGGAGTCGAGCGTCATGCGAGGTGGCTGGTGATCGCGATAGGCGAACCGGAGCGCTGCGACGCCCGCCCGCGCGAGCGCGTCACACGTCGCGACGATGTGCGGCTGATCGGGATGGCCGCCGAAGCCATGCAGCACGGCCGCGCCGCCGATCGCACTCGTCTCCGGAAGATGCAGCACGCCGTCGAGCTCGGTGCCCTCGACGCGTATTCCGACACGCTGCACTGGCAACCCGTCACTCCGCGGTGGCGGCGGGCGCTTTCGGTGGAAGCTCCGGAAGCGCGAGCAGCTCGAAGACCTTCCGCCGGTCCTCGATCGGGGTGCGCGAGCTGATGAGCTCGAGGACCTTCTTTCGACCCTTCATCTTTCCGACGAGGATCGCTCCGACCAGCTTATCTCGCAGGAAGAAGAGCCGCTTGTAGTTGCGAGCCTCGTACTCGACCTCGACGACCGCCTCGGCCTCGGGCTCCTCCTCGGTCGTGACGCCCATTACCGAGATGTTCGAGTTGAACATGCCTGAGGCGTAGGTTGGGACCTCCACATACGGCTCCCTCGCGCCGAGCATGTTCTTCGCCACGTGCCGTCCGTGGTTGAGGGAGTTGTCCCAGGTCCCCATCCGGTGGTGTCGCTGCGAGACCACGTCGTAGAACTCGGCGACATCGCCGGCCGCCCACACGTCGGGGATATTCGTCTCGAGGAACTCGTTCGTCCTGACGCCGACGTTCGTCTCGAGGCCAGTGCCTTCGAAGATGTCGATGTTCATCGTCAGACCCAGGCCCACGCCGACCATATCCGCCTTCGCTGCGAATCCTTTCGTGCCGGTGACCACGAGCTGTCCGTTGGACCGCTCGAGCTTTTCGATCGCCTCGTCGTAGTGGAGGTGCACCCCGGCGTCCTGCGCCAGCAGCGTGATGACCTTGCCCCCCTCTTCATCGAGGGACCTCCGCAGGAACCACGGGCCGCGCATGAGCCAGTGCGTTTCGAGCCCGCGATGGGCGAACGCTTCGGTCAGCTCGTACCCGATGAACGACCCGCCCAGCACGACGGCGATCTTTGACTCGGGGATGCGTGCGACCATGCCTTTGGCCTCATCGAAGTACTGGAAGTTGAAGAGATACGGCGCCCCCTCGGCGCCGGGCGCGCGAAGGGGATTCGGACGGCCGCCCGTCGCGATGAGAAGGCGGTCATACGGTATTTCTCCGCCGGGCTCGGCGTGGATGGTCTTCTCGTCGAAGCTCACCTGATCGACTTTTGTCTCGAGACGGAGGTCGATGTTGTTCTTGGTGTGCCACTCCATGTCGCGCACGTAGACGCGCTGCTCGAGAAGCACCCCGCGCAGGTAGCGAGGGAGCGACACGCGGTTGTAGAGCGTGTAGGGCTCGTCGTCGATCATCACGATCTCGGCGGCCGCGTCGAGCTTGCGGAGCTGCTCGGCCGCGTATGTTCCCGCGGCGCCGTTGCCGATGATCACGAAGCGCGTCGGATGAGCGGTCAGGGTGGTCTCCTCGTAAGTGGTCGAGTTAGTCTCGCCGAATGCCGCGCGCCGCGCCGTCGCCGCTTGCCCGCGTGCGGAAGATCTGCTTATCGCTTCCCGAAACGACGGAGCGGCCGAGCCACGGCGCGCCGAGTTTCTTCATCCGGGACAAGGTCTGTTTTGTGAACTACATGGAGCACCATCACGACGACGGCCGCCTCGCGCTCTGGTGCGCCTGTCCGCCGGGAATGCGCGAGGGTCTCGTGAATGCGCAACCGGAGCAATACTTCGTGCCGCCGTACGTCGGCTTTCGCGGGTGGATCGGCGTCCGGCTCGACCGCCGTCCGGATTGGGACGCAGTCGAGCGCGTGATCCGTGACGCGTATCTCGCGGTGGCGCCGAAGAGACTCCTCGCGGCCTTCCTGGATCGCTGAGCGTTTCGTATCCTTAACGCACGCCGGAGTGGCGAAATCGGTTTACGCAGCTGACTTAAGATCAGCCTGGGCGCAAGCCCTATGAGGGTTCGAGTCCCTCCTCCGGCACTCGACGAGGTTTAGGCGACCGAGGCCCGATAGGACTCGTCGAGAATCGCACGGGCTGTCGCCGGACTCCAGCGCTCGTGCATTCCCCTCATCGTGCAGCACCGCCGGACGATTGCCCGAAGCTCGGAGCTGGCGCCGACGATCTTCTCAACCTGGATTCCGGTCTCGGTCAAGTGGACCGCGATCTGCTGAAGACGCGTTCGAACGTCAATGAGCCGACTGCCCCACGCCGACGGGCGCCCCAGGCTCGCCTCCGCAATGTCCGCCAGTCGTGCGTCGCTGCTCTCGCGAGCTCGTCCGAGCAGCTCAAGAATCTCGTTGATTCCGCCTGTTTGGCTGCGAGCGAACTCAGGTTCGGGTGGCGCGAGGCGGTCACAAGGAAGAAGGCTCTGCGGAATCTCCATCGGGTCGCTCTCGCCGCGCGTGGCCGAGTAGTTGACCTGGGCGGCATAACGGAGCTCGACGGCGACCGCATGTCGGATCACGTCGCGAAGGCTCCAGTCGCCATCTCGCTCAGAGTCGAGAAGGCGATCGTCGCGACCCACCAGCATGCCGACGAGATCGCCGTACGCCGCTTGAGCGAAGTCGAGGATGCGAGAAACCTCGGAACGAACCGATGGCTGCCTGGATGCGGCGAGCGATTGCTCGCGACGGAGCAGGCCGTACAGGCTGTCCCGACGTGAGCTGCTTGTATCTCCGACCGCGATCGCCGCGAGATACTCCAGCGGAGGCGGCACCGGAGTTCGCCTAGGCGGCGGGACCCGCGACGTTCACCACAAGCTCGCCGCTCCCTGAGCGCACCACCACGATCTCGGACTCCTCGAGACCGTCGTTCCCCTCGCGGTGGATCTCGCCGGGCGGCAGGTAGATGCAGTCCCCGTCACGCGCATGGAATTTCGTCGTGCCTCCGGGTCCGCATTCGAGGTGCACCTGACCGGTGATGACATAAATCACCGACTCGTGCGTGCCGTGGTGATGCCAGCTCGACGAGCGGCCGGCCTCGGTGCGCACGATTCCAACCCACAACTCCTCGGTGTGGACAGCCTCCTCACGGGTCATTCCTGCGGTTTGCCCCGTCTGCTGGTGACGGTCGGAAGGCCGGATCAACCTCGGCTGCTTCTTTTCCATCTCTTTGCGGTACTCCTCTTCGGCCTCCCAGCGCTCGTGCTGGACGTGGAGCTGCGCGCCCCGCCGCATGATCCACGTTCGGACGCGCTCGCGCGCGGCGAGATCAGAGGGTAGCGGGACGGTGTGGCGGTGGCGGTTGGCGCACTCGAGTGTGACCACCCCACCGCTTTCGGCCACGGGCATCATCGGCAGGCCGCAACGCTCACATTCGCGCGTCCCGTCGGGTTGAAGGTGGCTCAAGTCCTGGCCGATCTCCTCGAGAACGATGCATTCCGCTGCTCCGTCCCATACACTGGTCCTGACCGCCGCGCCTCTTGGGCGCGGCGCCTTTTCGCCCCGGGCCAAAGGTCCGCGGCAAGCCCATGGAAAGGAAGAATTGTCACAGAATGCGACCGTACGAGCTCATGTATCTCTGTCCCCCCACCATCGACGAAGAGCGCCTTGGCGCGGTCAGCGAGCGCATCCAGCAGACCATCGCCAATCTCGGCGGCAAGGTCGAGAAGGTCGTTCCCAATCTGAAGCGTCGACTCGCCTACGAGGTCGCCCACCACCGTGACGGCCAGTACGGCGTCGTCGAGTTTTCATTGCCGACGACCCAGGCGCGCGAGCTCGAGCGCACCATACGCCTCACGGAAGACATCCTCCGCCACCTCGTTGTGAGAAGGGACGAGTGACATCGTGGCCTCAGTAAGCAAGATCGTCATCATCGGCAACGTCGGACGGGATCCCGAGCTCCGGATGACTCCAAACGGGCGGCCGGTGTGCGAGTTCAGCGTCGCCGTCAACCGCGTCACCGGTAAAGCCGAAGACCGCCAGGAGCAGACCGACTGGTACCGCGTCAGCTGCTGGTCCACGCTCGCCGAGCGCGCTCAGCAGATGATCACGAAAGGGCGTCTCGTCTACGTGGAGGGGCGTTTCACGCCCCGGACGTACACCGACCGTGAGGGCAAAGAGCGCCTGAGCCTGGACATCAGCGCCGGCGACTTCCAGATGCTCGACCCGCGGCGTGACCGCGAGGGCGGTATGGGCGGCGACAACGCGGCACCCGCGCGAGGGCCGGAGGGGGAGAAGACCTTCGACCCCGACGAGATCCCCTTCTAGGAGCGAACGATGAGTCAAGAGATTTCAGAAGGCGGCCCGCGCTCGGGGCCCCCACGGGGCCCGCGGCGCGATGGACCATCCGGCGGTTCGGGCGGATCAGGCGGGCGGTACGGCGGGCCTCCGGGCCTCCGCCGACCGCGTCGCAAGGTCTGCACATTCTGCGTCGATAAGGTGCAGAAGATCGACTACAAGGACGTCGGTCGCATCCGTCGGTACATCAGCGACCGCGGCAAGATCGATCCCCGTCGCAAGAGCGGCACGTGCGCGAAGCATCAGCGGATGCTGACGACTGCGCTCAAGCGGGCTCGTCTGATGGCGATGTTGCCGTACACCGCTGACCATGTCCGTGGGCTCATGTCGCCACAGGCGCGCGCGATGGCCGGCGGCCCGCCGCCGCCCAAACCGGAGCGTCCTCCGTATCGGCCGGCAGGTGAGTTCCGCCCGGCGGGGGCCCCGTTCCCACGCCGTGACGCTCCGCCGGCGGCCCAGGCCCCGGCGCCAACGCCGCCCGCGCCGAGCGAACCCGCGAGCAGCTAGAAGCGCGGGGCCGTGAGGCCGTTCGCGAGGACGTACGGGATACCGAATACCGCGAGCAGCATGATCACGATCACGATGATCGCGATGAAGGTCCGGCCACCTTGGCGCTGCCAGGCGTGCCCGCTCGCGACGCCGGCAACGACGCCGCCGGCCACGATAATTCCGAAGCCCGAGACGAAGGCTGCGATCGCGAGACTCACGAGATAAAGCAACCAGATGAGAATCCGGCTCTGTCCGATCCGCGACCTCAGCACCCAGTAGATCGGCGCCGCGACGACGGCCACGAAGCCGACGAAGAGACAGCCCTGGAACAGACCCCCAAGAAGGTCGTTGACGGAGATCTGGGCGCCGTTTTGGGGGAAGAGAAACGCATCGGCCGGTCCGATCGCGCTCACGCCTAATAAGAGCGCCAGTGTGTAGACCGCGATCGGCACAACACTCCGCCCCGCGTACGCGTTCGCGATCCAGGACCATCCCCAGAAGATCGCGAGTGGGACCAGCACGACGGGGGCTGCGATTGCGCCGTTCCCGCTCAGACTGATGTGCAGAGGGTCGCTCGATGGCCCGTAGTGCTCGAGTGCGACCGTCGCCGCGGCGATCAGGAGGCCCCAGATGAGTCCCGGGATAAAGCCCATGCGCGGAATCCTACGAAAACTCGGAAGGCCGGTGAGCCAGGGCGGCTACCGGCCTTCGGCCGAGTGGGGTGACGGGTCGTCCGCTAGGGGACAAGACAGATGTCGCCCTCGCAGAAGAGCCGCTGCGTGTCTGTGCTCCTGGTGCTGGGCTGCGCCATGTCGGCGCGCTCCTGGTTGCCGTGAGCTCCGGGAGATGAGGTGACCGTCGTGGCTGTGGTGCTCGTGTCCGGGTAGAGCGCCTCGTTCAGGAAGAGGAGTCGCGCGTTGGTGCCGGTGACCGACCAGGCGATCCGGCTGTCGCGGTTCGCTGCGGTCCCCGCCCCGTTGTCGCTGCGGAGCGCTGCGAGCGAGCCGGCCGAAGCGCCGAACGCGATGTACGCACCCAAACCGATGGCGAGAGCGAGCTTCTTCATGTGTGAACCCTCCTTAGTGGTTGAGAGCAAGCTACGGTCGGGCCGGGCACGGGACGACCGTCCGTTTGACGGGGCCGCCGTCGCCTTCTATCTGCTCCGGACGTATCGCGCGCTACGCGCGCTACTGCGTCGGCGGGGCGGTGATGGTTGGAGAGACCGGCTCGCCCAGATGGCTGAACTTGAGGTCGAACGAGATATCGAAGGTGCTCTTGCCGGCGGTCGGCGAGGCACCTGGGATCCCGAGATCACCGGCCATGTCGACCGAGAGCTTCACCAGCTGGCGCACGATCTGGTTGTCGTCGGTCCGGATCCAGATCTCGCCTTTCCCGGTCGCGCCAGAGACGTTGAACGACGGCGTGGTCGCCGTTTGGGTGCCCTTCATCTTTTCGACGAGCTTGGCCTGGTCGATCGTGTACGTGAGGTGCCGCGTCTTGCGGCCGTCGATCTCCGGGCGGTCGACCTCGGTGACGGTCGTCACGGCCGAGAGGTCGGTCTGCCCAAGTGGGTCGAGCACGGCGCCCTGCGGGTCATTGCCGGCGGTTTCGGTCCAGCCGCTGCCGGTCAGGCCCTTGCTGAACGTGCGCCCGCCGATCGTGATCGTGTCGACCGATAGGGTCTGGCCGAGGAGGGACATCTCCGTCGCAAGGCGGGACTTATCCGGAATCTCGACGTCGCCATTCAGCTTGAAGTCGAAGGAAATGCTGAGGCCGCTGCTGATGGCAAAGTTGCCGCTCCCATCGATGTGCGCCGTCTTGGCGTCCTTTAGGTTCGTGCTCGCCTTCTGCAGGAGCTCGGTCGGTGACGGCTCCGCGAGCGCTGCGGGCTGGCCGCACGCGATCGCGACCGCGGCGAGAACAGGGATGAGCCCTCTGAAGAACACGTCCGCAGCATAAGCGGCCACAGCTTGCACACCCGCATCTCGGCCGTGTCAGAGTTGCGAGGAGGGCCGGCCGGTTCCGACCGACCCTCGCTAGATCAGCCTACGCACCGAAGGGTCATCGTTAGCGTGCCCGGGATCGTCCCCGTGAAGGTGATTATGGCGTTCGGGTCCGGTCCAGCGCTCACCCGGCGGATCTCGACCTCGACTTCTTGAGCCGTCGAGCCAGCGGGAGTCGTGACTACCGCCTGGCGGTTCGCGATGTACTTGGTCCCGTTTGCACTCGTCCCCTCGCTGTGATTGACGAAGTGGGTGATCAAGCTCCCGTCAGGCTGAAGTCGAGTCTCCCACCGAGTGTCGGTCGTTAGGACGATCGGCCCATCCGCGGGATCACAAGGATTCGTCGCGACGTTCGTCGTGATCGTGTGCCCGCTGTCGATGACTCCGGCCAATGCGACCGGTGTCCTCGCGAAAAGCGCGACCGCCACTCCGAGCATCGTGATCAGAACCCGCCTTCGCGCACGCCTTCCAATCAGGTCCCTCATCATCGCCTCCCTTTGGGCCGGAGGCTCACGCGCTTTAAGCAGAGCGGCAATCCGGGAAAGTACTCACTCTTACGAGACTTTGGCGCGACGCGCGAGCCATGCCCCGATCTGAGCTCGCGACCGCAAACTGAGCTTCTGACGAATGTGCTGAACATGGTTCTCTGCGGTGCGCTCGGACAACCCGAGCCGGGCGCCGATCTCCTTATCGGTCAGGCCGTCTGCAACGAGATCCGCCACATCGAGCTCGCGGCGGCTTAGGTCGCCACCGTACCGGCCCGTCAAAGCGTATGAGATCGCCTCCTGCTCCGACATCCGCCTGCCTGCCGCGCGGGCTTCTGCAACGCGAGGTCCAAGCCGCCGCTGCGCCTCGGTCATCCATGAACGAGCTGTAAGCGCGAGGAACGATGCCGGCCACAACCCAGTCTCGCTGCGGGTTCGCTCCGCGTAGCTCGCCAGTCGAAGTGCCCGTTCGTCGTCGCCCTCGGTCGCCGCGAGGTGGGCCAGGAGCTCGAACGGAGCGGGACTCTGGCTGTGCCCACCGTCCCGCAAGAACACGATCGCGTCTCGTAGATAAGCGGCCGCTCGTTCCGCATTGCCGGATCGAAAGGCGACGTCCGCCGCGGTCAGTCTCGTCAAGAAGGGCTCGGCGCTGCCGGGATCGGCGTTTTCGTTCCATGCCGCGAAGGCAGCGTCGATATCGGCCTCGGCTCCCGCGTCATCGCCAACGCCCTTCTTCAACACCGACCGGACGGAAAGCGCCATCGCAAGCTCGCGCGGCTGCAACATGGGAAGGACAGAGTCATAGATCTCGATCGCGCGTCGGGGATCGCCCTCTCCGATCGCGACGTTCGCGGAGTTCTGCCGAGCAAGGATCTCCAGCGAGCGGTCGTTCAACTCGACCGCTATCTCGCGGGCCTCCTCTACCGCCTGTCGGGCGTTGGCGACGCGGATCGCGTCGTC
>DASPWX010000151.1:0-20903 GCA_035637615.1 Bathyarchaeia archaeon | reverse complement strand
CCGCCGCGTCTCGGGATCATGCTCGGCGTGCGAGCGTTCGCCGGCGTCGTGCTCGCCGCGGTTTCGGTCACGCCGCGGCTCGCCTTGATGCGGCCGGTCGCCGCGATCGCGGGCGGTGGCGTCATGACGATCGGTCCGCTCGCGACCGTCAGGCCGCGACGGATGATCGCGCTCGCCGCGGGCATCGCTGCCGCGATGACGGCGACCCTCGTTTCGCACGCGACCGCGCTGGGGAGCCTAGAGAGCATGGCCCTGGACTTCGTCCACGTTCTCGCCGTCTCGGTGTGGACCGGAGGTGTCGTCGCGCTGCTCTGGTGCGTGCTCCTCGCGGGCCACGACGAAACGGCCGAAGACGCAAGAGCCCTCGGCGCGACGGTCTGGCGATTCTCCGTGACGGCGATGATCGCGACGGCGCTCCTCATCACGGCCGGCGTGCTGCAGGCCTTCAACCGGCTCGTGCTCGTCAACGATCTCTACGAAACGCCGTACGGCGTCGCGCTCGCCGTGAAGATCGTCCTCGTCCTGGTGGCGCTGGGGATCGGGTCGTTCAACCTGCTCCGCTGGGGTCCGCGATTGCGAGCGGGGATCCGCGCGCGCACCGCCCTGGTCCGCGACACGATGGCCGAGACCGGGATCTTCATCGTCATCATCGTCGCCGCCTCTGTACTCACCGCGCTCGCGCCGCCGGCGCAACCGTCGGCGTCGGCGTACGACCAGACGCAGCACGTGTCCGGACTGCGCCTCGAGATGCTCGTCGCGAGCGGCGGCGCCGGCCGCAACACCTACGTGCTACGCGTGCACGAAGGTCTCGCGCCGGTCACCGGCGCAGAGAAGGTCGCGTTCCGCTTCACGATGGTCGAGCACGACATGGGTCAGCAGGAGCTTGTCGCTACCGAGCGCGCCGCGGGCGAGTACGTCGCGGAGGGCAGTCCCACCGCGATGTACGGGACCTGGAAAATCCAGGCGATCGTTCGGCTCGCAAGTAAGGAGGACGTGAGCACGGTGTTCACCGTCCCGGTGAGCGCGCCCAGCGGAGGTCTCTCGACCTCCGCACCGCCACTGACGATCGGCCCCTACACGGTCATCGTCTTCACCGATCCAGCCGTGCCGCAGTCCGGCGCGCCGCTCAGCCTGTTCGCCCTCGTCGTGGGCGCGGACGGCAACCCGGTCGCCGGCAAGAAGCTGCACGCGACGTTCTCCGGCCCGTCCTCGCAGGCACCCCTCGACGCCGTCGAGGATGCCGCGACGTTCGGCCCGGGCCGGTACAAGTTCGACATCGCCGGACTCGATCCGGGCACCTGGAAGGTCACGCTCGCGGTCGGGAACGAAGGCACGGGTGCGTATAGCCTCGTTGTATCCCGATGATCTTCGCGTCGGTTTCGGCGCACGGCGCGACCGGCACCTGGCTCGACGAGATCCTCGAGCTCGGAGTGCCGCTCGTGCTCTTCATCGGGCTCTGGTGGTGGTCGACCCGGAAGGAAAAGAAGAAAGCCAAGCCCACGACTGAGACTTCCGTCCCTGCCCGTGAAGCCGACGCCAAGAAATGACCTTCCCGATCTCGCGACAGGGCCTCGAGCAGATCGCGATCGCCCTCGCCGTCGGCGTCGCGGTCTTCGGTCTTTTCGCCTTGATCCGCCGGCGGCGCGGCGGCGAGTGGCGGCGCTTCGCCCAGAGCGCCGGATTTCTCGGCGCGCTGATCGTCGTCTCCCTCGGGCTCGCCTACACGATCGCGCCGAACATTCCGACCCCGCCGGTGCCGCTGACCGCGCGTTTCGCGCAAAACCCGACGCCGGACAATCCTGCGACCGTTGCCGCGGGTCGGGCCCTCTATCAGGCGAACTGCGTCGTGTGCCACGGGCCAAAGGGCCTTGGCGATGGAGCGGCGGCGCTGACCCTCAACCCGAGGCCGTTCAACCTCCAGGTACACGTGCCGCAGCACGCGCCGGGCGAGCTCGAGTATTGGATCGCGAACGGCATCCCCTTCACGGCGATGCCCGCGTGGGGCGCGATCGACCCCGACACCGGGAAACCGAAGCTCACCGACACCGAGCGGTGGGAGATCGTCCGCTACCTTGAGGCGCTCGCCGCGGGCCAGGACCCCTAACCACACAAGAGCGGGTACGGCTCGTGCATCTGCGCCGGGCGTGGCAGTCACCGCTCGGGACTTCGCTCGCGTCAGCAAGCGCTTCGCGCACGTCTGGGAGGGTGTCACCTGGCACGCGCTCGGGGTCAACGTCCTTCTCCGCCTTCTCATCCTCGTGTTCACGATCGATGCGCTCATCAACGCGGGCGACGACCGCTTCGCAGGCAAGGCTCTCGGGCCGCGGAACGTCGGCATCCTGCTCGGGCTGTCGCTGCTCTTCCCGCTGCTGCAGGCCGTGCGCGGGCAGTGGAAGCGTTACCCGATGTGGTACGACAACCTCTACCTCTCGATCTTCGCGCTCGACATGGCCGGCAACAGCCTGAATCTCTACAACACCGTCGAATGGTGGGATCACGTCCCCCACTTCCACGGCCCGGGCGCACTCGCGGTCGTGATGATGGGTGCGTTCGACATGCGCGCGATCGCCGCGGCCGGGCTCACCACGATCCTGCACACCGCGCTCGAAACCCAGGAGTACTACGGGGACGTGTTCTTCCATACGCACAACGTCAGAGGCGTTGCCGACACCGTCAACGACGAGCTCTACGCCCTCCTCGGCGTGATTGTGTACGTCTTCATCTTCACGCGATCGATGTACCTGCGACGGCGCCGCGCGCCGCGGCAGCACTCACCCTCGTCCGCGTGAGCTACAGCGGGCTGGAGCCGGTGATGGTCGCGCGACGCACCTTGATCGGCGGCACGAGGCACAGGATCGAGCCCATGCCGTTCGAGCTCCACCAGTCGCGGGCGAGGCGCTGCGGCCCGAGGAGCTCGATCCCCGCGAACAGATCCAACGCGCTCATCGTGTAGCGGACGTTCGCGAGCGCGCGCGTGATTCTCCCGTCCTCGATGAGGAATGTGCCATCGCGGGTCGTGCCCGTCATCGTCGCGGCGCGCGGGTCGGGCGTATTCGTGTAGTGGAACCGCGTGATCAGGACGCCGCGTCGGACCGACCCGATCAGCTGCTCGCGCGTGGCCGGGCCCCCGGCCATCGCGAGGTGCCCGGCGTGCCCGCCGGCGGCGTAACGCGACGGGTCGGCTGCGTGGCCGGTGGAACGCGCGCCCATCGCCTTCGCCGAGGTGCGGTCGTAGACCGGGCCGCGCGCGACGCCTCGCTCGACCAGCGTCACCTTCTGTTTCGGCGTCCCTTCGACGTCGAAGGGCACGGCGATGGTGCGGGCGTCCATGGCGTGATCGAGGAGCGTGAAGCTCTCGCCGGTCACCCGCTCACCGATGCGGCCGCTCATGAACGAGCGGCCTTCCCGCACCGACTGGCCGCCAAGACCGGTGAGCGACATGATGCGAAGGACCTCGGCGACCGCGAGCTCCTCGAACACCGCCTCGTAGTCGCCCGGCTCGAGCTGGACTCGATCGCGATCGAGCGCGCACTTTTCGGCGGCGCGCGCCGCGATCGCCTCCGGGTGCAGGGCGTCGACGCGCATCGACAGGTCTTCGGCATAGCCCGACCCGACGTAGGTCTCGCTCAGGACGAGCGCCCGGAGGTAGGCCAGCGTTGCGGGCGCATAGGCCGCGACTCCCCGGGTCGTCGCGACCGCGTCCTCGGTCACCTCGACCTGCGCGGTGCCGGCGGCGCGCATGCCCTTCGGGACGGCGGCGCAGACGCCTGCGATCCAGTCGGCCTGGGCCTGCGCCGTCGTGGCGGCGGTCTCCTCGTGATACGCCGAGGGCGCCGGGATGGGCTCGGGCTCGGCGACGCCCGGCCACTCGTCGTCGGGGCGGCTCGCGGTCGCGAGCGACGCGGCGTCGGCGAGCGCGCGGCGCAGATCGGTTGGCTCGAGGGAGTTCGTCGTCACGATCCCGACGGCCTTTCTGACGACCGCGCGAACCGTGGCGTGGGTTTCGTCGGAGACCGCGTTCTGGTGGATCGAGCTGTGTGAGTAGCGCGTGATCGCCGCGCGGCGCCGGTGCACGTGGATGTCGGCCTCGTCCGCCGGAATCCCGCGCAGCGCGTCGCGGATCGGGGCGAGCAGCCGATCCTCTCCGAGGAGCGTCACTCGCGGACCTCGATGGGAACATCGCGGAAGCGCGCGTGAGCCGCACCGTGCCCGACGCGCATGAGCTGCAGAGGCTCACCCTTAGCGCAAGAGAGGAATCCGTGAAGCTCCCAGTCGTCCGCGACCAGATCGCAGCGGCCCCAGAAATCCGGCGTGAGCGACTGGAACGCGACTCCGCGCACATGGCCGTCGAGCTGGCCGTTGCGAATGACGCGGGCGGACTGAGTGGAGAAGTGGAAGTTCTGGCGTTTGTCGTCGAGCGAGTACGAGGCCGGCGCCTCCATCAGTAGGCCCGAGTCCACGCCGCGCAGGAGATCGGCGTACGGCGTCGCGCCCGGATCGAGGCTCACGTTCACCATGCGCACGATCGGAAAGTGCTGCCAGCCCTCCGCTCTGGCCGAGCCGATCGCGACCGGCAGCCCGAGCGCGCCCGCGGTCTCACGCGATGTCAGATACCCGACGAAGATCCCCTTGTCGACGAGCTTCGTCCTCATCGCCGGTACGCCATCGTCGTCCCAGCCGAAGGTGCCCATGCCGCCCGCGACCGTCGCGTCCGCGGTCATCGATACGTGCGGCGATCCGTAGCGCAGCTTTCCACGATCCTCGGGCCACATGAACGTCGTCCCGGCGAAGGCGACCTCGTGCTCGAGGAGCCGGTCGGCCTCGGTCGGATGGCCGCAGGACTCGTGTACGAGAAGGGCGAGGAATTCCGGCGCGAAGACCAGCGTGGTCGGCCGCTCGTCCGCGAGCGGGGCATCCAGAGTGGCCTCGGCGTCGTCGCGGTAACGGCCCGCGCGGGCGACAAGGTCCAGATGCTCGACGTACTCCCAGCCTGCCTGCCGCACGAGGCGCGAGTCGTATCGGGAGGCCGGCTTGCGACCGGCCTTCACCGCAAGGACCGAGAGGCCGGCGCCCGCTTCGACGATCTCCTGCGACACGTCGGTCCCCTCGCTCGTCACGAGATGCTTGCGCGTCCGATACGCCGCGACCGACGACCGGCGCGTCTTGATGTTCGGACCGACCGAAGCGGCGTCGACGGCACGAAGGTGGTCGATGCGCTCGGCGAGCGGTACCGCGAACGGATCGCGCCCGAGCTTCGTGCGGTACTCGCCGCGCTGCGGCTCGATCGGCGCGAGCGTCACCCTGCGCCGCTGCACGGACGCGGACGCTTCGGCTCGACGGAAGGCTTCGTCGACGAGACCGCGCATGGTCGCGTCGTCAGTGCGATCGGTCGCGGCGAATCCCCATGCGCCCTTGTGAAGGACACGGAAACCGAGCCCGCGATCCGACGTGCGCGTGACCGACTCGACCGCGCCATCCTTGACGCTCACGGCCTCGTGCTCGCGCTCGACCATCCGCACGTCCGCGTATGTCGCGCCACGCGAAGACGCGACGTGCACGAGATCGGTCAATGCCGAAGGGGTGATGGTCACGGCGCGGATTAGACGCTACAGTTGAACGAAACGGCGCGCGCGACGACTGAAGCGTTCGTGATGGACGCGCTCACGGCCGAGCCTCGAGTTTCGGGGTAGCGGACGAGGGAGAGCAAGAAGCGCGAGACCGCGGTGGAATTCCGCGATCCGCGGACGAGTCAGGCGGCGTGCGAAGCCCATACGGAGAAAATCTATTGCCTGACGTTGCCCTCCTAATCGACTGGGAGAACGTCTACTACACACTTCGCCAGCACACGACGGGCCCGCTGCCGTCAACACTCTCGATCCTGCAGGCGATCCTGCAAAAAGCCGCGGAGTTCGGACCCGTCCGAGTGAAGCTCGCGATCTTCGGTCAGGAGGTCGCGGCGCAGGACGAAACGCTCCTCATGGCCCTTGAGTTCACGGGGATGGAACCCATCGCCGTTGCGCAGCGCATGAGCGGGCGGCTCCTCAAGGGCCGCTCCGACGCCGTCCTTATCACGCGAGCCCTCAAGCTCCTCTACAAAGAGCGCCCCGACCTCGCGTACTGGTTCATCGTCTCGGGCGACCGGGACCTGAACGCTCTCTGCAAGGCGATCAAGGACGAGGACAAACATGTCTACCTGATCGCGGGCGACAAGTCGCTCGCGAATGAGCTCCGCGACTCGCCGTACCTGCGTGACGACGTCTTCCTGCTCGAAGATCTGATCCCCCAGGCGCGATGGACTCGCACGGCGCTGCGGGCCGACGACACGCAGGTCGACAAGCCTCAACCGACCGCGGAGCTCGCCCGGCGGACGCCGCAACGGCGGGGTCGCCTGCCGGCGCGGGCGAGAACAGAGCCGCACGTCCCGGCAGTCGTGCCAACGGCCTCGCCGGAGTCCGACAAAGAGCAGCGCCGTCTCGCCGTGCTCCTGCTCGACCAGCTCGTTGCGCTCCATGCCCGCGCGATGGCGCGCGGCGACTTCGTGACGAGCGTGGTCCCGCTCTCGCAGAAGGAAGCATCGAGCGTCCTGGAGCAGCGAATCGACGCCGGCATCGATCAGGGGACGGTCCTCGCGAAGCTCGAGGGACGCGCCCGCGCGAAGGCCAAGCAGATGCTCGCACCGAATATGTCGTCGCCCCTCGTAGCCGAAACGGTCTTTCATCTGGTCCGGGTGCTGCGCCGCATCGACACCGTGACGAGCAAGGACACCCGGCGCATTCCGGCGGTCGAAGCCGTCCTCGATCCGCTCTCGCGCGCCGATCAGCCCGGTGGCCTTGCCCGCGGGCGCTCGCAGCGCCGGCTCCTCCTCGAGACCCTCTTCAACATCGCCGAGGAGCGCGGCGCGATCCAGACGGAGCAGGTCGAACGCGAAGGCCGGCAGATCACGATGTGCTGGCTCGCAGAAGGTCACCCCCTCGTCGTCTATGCGCGTCAGCCCGCGGCCTCGATCGTCCACCTGTTCAATTTCGTCGCGTCGACGCGGGCCAAGGGCGAGCGCATCGACTGGGTGAACCAGGCCCTCTTCGCCGAGCTCCTCTCGCGGGTCGAGGGCGACGCACTCGAGTCGACGATGCGGCGGGCCGTCGAACGGGGCGTCATGCGTCCGGAGGAGCACGGGAAGAAGGCCGGGTTCGTGATCGATCAGACGCATGAGGAGGCCCGAACCGTCCTCGGAGAGTTCGATCGCTTGAACGGTGAGGTCCGACCGGCGGCGGCTTTGCCGGCCACTTTGCCGGCCGCTCTGCCGGCCGGCGAGCTGCAAGGGCTCCCGAGCCCGACGACGGCCAGCGCCGCAGTGGCGCCCACCGATGCGGCGGCGGCGGTACCGCGTAAGCGAACGCGCCGCGGACGGCGTGGCGGGCGCGGTCGCCGGGGAGGCCAGGGACCGAAAAAGGCCGCGACAGGAGAGGCCGCCGACTGAACCGCGACTTCTGGAAGTACTGGACCGGCGAGACCGTATCGAACTTCGGCAACTCAGTGACGCAGTTCGCACTGCCCCTCATCGTCTTCAAGCTCACTGGGTCCGCGCTCGCGCTTGGCGCGACACTCGCGATCTTCACGGCACCGCAGCTCCTCTTCGGGCTCGCGATCGGCGCCTGGACCGATCGCACGGACCGCAAGCGGCTCATGATCGTGGTCGATCTCCTATCCGCCGTGACGATCGCGTCCGTGCCGCTGGCCCACTCCGCCGGACTTCTCTCGCTCTGGTGGATCTACGCGGTCGCGTTCGTTTCGTCGACGCTGTCGATCTTCTTCGCGGCCGCGGAGTTCGGGGCGATCCCCAGCCTCGTCGACTCGAAAGAGCTGGTCACCGCCAACGGTCGGATCCAGGCGAGCTTTGCCGCCGCCGCCGTGCTCGGTCCCCTCGCCGCGGGAGCGCTACTCGTCTTCCTGCCGGTCGAGACCATTCTGCTGCTCGACGCCGCATCGTTCGTCGTGTCGGCCGCGATGCTTTCGGTCATCGCCCGCGCCTTCAACGCGCCGATCACGAAGCGCGTCACCAGCATCCGGCAGGACATCGTCGAGGGTCTGCGCTACGTCCTCTCCCACCCCGTCCTGCGGAACATTTCGCTGATGATGGCGCTCATCAACATGGTGAGCGCGACCGTGTTCGCCGAGCTGGTGCTGTTCGCGAAGCAGGCTCTGGGCGCGGAGGACAGCGAGGTCGGGCTTCTCTTTGCGGCCGGAGGCGCTGGTGTCGTGGTGCTGTCGCTCGCGGCGGGTCCGCTCCGTAAGCGGTGGTCTTTCGGCAATGTGGCCCTGGGGGCTCTGATGTTGTCGGGCCTCCTCACGGTCGGGCTCGCGTACGCGACGTCGCTCTGGGTTGCGGTGGTCCTCTGGGCGCTCAGCTCCGGTCTCGGGATCCTGTTCAACATCAACACCGGATCGCTGCGGCAGGCGATCGTCCCGAACCACATGCTCGGGCGCGTCATCAGTATCGCGATGGTGCTCGCGTGGTCGGCAAATCCGATCGGTGCGCTCGCCGGAGGCCTCCTCATCGAGCGCACCGGCGACGTGCGCCTCATCTACGCGGTCATCGGGATCGCCACCTTCGCGATCGCTTTTCTCTTTCGAGTCGCGAGTCCGCTCGGACACGCGGAGCGATATCTCACAACGAGCGCGAGCGGCGCGGCGAAATGAGCGAGTTCTAGGAGAGGCTCTCGGCAGCCGACGCGCTCGTCGGGACGCGCGTGCTCAAACCGAGCGATTCCGCGTATTGCAGATAGGTGTGGATCGATGCCACGACGACCCAGCCGTCAATGCCGATGAGGTCGATGCCCGCCACCGCCACTCGCCCCCATCCATCGATGACGATCCCCTTGTCGAGCACTCGGTCGAGCACATCGATGAAGCTCGCGCGCCCAAGTTCGACGTCACGTCGCATGTGTCAAGGGTGCGCGACCGGGATGCGGATAGCGAGAGCGCGTTTCGTCTGAACACAGCAAAGCCGAGTCGGCGGGACAACGGAACGATGACGATTCTCCCGCGGGGCACCCATGCTGCTGACCCTTTGCCTGGAGGCGGCCGATGAAGACCACGGGGGGGCAGACACAGCCTGGGGCTCGTAAGGTTGTCATCGTTGTTGAGGACGAGCCGTCGATCGGCGCGCTGATCGCGGACGCGATCTCCGATGAGCCGGGCTACTGCGCGATCCACGTGGCTGGCCCGGCCGCCGCGCTCGAGGCAACAAAACATGTGATACCCGACGTGATGGTGGTCGACGTGAGGCTGCCCGGCATGTCCGGCTTTGACCTGTACGACCGGCTGAAGAAGGATCCCCGCACCAGCCGCATCCCGGTGCTGTTCGAGACCGCGAGCGCGGCGGAGGACATCAGCGAGTTCCGCAGACGCGGCATCGCCACTTATGTCAAGAAGCCGTTCGACCTCAACGTGATCGTCGGATACGTAAAACGCCTCGCGACCGCGCCTAGCGCGGGCTCGCCGCCTGGCTCCGTCCGGCCGCGACCCGCCTGACCTCGTCTTCGGTCGTCTGCGAGCTCTTCATAAGCCGGGCGAACGTCTCGCGATCGAGAGCCATCACCTCGAGCGAGGTCTTCGCCCGGACGGTTGCCAGTCGCGGCGCATCGTTCAGGAGTCCGACCTCGCCGAAGTAGTCTCCGGGGCCGAACCGGTTGATCACGACCTGTGAGCCGTCCGGTCCGCGCTGGGTCGCCTCGGCCTCGCCCTTGATGATCATGTAGAAGCGATCTGCGGCTTCGCCTTCCTTGAGCACGATGTCGCCCGGTGCGAACACCTGGAGCTCGGCCTTGCTTGCCGTTTGCGCGACGACGTCCCTCGGCTCCGAGGGGAAGGCGCGCTCCAGGTCCTTTAGCTCTTCGATGTATCGCTCGGCATGGAGCACTGCGGTCGTGGCGTCGCCGACGGCGGTCGTAATCTGCTTGGCGAGCTGCGCGCGAGTGTCGCCGGCCGCGTACACGCCTGGGATGCTCGTGCGCATGTATTGGTCGGTGATCAGGTAGCCGTTCTTGTCGTGCTCGATGTGCTCCTTGAAGAGATGCCGGCCCACCGGTTTGAAGCCGATGAAGACGAACACGCCCTCGACGTTGACCCGCTCGGTCTTGCCGTCGCGGTCGAGGTCGATCCACTTCACGTCCCCGTTCCCGCCGATCTCCTTGACCTCGGCCGGCGTGATCGGCTCGACCTTCTCCATCCCCAGAAGTCGATCCTGAAGGATCGCCTGTGCGCGGAACTCGTTGCGACGGTGTACGACGTAGAGCTTCTTGGCGAAACGAGTGAGGAACAGGCCCTCCTGGAACGCTGAGTCACCGCCGCCGATGACCGCGAGATCGGCCCCCTTGAAGAAGGCGCCGTCGCAGACGGCGCAGTACGAGACGCCACGCCCGTGGTACTCCTTCTCGCCAACGACCCCGAGCTTTGTCGGTTCGCCACCGACCGTGACGATCACGGCGTATGCCGACAGCTCGCTTCCATCCTCGAGCGCGACGATCTTGCGATCGCCCTCGGAGCGAACCTCCTTGACCGGCTTGTACGTCTCTATCTTGAGACCGAATTTGATCGCGTGATCGGCCATCTTCTTGGCGAGCTCGGCGCCGGTGACCGACTCGAAACCGGGATAGTCCTCGATCTGCTCGGTGTTGAGGATCTCGCCACCGACGTCCTTGGAATCGAGAAGGACCACCTTCATGTTTGCCCGTGCGGCGTACAGCCCGGCGGTGAGACCGGCGGGGCCGCCGCCGATGATGATGAGATCGAGTTCGGTCATGTCCGGGGAATTCTTCACAGGGCTCTCTCAGACTAGAACAATTGATCATTCCCAAAAGATTCCTCGCGCTCGGCGATTCGTTCACCATCGGCACCGGGACCACGCCCGATCGTTCTTTTCCTGCCGTCCTCACGCGCCTCTGGACCGAGCGCGGCCTGAGGGTCGTTCTCGACAACCCCGCCGTGAACGGGTACACGACAGACGACCTGATCCGCGACGAGCTGCCGCACCTCGCATCCTTCGACCCGACCGTCGTCACCCTGCTCATCGGCGCGAACGACATCGTGCGTGGCGCTAACGCGGACCGTTATCGCCGCCAGCTCCGCTCAATCTACGAACGCATCCACCGCGAAGCACCCCACGCAAGCATGATCGCCCTGCCACAGCCCGACTGGTCGCTCTCTCCAGCGGGATCCGGCTACGGCGACGGCGGCGTCATCGTCCGCGCGATCGAGCGCTTCAACGCGATCGCGCGGGAGGAGGCCGAACGCGCCGGCGGGTCGTGGATCGATCTGTTCCCGCTGATGCGCGAGCAGGCCGAGAAGAAGATGTTCGCGCCCGACGGGTTGCATCCCTCGGCTGAGGCGTATGCGGCGTGGGCCCGCGCGCTGGCTACGACAATGTTGGCTTCGTCACCATGAGGAACACGATCACGACAACGATCGCCGCGAGAAGAATGCCGAGGAACCGCGCGTTCGCGGAGTAGCGCTTGTAGTCGTCGCTCGCAGGACCGGCTGTCTCGAGCGCGTGGATCTGATTGCGCAGCATCGGCGTGTACACGAAGAAGCCGAGTGCGACCGCGATCGCCCAGAGCACGATCCCGCCCGCAATCCAGAACGTCGTGAATCGCAGCTCCCCGACGAACACCATCGCCACGCCGGTCACCGCCAGCAGGACATACGCGGGGTTCGCGAACCAATCGTCGAGTCGCTTGATGCCATGGAGCACGAATGATTGCGTTGGAACCGGCTCACGAGCGACTCGCGCGAGCCACACGCCATACGTGGCATTGAATCCGACCGCGATGATCGCGAGCAGCACGTGCACAAACTTGACGACCACGAAGAGAGACATCGCGGCGCGAGTCTAAACGGCGTGAGGCCGTGCGGAGCGGCCATGCGGGTCCTGTCCCGGGATCGGGGTCGCGCGCTCGCCTACCGGTCCGCTCCCCACCACTTGGGACCGCTCGCGACTGACGCGGCCGGTCAGCGGCTCGCGCGCAACCCGCTCCCCCGTGCCACCCGCATGGCAGCTTCCGGATCACGTCCGAGCGACCACCGGTACTGCGGCGCCCGTAATGCCACTCGCTTCGTCGGTCGAGAGGAACACGACGAGCGCCGCGATCTCGGCGGCCGACGCCCAGCGTGTCGGATCGGCCTTTGGCATCGCCGCGCGGTTCTCACTCGTGTCGATAATTCGAGGCAGCACGCAATTCGCTGTGATGCCGTCGCGCTTGACCTCATCCGCCAACGACTCGGTCCAGCGAAGGAGGGCCGCGTTCGCCATGGCATACCCGGCCGCGCCTTTCTCTCCCTTCAGCGCGGCGGTCGAGGCGACGTTCACGACACGGCCGTAGCCACGCGCGCGCATCGGCCGCAAGCACGCCGTCGTCGCCGTCACGATCGTCGCGACCTTCTGATCCCAAGAGCGGCGGTATGCGGCGACGTCACCGGTCGCCGCGTCCGACGCGGCGTACCCCCCGATGAGATTCGCGATGACGTCCAGGCGGCCCCATGTGCGAACGATCTGCTCGACGAAGTCCTTCATCGCCGCGGCGTCGCCGGGATCGGTGGCGCGGAGCAAGATCCGCGGGTCGTCCGCCGTACCGGCCAGGTCACCAAGCGAGTCACGCAGGGCGGTGCCCTTGGCCTCCTCTCGAACCGGCAGCGCCACGTGCGCGCCCTGCCCGAGGAACGCGCGAAGGACCGCCGGGCCGGCATTCCCGGTGGCGCCGGTAAGTACTACGGCGCGCTTAGAAAGATCGAACATCGCGGCTAGTATCGCGACGTGGGTGTGCTCGATCGCATACAGCAACCGCGCGACCTTCGACTGCTGCATCGCGAGGAACTGCTCGCGCTCTGCCGCGAGATCCGCGAGTTCACGGTCGATAGCGTGCAGAAGACCGGCGGACACATCTCATCGAGCCTCGGCACGGTCGAGCTCACGGTCGCCCTCCATCGAGTGTTCGACTCACCGCGCGACAAGCTCGTCTGGGACACCGGGCACCAAGCGTACGTGCACAAGATGCTCACCGGCCGACGCGGACGGTTCGAGACTCTCCGCCAGTTCGGCGGGATCTCAGGCTTTCTCGCGCGGTCGGAGTCGGAGCACGATCAGTTCGGAGCGGGGCACGCCGGAACCTCGATCTCCGCGGCACAGGGCATGGCCGTCGCGCGTGATCTGAAAGGCGAAGATAACCACGTCGTCGCGATCATCGGCGATGGGGCCTTGACGGCGGGCATGGCGTTCGAGGCGATGAACAGCATCGGGCATATGCGCACACGGGTGATCGTCGTGCTGAACGACAACGGGATGAGCATCGCGCCCAACGTCGGTGCGGTATCGCGCATGCTCGAAGCGCTGCGCACCGCCCAGCCATATCGGGGCGCGAAGCACATCGGTCGTCAGGTCCTCGAGCACATGCCCGGCGGAGAGCTCGCCGAGGAGGCGCGCCGCCGGATCTTCACGAGCCTGAAGGCGCTCTTCATCCCGAACATCCTGTTCGAACAGTTCGGCTTCACGTATTTCGGTCCCGTCGATGGCCACGATCTGTTCGCGGTCGAGGGAGTGCTCGAGAAGGCCCGCGATTTCGCGGAGGGCCCTGTTTTCGTCCATGTGCAGACGCAGAAGGGGCACGGCTACGGCCCCGCAGAGGACGACAACGTGAAGTGGCACGGTGTCTCGGCAAGCGGCTCCGCCAAAGCGACGGCCCCGCAGTACACCGCGGTCTTCGCCGACGCCGTTCGCGAGGTCCTGAACGCGGACGAGCGCGCGGTCGCGATCACAGCCGCGATGCCGGGCGGCACCGGCCTGCTCCCCCTCTTCAAGGAATTTCCCGAGCGTCTCTTTGACGTCGGCATCTGCGAGCAGCACGCGGTCACATTCGCTGCCGGGCTCGCGACTCAGGGGATTGTTCCGATCGTTGCGGTGTATTCCACATTCCTGCAGCGCGGCTTCGACCAGGTCGTCCACGACGTCGCCGTACAGAACCTCTCCGTCGTGTTCGCGATGGACCGCGGAGGGATCGTCGGCGACGACGGGAGGACCCACCAGGGTCTTTACGACATCGCCTACCTACGCATCCTCCCGGGCATGACACTCATGGCACCCAAAGACGAGGCCGAGCTTCGCCAGATGGTGTGGACCGCGTACCGACATGCGGCCGCGAATCGCGGGCCGATCGGCCTCCGCTTCCCGCGCGGCACCGGCTCTGGCGTCAAGCTCGATGCTCCGCTTACCGAGATCCCGATCGGTGTCTCCGAGACGCTTCGCGAAGGCGATGGCGTCGCCATCCTCGCCTATGGCCATCCTGTGGCCGCCGCGATGGAGGCCGCGGAGCTGCTGGCTCGCGACGGTCTCGAAGCGACCGTCGTCAACGCGCGCTTCGCGAAGCCGCTCGACGAAGAGCGGATCCTCTCACTCGCCGCGCGCATCCCGCGGTTCGTGACGGTCGAAGAGCATGTGATCGCCGGAGGGTTCGGCTCTGCGGTGGGTGAACTTCTTGCGGAGCGCGGCGCGCGCGTCGATCTCGAAATACTCGGCATCCCCGACGAACACGTAGATCACGGCGCCCAGAAGCTGTGGCGTCATCACTACGGGCTCGATGCGGAGGGGATAGCCGCGGCCGTCCGCCGGCGCTGGCCCCGCCTCGCACCGATCCCGCAGCGCGAGGAGAGCGCCGGCTAGCGCAACGCTCGCGTCGGCGTGCGGGTCCTGTCCCGGCTCCGGGGATCGCTCTCTCCGCGCACCCTCCCCGGCACCCCGCGGACCGCTTCGCGGCCGCGGAGCCGGGTCCCCGGGGCACCCGCGCGTCGCGAGCAATCCCCTGCGCCGTGCCACCCGCACGCCACGTCTTGCGCATCTCGCAACAGTCTCTCGGCGCGCTTCGTGCAGCAGCCGAGCAGGCCATGCAAGAGCTGTCGAGTCATGTCGCCAAGGCGATCAACACCGCTATCTCGAGCTCCTGGGCCATATTCGTGGCGGCGTCGGTCGCGCTCTTCCTGTTCTTTTACGGAGACCGCATTGGGCTCGATCGGCAGCGCGTGGATCTGCATTTTCTCGTCGACGCCGCGACGTTCCTGATGGTCTTCATCATCGAGCACACGCAGAGCCGCGAGCAGGCGGCCCTGCACACGAAGCTTGACGCGATCATCCGCGCGCTCGATGCGGACACAAGCACCGTGGGGATCGAGGAGCTTTCACAGAAGGAGATTCAGGACATCCGCGACCGCCGGCGCGAACGGACGCCGGGAGCGCGGGCGCGGGGCTAGGCGACCTTCCTCCCGCGCGCGAGCAGATCCTCGACGCGTCGTGCGAGAGCGTCACCTTCGAACGGCTTCGCCATCACGTCGCTGATCCCGAATCGCGCGAAGGCCTGCTCAGCAAGGTCCGGCATGGCCGTGAGGAAGAGCACTGGAACGTCCACGGATGGCGCGCTGCCTCTCAGAAGATCGAATACATCGATCCCGTTGAGTCCGGGCATCGACACATCCAGGATCACAAGATCGGGATGCGTGGCGGCGATCTGGTCGAGAACGAGCGCTCCGTTCGTCACGTGATCGACGGTGATCGATAGACGCTCCTCGAGCGTCACTTTGATCGCCGCCGCCGTGTCGGGGTCGTCCTCAGCTACGAGGACGCGCTTCACACGACGAAGAGAAGAGCGAGAACTCGAAGGAAGGTCCGCTCGTTCGTGCAGAGCTTGCAACGGCACATGTCCGGGCGTCTATGCACCGGCCGTGCCATGGACTATTTCTTTGGTGTTGGCCTTGCTGGGGCGTTCGACGGCCGCCCGCCGCCGGTTCCGCCTTGCCCGCCTCGGCCCCGGTTCCCCTCGGGCGAGGTCCGCTCCTGCTCCCGATCGATCACCTTCTGGACATCGCTCTGGTCGACCTCGGGAAGCTGGTCCTTGACGGCGTCCAGCACGGCCTTGTGCTTGTCGCGGGCCGCCTCCGCGAGTGCCTGCGCGGCGTTCCGCCGGTCTTCGTTGTCCGCGTTGCGCAGGTCGTCGAGCGCGTTTGCAAAGCGCTCCACCGCGTCGGCGTACTCCTGCGTCGCGGTAGGAGCCGACGACGGTCGCTGCGTGGCGATCTCAGCGAGCTCTTCGAGGCGACGATCGGCGAGCCGCGCGAGCAGCTGCATACGAGTCACGTCGTCAAAGGTCAGCGCGACCTGGACGTCCTCGCTCGTGCGCTTCACCACATAGAGCGCATCGCCGGGAAGGCTCGACGCGGCCGCGCTCGTGGCGCCGGCAAGGACGAGCACGAGAATGGCAGCGGCGGCAAATGCCGGGCGAAGGATCGCCGGGAACGAGAACCAGCTCGGTCGCGGCGCGAGCACAACGGCAGCTTCGGACATGAGTCGCCCGCGGAGCTCCTTGCGGAACTGCTCGCGCATCACGGGCCGCTCGAGGACCGGCGGGCGTCGTTCGTTCATGCCAGAGCCTCGCGTGACGGGATCAGCGCGCGAAGGGCCTCGAGCGCGCGGAACTGGATGCCGCGCACCGTGCCTTCGCGCTTGCCGACGAGGTTCGCGATCTCGTGCGTGCTGTATCCCTCGACGAAGCGAAGAACGATGACCTCTTGCTGCAACGGGGTGAGCTTCGCGAGCGCCCCGCGCACAGCCTCCTTGTCGGAGAGCGCGAGGATCGTCGCGTCGGGCTCCACGACCTGGTCGACGCCCGGGTGGGCGAGCGCGTCCTCGAAGGAGATCTGGGTGTGGGAGCGGCGCGCGCGGTCGATCACGGCGTTCCGGGCGATCCGGTAGAGCCACGCGAGGAAAGCCACCCGCGGCTCGTAGCGCGGGATCGCCCGGAGCGCGCGCATGAACACGTCGCTCACAAGGTCCTCGGCGTCTGCGTCGTTCCTCACTCGGTAGAACACGTATCGGTACACGGCCTCGACGTAGCGGTCGTAGAGCGCTCCGAAGGCGGCCGCGTCCCCCTTTCCGGCGCGTAGGGCGAGGTTTCGGTCCTCTTCGCCCGGTCCATCGGGGCTAACGGGGTCGGTTGGGAGGGTGTTAGGTGCCGGTTTCACTTGAGAGACAGAAGGTAGGCGACCAAGGCGTCAAGGTCGGTAGGCGGGAGGTCTCGGCCCAAATCCCGAGGCATTGAGTCCTGGTACCCAGGTACCACGAACGCACCGGGGTCGAGGATCGACTGGCGGATGTACTCCTCGGCGGAAACCCCCGGCTTGCGCGTCGGAGCGACCGTCCCGATGTGCTCGAGCGGCGGACCAAGACGCTGACCGAAGAGATTCGGCTCGTGGCAATTTGCGCACCCCAGCGAGTGGTAGAGCTGCCGGCCCCGGGCGACGGGTTCCGCAGCCGGCGTCTCGGGAGCGCATGCCACGAGGACCGCTGCAAGCGCGGTGCACACGAGGACAACGCGTCCCATCATGCGAGTCAGTGCAGTCGGGCGCATCGCTCCACGATGCCACGGTCGTCCTCGACGATCGCGTGATCCTTCGCGCGGTGAGCGTCGCGATCGACCCTGGCCTCACGCTCGTGCGCGGAGCGAACGGGTCTGGCAAGACAACGTTCCTTCGTGCCCTGGCGGGCCTGGTGCCGCTCGCCCGGGGCGATCGTCGCATCGCGGGAGACATGCTGTATATCGGCCACCGACCGATGCTGCTGCGCGGCCTCACCGCCCGCGAGAACCTCGAGTTCTTCGTGCGCTTCCGGGGCGGCGATAGCCGCGGGATCGACGGCGCGCTCCGCGCGTGGGGCGTCGGCGGGGACATGGATCGTCCCGTCGAGCGGCTCTCGGCGGGCGAGCGCCGGCGAGCGGCTCTGGCGCGCGTCGAGACCGAGCGCGTCCCATTGCTGTTACTCGACGAGCCGTTCGCGGATCTGGACGACGCGGGTGTCAGCCGCCTGCGCGAAACGATCGTCCGGGCGCGCGATGACGGCCGCGCGATCGTGATCGCGACGCACGGCCATCCCGAGCTCGACGCGTTTGCGCGCGCGAGGATCGCGCTTGCCGACGGCGCGGTGACAGCCGCGTGATCGCTCCATACCGGATCGCCCTCGTCGCGGCCCGCGAGCTCCGCGCGGAACGACGGCAACCCGACGGCGTCGTCGCGGCGGTGACCTTCATCGCGGTCCTCGTGCTCCTCGAGAGCCTCGTCGTCGGTCCACAGATCGCGCGGGACGCCGACGTTGCCTCGGCGCTGTTCTGGCTGGCGCTCGCGTTCGCGACCATCCTCGCGACGATGCGGTCGTTCGATCGAGAGCTCGAAGACGATGCGCTCGAGGGCCTCGTCGCCTTGCCGGGTGGCCGCGACGCGCTCTTTGGCGGCAAGGTTCTCTCTCTCACGATCGTTCTCGCCCTCGTCGGAGCTATCGGCGGTCTGCTCTCGCTCGTGCTCCTCGACCTTGCCATCGCGCTGCCGCTTCACCTCATCGTGGTCGTTCTGCTCGGCGTCCTCGCGCTTCCCCCGATCGTGATCGTGGATGTCGTCCTTGCCCTTCGCCTCCGCGCGAGAGCCGCGCTCGTTCCGATCCTTGCTCTGCCCGTCCTCGTTCCGCAGCTGGTCGCGGCAACGCGCGGCACGAGCGCGGCGCTCAGCGGCGACGCCGTCGGGGCACTGTCGTGGGCCGGCTTGCTGTTCGCGTTCGCGGTTGTGTACACGGTCATCGGCCTTACCATCGTTCCAGCGGCAATCGAGTGACAGAGACCACCATCCCGCGCGGAAATACGTTGCCGCGCATCCGTCCATGGCTCGGCATCGCTGCCGCCGCGTCGTTTGTCGTGGCGAGCGTGATGGCGCTCTTCTGGGCGCCCACCGATGCCGTGCAGGGCGACGTCTACCGGATCCTGTACGTCCACGTGCCACTGGCGTGGCTCGCGTACCTCGCCTTCGTGATCGTGTTCCTCGCCTCGATCGGCTGGCTCTGGACGAAGCGGCCCTTCTTCGATGCGGTCGCCGTCGCGTCGGCAGAGATCGGCGTGCTCTTCACCGGCCTCTTCCTCGTGGCCGGGTCGATCTGGGCAAAGCCGACATGGGGAGTGTGGTGGACGTGGGAGCCCCGGCTCGTGACGACGGCGATCATGTTCGTCATGTACGTCGGCTACCTGCTCCTGCGTGGGCTGTCGACGGACTTCTCGCGGCGCGCGACGCGCGCAGCGGTCTTCGGGATCATCGCGGTGATCGACGTCCCCATCGTCCACCTGTCGGTGCTGTGGGCGAACTCGCTGCACCAGCTCCCCACCGTCCTTCGGGCCGCGGGTTCGCCGGCGCTCGACTCATCGATGCTGCTCACGCTGATGGTCTCGCTCTTCGCGTACACGCTCATCTACGCCTACTTCATGACGTCCCGCATTTCGCTCGAGCGCGCGCGCCAGGAGCGGGTGTGGACGCGAATCTAGTTTTCATCGTCGCGGCGTTCGCGATCGTGTGGGGCGCGCTGCTCGCCTACCTCGTCTCATTGCGCGCGCGCGGTGCTTGAGAGCATCGGGGCGCGCCGTCTCCTCCTGATCGCGGCCCTCGCCGTCGCGGTGCTGATCGGAACGGTCGCCGCCACGAATCTTGCGAGCTCGACCGTGTACTACCTCACGCCCAGCGAGGCCAAGGCGCGCAACATACCGTCTAAGCAGATCGTCCGCCTCGGTGGCCAGGTCAAAGCGGACACCCTGAAAGTCGCATTCGGAAATGGCGGCACGGCCACCTTCAGTCTGGTGATTACGGACGGGGTCGAAGACGTCTTGGTCATTGCGGACGGAGCCCTCCCGGGCCTGTTGCGTGAGGGCGCCGGCGCTGTCGTCGAGGGGGCGTTCCTGCCAGACGGGACGTTTCGCGCCGACCAGGTGATCGCGAAACATGACGAGGTCTACACCGCGCCGACGGCGGGAGCCACACCCGCCCATCGAACCTCATTCCCATGAGTGCCGGCGATCTCGGCGCAGCTGCGCTCCGCGCCGCGGTTTTCCTCTCGATGTGGGGAACGGGTGCCGCGGTCTACGCGGCGTGGCGCCGCGACGTCCGGGCGCTCTTCTCAGCGCGCGTCGCGGCGGGCGTCGCCTTCGGGCTCGTCGTGATCGCGGCGCTCTCGATGATGTTCGCGCTCGCGACGCACGATTTCTCGATCCTCTACGTCGCGGAGAACAACGCCCGCGAGACCCCGCTCTTCTACTCGATCATCAGCCTCTGGGCCGCGCTCGAGGGCTCGATCCTCCTGTGGACGGCGATCCTGGCCGGCGCCACCGCGTTCATCGCGTTCCGCGGCACTCTCGCGATCCCGCGTCTTGCGACAACAGCGCTCGCCGTGATGTTCGCGATGCTGACGTTCTTCCTGCTGCTCATCACGACACCCGCGGCGGACCCGTTCGCGCGCCTGGCGGTCGCGCCGCAGAACGGGAACGGGCCGAACGCGCTGCTGCAAAACCATCCGCTCATGGCTCTGCACCCGCCACTGCTTTATCTCGGCTACGTCCTCACCTCGGTGCCGTTCGCCTATGCGATCGCGTCGCTCATCCTCGGCGAGGGCGGCGATCGCTGGCTCGTCGCGACGCGCCGCTTCGCGCTCATCTCGTGGGCGCTTCTCGGCGTCGGCATCGTCGCGGGCGCGTGGTGGAGCTACGCGGTGCTCGGCTGGGGTGGGTACTGGGCCTGGGATCCGGTCGAGAACGCAGCGATCATGCCGTGGCTCACATCGACGGCGTACCTGCACTCGGTCATGGTCGAGGAGAAGCGCAGCCTGCTGCGCACCTGGAACCTCGCTCTCGTTGTGGCGACGTTCGCGCTGACGATCCTCGGGACGTTCCTCACCCGAAGCGGCGTCGTGAACAGCGTGCATTCGTTCAGCCTTTCCGCGATCGGGCCGCTCCTCCTCGGATACCTCGTCGCGATCCTCGTGCTCTCGGTCGGTCTTCTGCTCTGGCGAT
>DASPWX010000150.1:0-13919 GCA_035637615.1 Bathyarchaeia archaeon | reverse complement strand
ACGAGATCGCGAGCCTCGCGCGTGTCCTCGACGAACGAGAGGACGCCGCGGGGGTCGCGCGCGGCTCGATCCGAATCGTTCCCTCGATCGAATCGGCGCGAGGTCTCCTCGAAGCTCACGCGATCGCGGCCTGCTCGGATCGCGTGATCGCGCTGCTCTTCGGTGCCGAGGATTTCGCCCGCGACCTTTCGCTCCCGACCGAACGCGAGGCCGAGGCGGCCGAGCTCCTGTACGCGCGATCAGCGATCGTCGTCGCCGCGGTCGCGGCCCGCCGGCAGGCGATCGACGGGATCTGGCCGGACGTCGCCGATAACGAGGGCCTGCGCCGCGACGCGGTGCAGGCGCGCCGCCTCGGCTTCAGCGGAAAGTCGCTCATCCATCCCGGGCAGATCGAGACGATCAACGATGTCTTCAGCCCGAGCGCCGCGGAGGTTTCCCACGCGCGGCGCGTGATCGATGCATTTGAAGCGGCACGACAGAAGGGTCTCGGCGCCGTGGCGCTCGACGGGAAGCTGCTGGATCAGCCGATCGTGGAGCGAGCCCGGCGAACGCTCGCGCTCCACGACGCCGTCTCCCGTAAACAGAGAACGCCGCCGGTGGAGAGACCGGCGGCGTTGGAGGGGAAGCGATTTAAGTGAGCTCTTCATACGACCTAACGACGCGCGCTCGGCGGCAATTAGGGGCGCCGGTCTCAGGCGGGTAGCGCCCGACAGAAAAGGAGCGGCCCGCCTGGTGGGGCGGGCCGCTCGACGCAGGGGGGTCGGATGGACTGGTTTGGAGGGGTTCGCACATTCAACGCCAGACCGGCGTGAGCGTTACTCCGGGGGAATACATTCGTCGCGTGTTGCGACAAGCGCGCAGGGCATTGCCATATTTGATCGTCGGCGTCATCGCCGTGGCCCTGATCGCATATTTCGCGATCTCCTTCCGTGTCGCGGAAACGGTGACCCAGGTGGAGCGCGTCCCGCTCGATCCACCGGCAAGTTCCATAGCGCCGACACACGAGGACGTGACCTTCAACAGTCGCGACGGGATCGTCCTCAAGGGATGGTGGTTCGCGGTGCCTCGCGCGGATCGCGCCGTTGTGATCGTGCACGGCCGCGGACGGAATCGCGTGAACTCAGACTTCATGCCGGCGGCCATCGCCAGACTCTTGCTCGTCCATGGCTACTCGGTGCTGCTGTTCGACCTACGCGGTCACGGCGAGAGCGGCGGGACGAGATACACGCTCGGGATCGAAGAGCCGCGTGACATCCTCGCCGCGATCGACCTTGCGGCGAATCGCGCGGACATCGAGCGGGCGCGCGTGGCCGTGATCGGCGAGTCGCTCGGCGGCGGGAGTGTCCTCATGACGGTGCAGGTTGATCCGACGATTGGCCCGGTCGTCACGGATTCGGCGTTCGCCGACGGGAACACGGTGGTCAGCGAGTCGGCGACGAAGTACACGAATCTACCGGCGTGGTTTACGCCCGGGATCGTCCTCATGTCGCGGCTCTTCCTCGGGCTTGATGTCTCGCAGGTCACGCCGTCGAAAGTGGTCGCCGCTCATCCCGAGCGGCCCTTCCTGTTCATCCAGTGCAGCGACGACACGACCGTGCGGTTGCATCACGGCCTGGATCTGAAGGCCGCGAGCGCGAACCCGGGCACAGAGCTCTGGGTCGTCCCGGGCTGCGAGCACGTCATGGCGTACGCCACGCATCCCGAGGAGTGGGCCCAGCACGTCCTCGCCTTCCTCGGTCGCGAGCTTGGCGGTGAGAAACCCGTCGTCGTTCCGGCCGGTATTCTCGCCACATCACGACGGGGAGGATGACGTGGCCACTAAAGGGAGACGTGTTCGCTGGGAGGATTCGCCGCGCGAGGACCTTATGGCCGGCGTGCAGCGGAGGTTCCTGCACGGCGAGAAGGCGATGCTCGCCCAGATCTGGTTGAAGAAAGGCACGACCGTTCCGAGGCACGTGCATCCCGCCGAGCAGCTGTCGTTCATCGTGGAGGGTGCGCTCCGGCTCCGCCTTGGCGACGACCTCTCGGAAGTCCACGAGGTGCGCGCGGGCGAGGTGCTCGTCATCCCGGCAAACCTCCCTCACGAGGCGACCGCGCTCGAGGACACGTACGACCTTGACGTTTTCAGCCCGCCGCGAGAGGACTGGATCAAAGGACAGGACGCGTACCTTCGCGGCCGCTAGTGCCCGTCAGCCGTGAGCTCTTTCGTGCGATCTCGAGCTCGTTCCCGACGGGCGTCGTGATCGTCGCGACACTCGACGAGCAGGGAGAGCCCAAGGGGCTCACGAGCCAGGCCTACGTCGGCCTCTCGATGGAGCCGCCGCTCATGCTCGTGTCGATCGATCGGACCTCGCGGACGCTTCCCGCTTTGCAGAAGCACCGTGCCTTCGTGATCAATTTCCTCAGGGAAGGTGCCGAAGACGTCGCGACGCTCTTCGCGTCGAAAGCCGACGACAAATTCAGGAATCTCCGCTGGGAGCCCTCCCCGGAGGCTGGTGGCGCGCCGATCCTCCGCGGTCTCTCGCTCGCGTACGCTGCATGTCGGGTGACCCAGATGCACGAGGGCGGAGATCACGTCATGTTCGTCGGCAGCGTCGAGGCAGGAGAGACGCTCGGCGGTACGCCGCTCATGTATTACAAGCGCAGATACGCGGCCTGGCCCGAGGAACGACCGGCGCCCCCGGTCGAAGGCGCGGTCTAGGCGCATGCGGATCTGCACGTTCGAGCAGCGCGGCGTGCCCGCGGCCGGTGTCGTGGCCGCGGACGACACGGTCATCTCGACCGTCGACCTCCTGGGCGGTGCGACCGATGAAGACGACGTGCTCGACCTGTTGCTTTCTGGCGACGTGCTCTTGGCCGAGCTTCGCGGTGCAGCGCGCAAAGCCCGAGGCGGCGTTCCGCTCCAGAGCGCGAAGCTCCACGCGCCGATCCCCCGTCCGCCTCGAAACGTGTTCTGCATCGGCTGGAACTACAGCGAGCACTTCGAGGAAGGAAAGCAGGCGCGCGGAGAATCCGGTCCGCCGCTGACGCCACAAGAGATTCCCGCATTTCCGGCGATCTTCACGAAGAACCCGGCGACCGTCGTAGGACCGGAGGCGACGGTGCTCTTCCCGGCGCCACACTCCGAACAGCTCGACTGGGAGGCGGAGCTCGCCGTCGTCATCGGCAAGAGCGGCCGCGACATCGACGAAGCGGCCGCGATGGGACACGTCTTCGGCTACACGTGCGCCAACGATGTCTCGGTGCGTGACGTTCAGCGCCGTCACGGCGGCCAATGGTTCAAAGGAAAGAACTTCGACACGCACCTTCCGATGGGACCGTGGATCGTCACCGCCGACGAGCTTGACCCAAGCGATCTGGCCATCCGCTCACGTGTAAACGGAGTGACGAAGCAGGACTCGCGGACGAAATACATGGTGTTCAAGATCGCGCGTCTCATCGCCGAGATCAGCGCGGGATGCACCCTCTGGCCGGGCGACATGATCATCACGGGTACGCCGGCCGGCGTGGGCTTCGCTCGGACGCCGCCCGAATTTCTGAAAGTGGGCGACGTGGTCGAGGTGGAGATCGAAGGCATCGGCGTCCTGCGCAACACGATCAGAGGGAGGACCTAGGTGCTCGACAAATTCACGTGGTACAAGCAGTCGACGTTCCGCTGGAAGGGCGAGAAGGTCGTCGTGTACATCGACTCATGGGGACTGACCGACGATCTTCCACCGGCTGACCTCCTGCTCATCACTCACGCGCACGGTGACCACTACGCCCCGGACGACATCGCGCGCGTCAAGGCAGATAAGACCGTGATCGTCGCACCGGCCGACGTTGCGAAGGAGCTTTCCGGGAACGTCAAGCCGGTGAAGCCGGGCGACCGCCTCGAAGCCGCCGGCGTGAAGATCGAAGCCGTGCCGGCCTACAACGTCGATCCGGCGCGCCTGGAGGCCCACCCGAAGCGGAACAATTGGGTGGGCTACGTGCTGCAGCTCGGTGGGAATACCTATTACCACGCCGGCGACACCGACCACCTCCCGGAGCTCGACAGGATCAGAACCGATGTCGCGTTCCTGCCGATCGGCGACGGCGGCTACGTCATGACGGTCGATGAGGCCGCGGGGATGGCCAAGGCGCTGAAGCCGAAGATCGCCGTGCCGATGCACTACGGGTTCTATCCCGGGGTGGGCGTCCCCGCGGATGGCGAGCGGTTCAAGAAGGCCGCCGCGCCTGTGGAGGTCAAAGTGTTCACGCCGGTCCATCCCTTCGCGAACAAATAGGGGTTTATCCTCGACTCGAATGGCGACCACCATCAGTCAGATCGTTGCAGTGAATCCGGCGACCGAAGAGGTCATCGCGTCCTTCGACGCCTTCGGCGCCGACGAGGTCCAGATGGCCCTGGCCGAGGCCCACGCCGCATTCCTCGAGTGGCGCGAGCGTCCGATCGCGGAGCGGGCGGTCCCGATGCGCGCACTCGCCGCGCTCCTCCGAGAGCGCACCGACCGGTACGCGCGCCTCGCGACGCTCGAGATGGGAAAGCCCATCAGCGAAGCGAAGGCCGAGATCGAGAAGTGCGCCTTTGGCGCAGAGCATTTTGCGCAGAACGCCTCCCGCTACCTCGCCGACGAGGAGATACGCGCGAACGCGCGGCGGAGCATCGTCTCTTTCCACCCGCTCGGAGTCGTGCTCGCCGTGATGCCGTGGAACTTTCCCTTCTGGCAGGTCATCCGTTTTGCCGCTCCCGCCCTCATGGCGGGCAACGCCGCCGTCCTCAAACACGCGTCGAACGTGCCGCAGTGCGCGCTCGCGATCGAGGAGGCGTTTCGAGAGGCGGGCTTCCCGCAGGGCCTGTTGCGGACCGTCCTCGTTTCCGGCTCGGCGATCGAGCCGATCATCGCGGACGACCGCATCCGCGCTGTCACCCTCACCGGAAGCTCGGACACCGGATCGCGCATCGCCGAGCTGGCCGGACGTGCTCTTAAGAAGACGGTGCTCGAGCTCGGCGGCTCCGACCCCTACATCGTTCTTGCCGACGCCGACCTGGAGCTGGCTGCGGCGACCGCCGTTCGGGCCCGAAATCAGAACAACGGCCAATCGTGCATCGCGGCAAAGCGGTTCATCGTCGTCGATTCCATCGCCGACGAATTCGAGCGGCGCTTCGCCAAAGGGGTCGAGGATCTGGTGGTCGGGGACCCGATGGATCCGCGGACGCAGGTCGGTCCGCTCGCGCGACGCGACCTCCTCGACACCCTCGAGCGTCAGGTCGATGAGTCGGTGCGTGCCGGGGCCCGCGTTCTCACCGGTGGCGAGCGCATCTCCGGAAAGGGCTACTTCTTCAGGCCGACGGTGCTTTCGAAGGTCACGCCCGACATGCCGGCGTTCAGGCAGGAGACGTTCGGGCCCGCGGCCGCGGTGATCCGCGTCCGCGATGCCGACGAAGCCATTCGCCTCGCGAACGACTCAGTCTATGGACTCGGCGCGTCGATCTGGACGCGTGATGCGGCGCTCGGCGAGCGTCTCGCGCGGCGGATCGAGTCGGGGAGCGTTTTCGTCAACGGAATGGTGGCGTCGGATCCGCGCCTGCCGTTCGGCGGCATCAAGCGATCGGGTTTCGGGCGCGAGCTGTCTTCGTACGGCGCGCGCGAGTTCACCAACATCCAGACGATCTGGATCGGGCCCGCGGAGGGACAACAGCCGACGTCGCAGCCGGCCGAGTGACCCGGACGCGCGTGGCGACGGAAGAGGACGCGGAAGCGATCGCGCGCATCTACAACGAAGGCATCGCCGACCGCATCGCGACGTTTGAGACCGAGTCACGCGCGCCGAGTGACATCGCCCGCGGCCTTCGCGAACACGCGCCGCGCTGGCCGACAGTCGTGGTGGAGCGCGACGGAAAAGTGATCGCCTGGGCCTCCGCGAGTGAATACCGAGCGCGATCGTGCTACGCCGGAGTCGCCGAGTTCTCGGTCTACGTCGCCCGCGACGCGCGCGGAACGGGCGCCGGTCGTGCGGCGATGGAGGCGCTCGTGCCCGAGTGCGAGAGCCGCGGCATCTGGAAGCTTCTCTCTCGCGTCTTTCCCGAGAACGAGGCGAGCCGCAGGCTTCTCGCGAAGGTCGGGTTTCGCGAGGTCGGGACGTATCGACGGCACGCCAGGCTCGACGGCGCGTGGCGCGACACGGTCATCGTCGAGCGGCTCATCGGGGAGGCCGCCCGTTGAACGTCGCGCAGCTCCTCGTGAAATGTCTCGAGAACGAGGGGGTTAGTCACGTCTTCGGCATTCCGGGCGAGGAGACGCTCGCGCTGAACGCCGCGCTCTCCGAGAGCGACAAGATCACGTTCGTCCTTACGCGTCACGAGCAGGGTGCGGCATTCATGGCGGACGTCTACGGCCGGCTCTCGTCATACCCCGGCGTGTGCCTCGCGACCCTCGGCCCCGGCGCGACGAACCTCATCACCGGGGTGGCCGACGCGCATATCGACCGAGCGCCGCTCGTCGCGATCACCGGGCAGGTCGGCCTGGAGCGCGCGCACAAGGAGTCGCACCAGTACATCGACATCGTGCGCATGTTTGGACCGATCACGAAGTGGAGCACGCGGATCAGCGTCGCCGAGTCGACGCCCGAGATCGTTCGCAAGGCCTTTCGGCTCGCGCGCCTCGAGAAGCCGGGCGCGACGCACATCGAGCTCCCCGAAGACATCGCCGGCAAGGACATCGATATGAAGCCGCTCGAGGTGCGCCGGACGTCATATCCCAGGGCGCAGGACTCGGTGATCAATCGCGCGCTCGAGCTCATCAAAAGCTCGAAAGCGCCGATCATTCTCGCGGGCAACGGCGTCGCGCGGCGCCAAGCGGCGGGTCATGCCAGCGTCGAGGCGCTCAGACGTTTCGTCCGCCGGAGCGGCATCTCGGCGACCCACACCTACATGGCGAAAGGCGTGCTCGACCCGTTCAGCCAGCAGTCGCTTCCGCCGGCCGGCCTGCAGCGGCCGGGAGCCGAGCTCGCGAACATCTCGCAGCTCGCCGATGCCGACCTTGTGATCGCCATCGGTTACGACCTCGTGGAATGGTCCCCGTCACTCTGGAATCCAAAGCGCGACAAGGTCGTCGTGCACGTCGACAGCACACCGGCGGAGCTCGACGGCCACTACCAGCCGTCGGTCGAGGTGGTCGGAGAGCTCGATGAATCGCTCTCCGTCCTCGCGGATCACGTCGAGGCCCGGAGGGACCAGCCGATCCGCGTCGCGAACAAGCCGCTCAGCGCATCGGCACCGAAGGACTCGCCAGCCCCGTTCCCACCACAGCTCGTGGTCGCCGCCGTCCGCGAGGCGCTCGCTCCCGAGGACATCGTGGTCAGTGATGTCGGTGCGCACAAGGTATGGCTTTCGCGCCTCTACCCGACCCCAGTGCCAAACACGGTCGTCGTGTCGAACGGGCTCGCATCGATGGGCATCGCCGTGCCCGGCGCGATCGCGGCGAAGCTCGTCTTTCCCGAGCGCAAGGTCATCGCGTTCAGTGGCGACGGCGGCTTCCTCATGAACGTCCAGGAGCTCGAGACGGCGAAGCGCATCGGCACGGCGATCGTGTGCATGGTCCTGGTCGACGATCGGCTCGGCATCATCGAGGCGAACGAGCGGCGGATCTTCGGCCGCGCCTTTGCCACCGAGTTCAGCAACCCTGGGTTCGTCGAGCTGGCACGAGCGTTCGGCATCGCCGGGTTTGCGGTCCCGACCATACGCGAGCTGTTCCCGACTCTGCGCCGCGCCCTCGACCTCGGCGAGCCGGCGCTCGTCGCCGTGCCGTGGGACCACCGCGCGAACGAGCGCATCGCCGACAAGCTTCCCTAATCGCGGCCCGAGAGGCCGACGGTGCGCCGCCAATGCTGCTGGCCGAGCTCGAAGCCAATGGCGCATCCGAGATCGACGAGCTCCGCCTCGCTGAAGTAGCGATGGAGCCGCGCCCAAAGCCCGTCGCCGGCGCGATCCGAGTCGTACGCGATCGCGTCGGTCCATTCGAGAACGGCACGCGCAGGGTCGTGGAAACGGGCGAGGTCCGTAACCTCGGGATCGTTGGCCAGATACCGATAGCAGAGCTCCTTCAGGCGCTGGTCGGCGACGCCCTGCTCGATGACATTCTCCCGTATGTAGCGCCAGCTCGCGAGCGCGTCGGGGACGAGGGCGCGTATCTCGTCCGCCGTGGAGCCGAGTCGCCGCACTAGAGCAGAGAGCGGGCAGGCGCGAGGCCCGCCCCAGGATCGCCCGGCAGGTCGCCGTGGCCGACGCCCCACGTCTTGATGACCCGCTGCTGGCCGTAGGTCACCGCGATGAACGATCCGAGCTCCACGATCTCCGGGTCGGTGAGGTGCTCACGGAGCGCCGCCCAGACGCGATCGTCGGCTCCTTCCGGATCCCACACCAGCATGCTCGTGTACTGAAGAGCCGCCTTTTGGCGCGCGGTGAAACGGTCGGAGCGTGCGAAGTTCAGGAGGTCCTCGTAATCAGCCTCGGTGAGCCCCTGCTCTCCGCCCCGGAGAGACCGTTGCGACCCTCAGTAGTTGCACTCGATCGTTCGCGATACGTAGACCCGACACAGCTCCTTGAGCGAATGCTCCAGAACGCCGTTCCGGAAGATGCGCTCCCACGCGCGGGAGAACGCGCGGGCAACGGCGGGGACGTGCGACCGGATGGCCTGCGTCTCCGGTCTGGGTGTGCCGAACCGGCGCGCATTCTCCATGTAACCGCGAAGCTCGGCGTCATCCAGCTTGTCGACGTCGACGTAGCTGATCCGTGCCACGCACCGATTGTGCGTCAGACTTGTCGGAGGATGTACAGGCCACCGCGGACGCGATCGGTGACGAAGATGAGCCCGTCCGCACCGACGAGGACGTCATTCAGCTGGATCTCCCGCTGGCCGGCGGGCGCCTCCGGGACGTAGTACGCGATCTCCTTCGGACGAAGCGGGTCGCTGGTGTCGTACACCCGCAGCCCCGCGTTGAAGTACGTCGCGAACACGGTGCGGTCGCTCGAGAACGTCCCGGGCCGATTCTCGTGGAGGTTGTGCGGACCGAAGCGGAGCCCGCGGGAGCAGTAATCGCCGGCCGGGACCGGGAAGCGCGAGATCTCTTTTGGCCGCGTCTCGTCCGAGATGTCCACGAGGTGAATGTCCTTCCGCGCGCCTTCGCAGTCCGGCTCGATGGCCTCGTCGGTGACGACGAGCAGCTTCCGGTCTCCGAGCGGTAACGCGGTGTGCGTGTGCGGGTGGCCTCCCGACCGATCGGCCCATGACAGCGAGCTGATGAGATCGAGCGCGCCATCAGCTCGCACGGAGTACACGACCACGCCCGCGTCGAAATAGCCGCCATACGCACGGTCACCCCGCACGATGACGTGATGTGCGCCGAGGTCGCTGTCCTCGGGGAGCCGCTCGCCATCAGCATCACGCTGTCCGGGCCACCACCAGCGCGAGGCAAGGCGCGGACGCGTCGGGTCCGCGAGGTCGATGACGACAAGGATGCGGTTCCGGTAACCCGTCTCTCGCGCCGAGGCGTACGCGTACCTCCCGCCGGCGAACCAGATCCGGTGCACACCCAGTCCGTCGATCGCAAGGAAGCCGATCCGCCGGGGTTCGGCGGGGTTCGCGACGTCGTACACCACGAGGCCCGCGCTCTCCGGGACGCCGATGCGATAGGGGTATTGCTCGTGATTGGCGAGCAGAAGGCCGTCGGCGAGCTGCACCTTGTGCGAATGCGTTCCCTTCGGCACGGGGATCTGCCGGAGGACTCGCGGGCGGGCGGGATCGGCGATGTCGACGACGCTGGTCCCGACGCCGAAATCGCCCATGTGACCGACGTAGAGGACCTCGCCCGCTCGCATGATCTGCATCCCGTCGCCGCGGCCGCCGAGGTCGGAGTGGCCGACGAGCTCGATGCCGTGCTCCTCCACGGGACGGGGATGGACGGGGGTGGCCATCGACGTGCGATTGTGGCCGGTTTGACGGCCTGCCCGCCGCGTCCTAGCCTCGGCGAGGGCTTCCGCAAACGATTTCCGTTGGGGGATCAGACGACACGCCGCACGATCACTGATGTCGCTCGCCTCGCCGGAGTTCATCCGTCGACGGTCTCCCGGGCTCTGCACCGGGCCGACCTTCCGCTGAGCGCCGAAACGCGCCGCCGCGTGCTCGCCGCGGTCGAGCGACTCGAGTACCAGCCTTCGGCAATCGCTCGCGGTCTCCGCCTGCGACGCACGCGCACTCTCGGGATGCTCGTACCGGACATCACCAATCCGTTCTTTCCGCCGATCATCCGTGGCGCGGAGGAAGCGGCGCGCGAGCGCGGGTACGAGCTCGTGCTCTGCAACACCGACGATGAGAGCGAGCGCGAGAAGGCGTCGCTTCGGGTACTCCGCGAGCGCCAGGCGGATGGCCTGCTGATCGCCACGAGCCGGATGGCCGACGCGACGCTGGCATCCGTACGCCGCGAGCGGTTCCCCTTCGTACTGGTCAATCGCGGCTCGCGCGTCGCGGAGGACCCGGTCGTGGAGGTCAACAACGCTCGCGCCGCCTCCGAGATCGTCGCCCACCTGGTGGATCTCGGTCACACGCGGATCGCCCACATTGCCGGTCCTCTCAGCACGACGACCGGCGCGGAGCGCGCCGCGGGATATCGCGATGCATTGCGCGCCCACGGCGTGCCCGTCGACGCCGCCTTGATCGCCGAGTCCGCCGCTTACTCTGAGGATGCGGGCCACGATGCGGCGAAGCTGCTCCTGGAGCAGGCCCCGACGGCCATCTTCGCCGCGAACGACCTCCTTGCGCTGGGCGCGCTGCGCGCCGCACGCGAGACCGGCGTCCGCGTTCCCATCGATCTGTCGCTCGTTGGCATCAACGACATCCCGATGGTCGGTCTGCTCGATCCTCCGCTGACCACTGCGCGCGTGCCACAGCGCGAGATGGGCGCGATCGCCGCGCGAATGCTGATCGGCCTGCTCGAGCGTGAGCCGGTGGCCCGGCGCCACGTCCTCCTCGATACGGAGCTCATCATCCGCGGCTCGACCGCGGCGCCGCGAAATGCCGGTCGAAGAGTCGCCTGATGGCCGCGGCGGTCCGCATCTCGGTCGAGCGTGTGACGAAACGGTTCGGCGCGGGTGCCGTCACAGTCTTCGAGGGGCTCGATCTGGCTGTGCGTGACGGGGAGACCCTCTGCATCCTCGGGCCCTCAGGCTGCGGCAAGACCACGCTCCTTCGGTGCATGCACGGGCTTGCCGAGATCGACGAGGGCCGGATCGCCATCGACGGCGCCGAAGTGCACGCACCCAGTCGCAAGGTCGCGATGGTCTTTCAGCACTTCGGGCTGATGCCCTGGAAGCGAGTGCGCGAGAACGTCGCGTACGGACTCGAGCTTGCCGGTTTGCCGCAGGCCACGATCCAGGAGCGGGTCGCGCATTACATCGAGATGGTCGGCCTGCGCGGGTCCGAGAGCTCGTACCCGAACCAGCTCTCCGGGGGTATGCAGCAGCGCGCCGGCCTCGCGCGCGCGCTCGCGGTGGAGCCGGACATTCTGCTCATGGATGAGCCCTTCGGCTCGCTCGATGCCCTGACACGCGAGATCCTGCAGGACGAGCTGCTCCGCATCTACCAGCTCGCGCCCCGGACGATGGTCTTCATCACGCACTCCATCGAAGAGGCCATCGCGATGGGTGACCGGATCCTCGTGCTCTCCGCGCGGCCGGCGCGCGTGCGGGAGCTCTTCCAGGTCGACATCCCGCGGCCGCGCACCGTGGAGAGCGTCATCGCGCACCCGCGCTTCATCCCGCTTCGCGACCATTGCTGGCGGCTCCTGCGGGAGCGCGCGGCATGACGTTCCATCGCGTAGGCGTCGAAGTCGACGAGTCGCGCGCGGTCGCCGTCCGCACGAGCCGCTGGCGCCGACTTCGGCCCGGCGATTGGGTGGTGCGTCTTGGCGCGATCGCGGTCGTCCTCGGCGTGTGGGAGCTCTTCGGACCGACGCTCAACAAGCTCATCCTCCGCCCGCCGTCCGATATCTTCCGAGCGTTCTTCGAGCTCGTCGCGAACGGTGAGCTCCAGGACGCGATGGGTCAAAGCTTTCGTGAGCTCTTCGGCGGCCTCGCCGTGGCGCTGGCGGTCGGGCTGGTCCTTGGCGTCGCCTCGGGACGCTGGCGTTTCGTCTTCAACGCGATCGATCCGCTGGTGTCGGCGTTGTACTCGGTACCGTCGGTAGCGCTCGTGCCGCTCATCGCGGTCGCGTTCAGGTCGGTCGGCGACGCGCCGCGCATCGCGACTGTGGCGCTCTTCGCGGTCTTCCCGATCCTCATCAATACGCAGCAGGGCGTCCGCAACGTCGACCGCCAGCTGCTGGAGGTGGCGCGTTCATTCAACAGCAGCGAGCGACGTCTCTGGACCGACGTGATCCTCCCATCCGCCACACCGTATGTCCTGGCGGGCGTCCGCCTGGCGATCGGCCGCGGCCTGATCGGCATGATCGTCGCGGAATTTTTCATCGGTCTCGTCGGCCTCGGCTATCTGATCATCTCGTACGAGAACGTGTTCCGTATCGACCGCATGTTCGTACCGGTCATCGTCGTCGCGACGATGGGCATCCTGATGATGGGTTTTGTGCAGTGGCTCGAGGGTCGTATCGCGCCGTGGCTGAAGAGAGAGCAATGAGAGGGAGTTCGAAGATGCGTGTGCGTGCTTTTGGGGCGATCGGTCTCGGTCTCGCGATTCTGATGACGGCGTGCGCGGGCGGAGGTGGCGGCAGCACTGCGACGCCCAGCACGGCCGCGGCTTCGGCGGCGCCGAAGGCGAGCTGCGCCGCGAAGAAGATCACGATCGCGGTGCCGGTGACTCCGCCGAATGTCGTTCATCTCACGCCGTACATTGCGGACGCGTTCGGTTACTTCAAGGACGAGAATCTGACGGTCGAGCTCGTGCGGTTCGATGGCGGCGTTGGATCGCTCCGCGCCTCCGCGTCCGGCGCGATCGACCTTGCGGGCACCTCGACCGAGCCGGTGGTGGACGCCATCGCGAACGGCGCGGACGTGAAGATCATCTACACCTACGCGCCGCTCGTCGACGTCTCGTTCGCGGTCGGGCCCGGCATCAAGACCATGGCCGACCTCAAGGGCAAAAAGATGGGCGTCCAGGAGCCGGGTGGGTTCGCTGACGTTATGACGCGGATCGTGCTGAAGAAAGCCGGCCTCGATCCGGCCAAGGACGTCACGTTCGTTACCACGACGACCGCCGGGCGCGTCCAGGCCCTCGCGACCGGGACGACCGATACGGCGGTCCTGCACATCGATCAGATCAAGACGGTGCAGAAGCAGACACCGACGATCACGGTCCTCGCGAACATGTGGGAGGTCCTGACCGATTACCAGTACTCGGTGTACATCGTCCCGACGCAGGTCCTGAAGGACGATCCCGCCACGCCCGAATGCATCATCCGCGCGCTCATGCGGGCGAACCGCGCGATGTACGACTCCGCGAACCGGCAGAAGATCATCGACCTCGGCGTGACCCAGACGAAGGAAGCGGCCGACGTTGTCGCCGATACCTTCGACACGCTGGTGAAGGCGAAGGCCTGGCCGCAGAACGAGGGCTTGCTCAAAGCCAACATCGAAGGGACGATCGCGAGCGAGAAGGGGTTCGGGAAGATCACGAAGGACTTGAAGTTCGAGGACGTCACCGATCTCACCATCGTGAAGAAGGTCGTCGACCAGCTCGGGCGCGTGAAGGACTTCCCGTACTGATCGGCGAAGGGAGATGACAAAGCTCGTCGACCTGACCCAGCCGTGGGGCGATCGAATGCCGACCTGGCCGCAGTTCGAGGCGATCCAGGTGACGGACATCACGACGCACCATCGCGACGGCAAGAGCACCGTGCTGGTGCGCACGAACATGCACACCGGCACGCAC
>DASPWX010000149.1:0-13188 GCA_035637615.1 Bathyarchaeia archaeon | reverse complement strand
AGACGGCCGCGCCCGGTGAACTCGAAACGCTTCTTCGCGCCGCTATGGCTCTTGATCTTGGGCACGGTGAACGACCTCCGGTCTAAGCGCGACGTGATCGCTCAGTTTATTGCTACTGCGGCCAAGCGTGAAGCGTACTGGCCAAAGCAGAGCGCAGACGCGCTAGCGGGAGGACTTATGCGGGTCGCTGCGCGCGCGGAGGCGGTGAAGGGCGCGCCGCAGGCGGCCGAGCAGGCGCAGACGCGGTCGCAGGGCGCGGCGTGGCGGGTGCCGGACGCGGACCGGGGGCAGGGGGTTTCGGCGCCGCGGCGGCCGCGGCAGGCCTCGGTGCTGCGGATGCGGCGACGGGCGGCTGCACTGCGGGGGCGGCGGGCGCTCCGGTGACGGCGTCACGGCGGACCGGGTTCATGACCATGTGCATCTGCCGGCCCTCGAGGAGCGGAGCCCGCTCGATCACGCCGTGGTCTTTCAGCTTGTCGCCGATGGCGATGAGGAGCACGCGACCGCGATCAGGATGCGCGAGCTCACGGCCGCGGAACCGGACGGTGACCTTGAGCTTGTCGCCCTCGTCGAGGAATCTCGCGGCGGATCGGATCTTCGTGTCGATGTCATGGTCGTCGATCTTCGGAGAGACCCGAATCTCCTTCCACGTCACGGCCTTCTGCTTCTTCTTGGCGTCCTTGGCCTTCTGCTGCAGGTCGTAGCGGTACTTCCCGAAATCGCCCATGCGCGCGACCGGCGGCTGAACATTCGGGGCGATCTCTATGAGGTCGTAGCCCTCTTCCTGTGCTTTGGCCAGCGCGCGCGCCGTCGGGATGATCCCGAGCTGCTCGCCGTTCGGACCCAGAAGGCGGACGGTAGGAACACGGATCGCTTCGTTGATCCGTAGTTCGGGCGCGGCTATAGGGAGACCTCGGTTAGTGGCGTGAGAATGCCGCTAGCAGTGCGGCCGCTCCCCGTGAAAGAACTTCAACTGGGACGAGCATATCACCGGGCTAGAAAGCCGAGAAGGCGTTCGCGCACGCTCGGCCATTCCTCTTTAGTGATCCCGAAGACGACGCTCGTGCGGAGATGGCCGTCGGCGAGAACGCGCTCGCTACGGAGCTCGCCCTCCTTGATCGCACCGAGGCGCGCCATCGCCGCTTGTGAGCGTTCGTTCCGTTTGTCGGTTTGCAGCCACACGCGGTTGGCTCCAAGTGTCTCGAACGCGTGACGGAGAAGTAGCAGCTTGCACTCCGTATTCACGGGCGTTCGCCGCGCGCCCTTTCCGTAGAGCGTGTAACCGATCTCAAGCGTGCGATTCGGCGGGTCGATATGCGCGTAACGCGTGGTGCCGACAAGCTCGCCGTCGGCCTTTCGGATCACGGCGAACGGCAGCTGCTGCCCGAGCACGGTCTGGTCGAGCGCCCAGCGGATGTACCTCTCGTAGCCTTCGAGCCCCCTGGGCCGGGGCACCATCCAACGCCATATGTCGTCCTCGTCGGCCGCTTCGAAAAGCGCCTGGGCGTGCTCCATCCGCAGCGGGATGAGCCGAACGTGCGCTCCCTCGAGCGTGATCGGGCGGGGATCGAAGTCCGGTCTGGGCCGGCCCCTGACGATCGCCATCTTCACGTCGTCCACAAAGCCTTCCTCGGTCCCGACGCCATCGCGCTCGATACCCTCGACCTCGAAACCGACGGCCTTGTACATCGAGATCGCTCGGTCGTTGAAGCCGACGACCGACAGGCCGATGCGGTGTAAGTCCAGCTGATCGAAGAGGTAGCGCACCAGAGCCTCCAGGGCGTCGCGTCCGAGATGCTTTCCCCATAGATCCGGCTCACCGATCCCGATGCCGACCTCGGCGCTTTTCCCTTTCGGATGGAAGTCTCGGTAATTGGCGAAACCGATCGGCCGGCCATCGTGCTCGATGACCCAGCATGCCGAATCACCGGGCCGCGACATGCGCTCAATCCAAGCGCGCGCGTTTTTCTCGCCGAAGGCGCCCGGCTTCTGTGCCCACTGGTAGTGGCGGAAGTCAGGGTCGCTCCCCCACCTCATCAGATGAGGCAGGTCGTCGTAGCTCATCGGCCGAAGCTCCACCGTCATGCCGCGAAGAACCGGGACGGTCACGCCAGGGAATCCCCGGCGCTCGGCTCGTGCTGAGAGAAGTCGGCCGGGAGAGCCTTCGTGTCGCGCTCCTTCTTGATGCGATCGACAAACGCGTCGAGCGTGACGCCGCGCTCCTCGTCGCGGGAGCCGCGACGCCGCAGGGACACGGTGCCGGACGCAGCCTCCTTGTCCCCGACGACGAGCATGTAGCTCGCCTTCCGCTGCTGCGCTTCCTTGACGCGGTTGCGCAGGTCCCCGGCCTGCTCGTCGACGTGCACGCGGAAATTGTCCGCACGCAGCTTCTTCGTGATGTCGCGCGCGTAGTCGAGGGCCGATTCGCGGACCGGGATGACCGCGACCTGCTCCCAGTTGAGCCACAGCGGGAAATTCCCCGCGTAGTGCTCGATGAGGCCCCCGACGAAGCGCTCGAGACTCCCGAAGAGAACGCGGTGGATCATCACCGCGCGCTCACGCTCGCCCTTCTCGTTCACGAACGTGACGTCGAAGCGCTCGGGCAGGTTGAGGTCGATCTGGACCGTCGCACCCTGCCACTCGCGCCCGATCGCGTCGTGGACCTTGATGTCGATCTTCGGCGCATAGAAGACACCGCCGCCCTCGTCGAGCTTGTAAGGGACGTCGCGTGTGCCGAGCGCCGTCCGCAGCGCCTCTTCGGCCTTGTCCCAGAGCTCGTCGGACCCGAGCCGCTTCTCGGGACGCGTCGAGAGATAGATCGCTGGGTCCGTGTAGCCGAAGACGCTTAGGAACTCGAGCGCGAGATCGAAGACTTTCCCGATCTCGTCCTGCGCCTGCTCCCACGCGCAGAAGATGTGCGAGTCGTCCTGTGTGAAACCGCGGACGCGGAGCATCCCGTGAAGCGCGCCCCCACGCTCGTACCGATAGACGGTGCCGAGCTCGCCGATGCGCAGCGGAAGGTCGCGGTACGAGTGGATCTTCGACTGAAAGACCTTGATGTGGCCCGGGCAGTTCATCGGCTTGATCCAGAATCTTTGCGTGCCCTCGTCTAAGAGCAGCGGGCCGTACATGTTCTCGCCGTACTTCTCGAGGTGCCCCGAGCGCTGGTAGATCTTCTCGTTCGCGATATGCGGGGTGTAGACGAGCGTGTAGCCGCGCTCGCGGTGGATCTTGCGCCACCAGGTCTCGAGCTCCTCGCGCACGATCGAGAGGTTCGGCAGCCAGAGCACCAGACCGGACCCGAGCTCCTCGTCGATGCGGAAGAGCTCCAGCTCCTTGCCGAGCACGCGGTGGTCGCGGCGCTCGATCTCCTGGAGACGCTTCAGGTAGTCGTCGAGCTGTTTCTGGTCGGGCCAGACCGTCCCGTAGATGCGCTGGAGCTGCGGGTTGCGCTCGTTGCCGCGCCAGTACGCACCCGCGATCGAGAGGAGCTTGAACGGCCCGATCTTCCCGGTCTTCTCGACGTGCGGCCCTTTGCAGAGGTCGACGAACCCGTTGTGCTGGTAGACGCTGACCTTGCCGTTCTTGACCTCATCGTCGCTGTCTTCGTCGGCGCCCTTCTCGGCGAGCTTTTTGATCTGATCGACCTTGTAGTCCTGGTTCCGCTCGCCGAAGAACGTGAGCGCCTCGGGCACGGCCATGTCGCGATGCTCGAACGGCACGTTCTCCTTCACGACATCCCGCATCTTCGCCTCGATCTTGCCGAGGTCGTCGGGCGTGAGGGGACGCGGGAGATCGAAGTCGTAGTAGAAGCCGTCAGTCACTGGCGGCCCGAAGCCGAACTTCGCACCGGGGAAGAGCTCGAGGACGGCGCCCGCCATGACATGCGCGGTCGAGTGCCGCAGCGCATAGAGCTTCTCGTCGCCGTGGTCAGCCTTGCGCTCGATTTTCGCCATCGCCGTTCTCCAGACAAACAAAATCGCCCTTCGTCACTGGGACGAGGGCGATCTCGCGGTTCCACCCAGCTTCGCCGACCCCGCCGGCGCGCTTCGTTGATGGCTATACGGGGCCTACCCCATTCGCTCGGCGGTGGTCTCTCCTATCTCTATCGCCGCCGGCTCTCACCGCATCCGGCTCTCTGGTGGACGATCAGAAGGAGCGCTGTCCGCGTCCTCGCGAGACAGCGATCATACCTCTCCGGGTCGCGCCAGATCAGCGAACGTTCGCCCAGATCGCATTGAGGCGATAGCTCCCGTCGCTATTTCGGTTGACGTCGAGGGTCGCCACCACTGGCACGCCCCGGCCCGGAAGGGCATTCCGTGACAGACGAGAGAGGAACACGGTTCGACCCCAGATCCGTGTGGTGATGGTCGTCCCGTTGAATTTGCCGGGCTGGGGGCTACCGGCGAACTCGATGACGATCGTCCCCCGATCCGAAGTGGCAACCGTTCCACCAACCTGGATGCCACACGCGCAGAAACTGGCTTGCGAGCTGTCCGAGGCAAGAACGACCGCAATAAGGATAAGAAGCAGGAACGCTACTGATCGCGGCCGCGGCATCACTCGATCGTAGACCCGGGTTGACTAGAGAACTGCTTCGAGCGTCTCCCAGACCTTGCGCTGGTTCTCGGGTGTGGCCGGCCAGCGGTCGTCCGCGCGCGGCGTGGCAATGCCGGTTTGGTGGATGAACACGAACGCCACCTGCTGGAGCATCGCGAGGGCCTCGTTGCGCGACTCATGGTCGCGCCAGTCCAGGATGACGGCGCGCGCGCGAGTGGCCCGCTGGTGGATGCGATCGATGACGACGTAGCTATCGCCCGCCGGCCAGCGCTGCGCCTTCACGTCGATCCCGTTTACGAAGAGCACCCCCATCAACTCGGCCTTGGTGAAGTCGTTGCCGGTGAACGCGTTCGCGGCTCGCACTGGGTCGATCCGCTCGGCCGCGTGGCCCCACGGCTTGCCGTGGAACGTGACGTTGCGGATCGGCCCGCTGAATGTGCAGTTCACGAACTCCGCGCATGCGGAAATCCAACCGTCTATGTTCGTGCGAGCGAAATTGCAGCTCTCGAACCGCGCTTGCCCGGGCCGGACGCCATGGAGGTCGGCGCCGTCGAAGCGGCACTCGCGGAAGATGCTTTGCCTTCTACTCGCGAAGAGCGTCTGCAGACGCTCATCGAACAGCTCGCCGCGGAAGTCGCAGCGCTCGAAGACACAGCCGTTTGGCGCGAAACGCTCGAAAGCGGCGCGGCTGAAATCCGCGTCGCGGACGGTGACCCGATCGAGCGCGAGGACGCCTTGCACGGTTTAGGTCTCCGGGTTCTGGTGCTTAGTCTGAATCACTCGCCGCGCGCAGGTTGACGACATTCGAAGACTCGATGCTCTCCATCTTGGAGCGCCCTTCGAAGACCACGCCCTTCTCGATCGAGAGAGAAGGACTCGTGATGTCGCCACGAACCTTTGCCGGTCGGTGAAGCTCGACCGCGCCGGTCGCCTTGATGTTCCCGACGACGTCGCCCTCGACGATGACGGTGCCACAGCTGATCTCGGCCGAGACCTTGGCGCCTTCGCCGATGTGGAGAGTGTCGTTCGTCGAGATCTCGCCGGTGAAGGTGCCGTCGATCCGGACCTTGCCCTCAAATGCGAGCTTGCCCTCGAACTCCGACCCTTTTCCGAGTGACGCGTTGAGATCGCCGCTGCCCGCGCTCGTGTGCATGTCCCGCTGGTACTGCTGCACTTCCCTTTTCGCCTCCGGTTCTGGAGCCCGCGGTGGTTCAGGCGCGTCTGCCTGCTCGTTACGCGGCTGCGGCGCCGTGAAGAGCGGCTGACGGGCTTCGCCACTGGGGTTACTTCCTCGCTTGAACGTGGAACGGAACACTACGACGTCAACGCGACAAGAACTAGGACGTTGTTGTCGCAAAACGGTCTGTGATCTGGACGGCACGAGCCTCCGGCAAAGTGGTCGGGCTGCGGCCCGACGACCCAGTGAGACGGCCCGCCGATGCTAGGCACCTTCCTGCTGTCCAAACGCTTCCGTGGTCACCGTACCCTGCGACGGGCGGCCGCGATTGGGCCCGGGCTCTGCCTCCGGCCTGCTCGCCGGCCTTCGCTCTCCGCCCCGAGTCCCTCCCCGCGACCGCACGGGATGCGGGCGTGTGTCGGTGATCGACTCTTGCCGCGCCGAGGATCGCAGGGACGCCGACGATCTCACGAACCTGAGCCCGCGCTCGATGACAAGACGATGCCGCGGATCGCGGTCGCAAGCAGGCGAACATCCTCACACGTATGAGGAAGGGGTCCACGCCGTGCCGTCGGCGAACGGCCAGCCGGAAGACTGAATAAGAGGAGAGAGCATCTCCGCGGAGTCGAACGAATCCCGCACGTGTGGCGAATCCCGGGACATCGAGCCGAGCGACGGACGCCACCCGCCGCATGCCACAGCCTGCGTCGTATCGATGACGTCGCGGCCTGCGGACGAACGCGATGACGGGCTGCCCCACAGCCGTAACGCGCGGAACGTCATGCCCCTAGCGGCGAGCACCCTAGTACGGCCGACTACACCAGCTTCTCCCTCGTACACCAGGCGACGTAGGTCTATTCATCTATTCGATGTACGAGAGCGACGGCATCACTACGCGGGGCCTACGTATGGCCTTCACGCGCGTCCTCTTGCTGCTGTTCCTCGGCGTGGCGGCGACGGTGGGCGTCTCCGTGTTCTCCTCGAACGTCCCGACGCCGATCACCGCGTTCACCTATCACAGCTCGTTCGTAGATCAGGGTGCGTCGCCGACCCTCCTGCCGGGCGCGACCACGACGTACACGGTCCGCTATCGGAACACCGGACTCGCGGTCTGGCAGCGAGGCGGCACCACCCAGGTGAACCTCGGGGTCGCGGGCGATTCGACTGCTTTCGCCGACTCCGGTGTGGCCGTCGGTTGGCTGTCCACGACGCGAATCGCGACGACAACCGAGCAGATGGTGCTTCCCGGCATGATCGGCACGTTCACGTTCACGGCACGGGCGCCGACGAAGCCGGGCGTCTACCGCGTGCCTTTGCGGCTCGTCGTCGACGGGCTCACGTGGCTCGACGATGAGCGCGTCGCCTTTTCGCTCACGAGCGATCTCGGGTTCCACGATGAGCTCGTCGATCAGTCTCTGCATCCGACGCTCGCTCCCGGGGAAACGAGCGGGCCGCTCACAGTGCGGTTCCGCAACACGGGTGCCCGTACCTGGACGCGTGGGGTGCCCGGTCAGCAGGTGAATCTTGGGATCATCGACGACGACAAGAGTCTGTTCATGCTTGCAGCTGGATGGCCGTCCGCCAATCGCGTGGCGATGCAGACCGAACCGAGCGTCGGGCCCGGTGGGATCGCTACCTTCACATTCCGCGTGAAAGCGCCGATGACGGCGGGCATCTATCCCTTGCGACTTCGTGTCGTGGCTGACGGTGTCACGTGGCTCGAGGACGAGGACGTCGTGAGCCTGATCACCGTCGGGGCGACCGCTGGGCCGCCCGCAGACAAAGCGTATGTCACACCGTCGGCGACGTTCACGTTCGGCGCGACCGCCGACCCGGCGACGACGGTCCCGGGCGCGTCCGTCACGATCACCGCGAAGTTCACGAGTTTGGCCGCGAGTTCCGCGGTAATCGGAATCGAGCTGTATTCGCCCGGACGCGCCACGCTCGCCTACCAGAAGTGGTTCCACAACGAGAGCTTCGCCGCGGGCGAGCAGCGCGCGTACCCGGTTACCTGGACAGTGCCGGTGGGGGCGGGCCTTGGGACATACAGCGTCACCGTCAGCGCTTACTCACAGGATTGGAAGGCGCTCTACGGGCTCAAGGCATCCGCGGCTGCGTTCGCGGTGAACGCCGCCCCAGTGTCAACGCCCGGACCGACTGCCGTCCCGACCACGCCGCCGAGCCCGGGCTCGACCCAGACCCCCGGACCGACGTCACCGACCGTCGCCCCGTCGCCCACGGCGCCTCCCACGCCCGGGTTCACGGCAACGTCATCGGTCGCGCCGACCAGCCTCGTACAGGGCAATTCTCTCGGGGTCACTGCGCTCGTGACCGCAGCGTCCGCGAGCACGGCGCTCGTCGACATCGAGATCTGGGCGCCCGGCGGCGCCGCGCCCGCGTACCAGGTCTGGTTCGACAACCAGACGTTCGCGGCTGGTCAGCAACGCACGTACCCAGCGACGTGGCAAGTTCCGGCGAGCGCGGCGCTCGGCTCATACACGGTCAAGGTCGGAGTCTTCGCGCCCGCGTGGGCGGCAAACTACATGTGGGCGAACCCGACCGGATTCGCGGTGGGCGCGCCGGTCGCGACACCCGCGCCAACGCCAACCGGGACGGCGACGACCACACCGACTTCGACGGCGACGGCCCTCCCAACGCCGACCCGTACCGCGACACCCACGCCGACGACGGCACCCACCCCCGCGCCGACGCCTGCGCCGACGCCTGCGCCGACACCGACGCCCGCGCCCGCGGCCTTCGTTTCGACCGCGGCGGTGCTGCCCGCGAGCGTCGCGCGCGGTGGTTCGACCGGGATCACCGTGACGGTCACAAGCGCCGCAGCGCAGACCGTGCTCGTGGACGTGGAGGTCGTCGCGCCCGACAACACGACGCTCGTCTACCAGCAATGGTTCGACAACCAGACCTTCTCGGCCGGCCAGCTCCGGAGCTACTCCCTGAACTGGACGGTCCCGTCGACCGCCGTCGGCGGCACCTACATCGTCAACGTGGGCGTCTTCTCTGTCGGCTGGGCAACGCTCTACAGCTGGAAGGAGCCCGCTGCGTCCTTCTCGGTGTCGGCCCCCGCCGCGACGCCCACGCCCGTCCCGACGCCGACGCCCGTGCCGACCGCGACGCCCGTGCCGACCGCGACGCCGCCATCCACGCCGGCTCCGACGCCGGGCCCGACCGCGACGCCCGCGCCGAGCGCGCCGACGGGAGCGGCCTCACCGCTCCACGTGCAAGGCAAGAGTCTCGTGAACGGAGCGGGCCAGACCGTGGTGCTGCACGGCGTGAACCGGATGGGCACCGAGTACGCCTGCATCCAGGGCTTTGGTCTTTCCGACGGCCCGATGGACTCGGCATCGATCCTGGCGATGAAGACGTGGAAGATCAACGCGGTTCGCATTCCGATGAACGAGGACTGCTGGCTTGGCATCAACGGCGCCCCCGCCGCCTACTCGGGAGCGAACTACCAGAACGCGATCAAGAACTATGTGAGCCTGCTCAACCAGAACGGGCTGTACGCGATCCTCGACCTCCACTGGACGGCGCCCGGCGGAACGAAGGCGACGGTGCAGGTGCCGATGCCGGACATGGACCACTCCCCCGCGTTCTGGACTTCGGTTGCCAACTCCTTCAAGGGAAACAATGCCGTCCTCTTCGAGCTCTTCAACGAGCCGTACCCGGACAACCAGGCGAACAGCGCGGCCGCGTGGACGTGCTGGCGCGACGGCGGTAGCTGCTCGGGCGTGTCGTTCCAGGCCGCCGGCATGCAGACGATGTTGAACTCGGTGCGCGCGACCGGCGCGACGAACGTTGTCGTCCTCACCGGCGTGCAGTGGGGCAACAACGTCTCGCAATGGCTCGCGTACAAGCCGAGCGACCCGTTGAACAACCTCGCTGCGGGTTGGCATCTCTACAACTTCAACATCTGCAGCTCGAGCTCCTGCTACGACGGCATGGCGGGGACGCTCGCCGCGACGGTGCCGGTGCTCGTCACTGAAACCGGGGCGGACAGCTGCGACAACACCTTCATGGACATGGTCATGACCTGGCTCGACGCGCGCGGCCAGAGCTACTTCCCGTGGAGCTGGAACGCGGGTTCAGGCTGCGGCGGGATGGCCCTCATCAGCGACTACAACAGCGGCGCGGCGTCGACGTACGGGCAGGTCTATAGGACGCACTTCCTCGCGCACTGATCCGCAGCCTGCTATGGGCGCGTCGCGAGGTGCGTCCGGTACGCGTCGCCGTAGGGGGTTGGCGTTCCCGAGTAGTCGCTGATCAGCGCCATGGACGAGCACGACGACCCCCACGCATTCCACGTCCAGGCGAGATATCCGGCGTCCTTGCCGTCGAGCCACTCCGTGGCCATGGCCATGAAGCCATCGTTGCACACCGCCCCGATCTCGGTGACCACGAGGGGCACGTGCGCGGCGACGGCGGAGGCCGTGGAGTTGAAGCAGGAGAGCGCGCTGCAGACGTTGAAGCTGTAGACGTGCCACGCCGCGACGACGTTCCCGAGCGGATCGTTCGGCGCGTAGCTCAGCCAACCCGAGAGAGCATTGCCGTACGAGACGCCGCTCAATGCGATGACGTTCGTTGCGCCGGTCGCCCGCACCGCGTCGATCAGGGTCTGCATGCCCGCGGCCTCGAATGGCACGCCCGAGCAGCTACCGCCGTCCCGCCAGCACGTCCACGCCGCCGGGCTGTCCTGATTGTCCGGCCACGGCTCGTTGAAGAGGTCGAACACGACGGTGTCGTTGCCCTTGAACGTGGTCGCGACGGACGTCCAAAAGTCCGGAGCGTGATCGCGATCGGGCATGGGCGCGGTCGAGGTGGCCTGCATCGAGCCGGGCGCCGACCAGTGCAGATCCAGAATCGCGTACAGGCCGTTTTGTCTGAGCAGGTCGATGTAGCCGGCGATGGCCTGACGGTAGCTGTCGCCGGCGTACTGCACCGGCGCGTCGTTGATGCCGAGCCAGCAGTCCTCGTTGAGTGGGATCCGCACCGCGTTGACGTTCCACGTCTTCATCGCAGCGACCGAGGCGCCGTCGCTCGGACCGCTGAAGATCCCCCACCCTTGGATGCAGGCGTACTCGGTCCCGGAATAGTTCACGCCGTGCAGCTGCACCGGCTGCCCCTGCGCGTTCAGGAGCTGCTTTCCCTCGACGTGCAGCGCCGAGAATGCCGGGGCCTCGGCGGGTCCGGAGGCATGACCCGCCGGCGCGGTCGCCAACGCGGCCAGGACGAGCAAGAAGGCCGGGAAGAAGGAAGGGAGCGCTGCTCGCGAGGTCACGATGCGTACCGGTAGAAGAGCTCGCCCGCGGCGCGGCAGACCCAGGGCGACGAGTTGCGTATGACCACGCCCATCGCATTCCGCAGCCTTCCTGAGGAGAGCCGCGCGGGTGTCGCCGCGATGCGCGAGTACGTGAGGGGCTCCTCTCGCGCGCCCCATCCGCTCTTGAACCCACGGAGCAGCGTCTGCTCGATGTTCGATCGGCCGAGATCCAAGGTATGGCAGCCGTTCTCCGCGGCCCATCGGATCGCGGTCCAGAGCAGGAGGTAGTTCGCATCGAGTTTCGCGTAGCGTTCGTCGCGCGCGCTGTACTTGTAGACGAGCGTTCCGTTCCAGGATCCGAAGATCGCAGCCGCGACCGGGACCGCACCGCTGTACGCGGTGAGCACGAACCCGAGGCGCTGCTGGATGATCCGCTCGAGGAGTAGGCGGAAGAAGTGCCGTGGCTGCACCGGGACTCCCAGGCGCCTACGGGTCTGCAGGTGCAGCCGGTAGAAGGTATCGAGATCGGCGGAGGACTCGCCGCGTTCGACGCGCACACCGGCCTTCTCGGCAATCCGCACATTGCGGCGGTGGTTCTTGAAGAGACCCATCCATGTCGCGTCGACGTCACCGGATACGGTGAGCTCGTGGCGGACGAACGCGGCACCGCTTTGGAGGCCAGCGTGCGCGGCGAGCGGCGCCCTCACCTCGAGCGTGTCGAGCTTTCGCGTGCGCGCGAGGTCGACCGCTTCAGCGACGAGATCGGCCTCACGCTCGACCGCGAGCGGCGGGCAGTGATCGGTGAACGGCAGCGAGACCCAGCGGCGTCCACCCACCGGCCGGCTTACGTTGATCACCGGGACCCCGGCCGCGACCGCGCCGCCGGCGTCCTGGATGACGACGGCCATGGCCGGATAGCCGTAGCAGTCCGCGAGGAGCCGCGCCCACGCGGGATGATGGAAGATCGTGGCCTTCGAGCGCGTCATCACGAACTCGCGCCAGCGGGGGTCCTCGATGCTCAGAATGTTCACTCGCGGCTCGCCTTTGACGCGAGAGCGCCGAGGACGGGCGAGCGGCGCGCCGGTCCTTCGATCTTCCGGCGTCGCCAGGCCATGGTCAGAGCGGCCGGAAGCTCGACGAGCGCCGGTACCGGATCGTCGGCGGCCAGCACCGCCCATTCGATCGGGGGGCGCAACGATTCGAGGTACGCGCGCGGCGAGAGGCGCCCGGCCCGGACCTCGCCGAGCACCGTCGGCAGGTCGGTGAGCGCGCGGACCCACCGCACACCGGCACGGCCGCGCCGCGGCGCGATCTTCGCCCCGCTCACCATCTGCCAGAGGAGGTACGGAAAGTCGACGCCAGCGCGGCGGCCGAGCGTGTGCCACCCCCACGCGCGCGGGTTGATGTCGAGAAGCTTCAGGCCGCCGTCGCGTGCGTCTCGCTTGAACTCGACCTCCGCGATCCCATCGAAGCGGAGCGCCGCGAGCACCCGGCGTGCGGCCTCCTCGACGTCCGGCGCATCGACGGTCTCGACGAAGGTGCTGGCCCGCCCGAAATCCATCGGCCACTGACGCGTGCGTCGCGCCACGAGCGACGCGACCGGCTGACCCTCACGGCAGAGCGCCGCGTACGAGAGCTGGCTCGCGCCGTCGCCCGGGATGAGCTCCTGGATCATGATCAGGGCGGGGTCGATGAGCTCGCAGGCCTCGTCGTAGCGCGCGAGGAGGCTCGTACCGTCCGTGGCCGGCCAGGCCTTCGATGCGGTGAAGCGATTGAGCTCGGTGCGGATCGCGGGTTTCAGGATGGCCGGGAAACCGTCGAACCTGCGAACGTCCTCCCGATCCCTGGGGAGAACGGTGCGCGGGTGGCCAATCCCGAGATCGGCCGTGAGCCGGTAGGTGAGGCGCTTGTCGTACGCCCAGCGGAGGGTCTCCCAGTCCGCGAGGATCGTGAGCCGGTAGCGTTCGCCGAGGGCCTCGCGGTTCCGCGCAAGCATTGCGGCGGTCTCATCCTCCGTCGGGAAAATCGCCCAGCCGTCGAGCCCAGCATGACCGGCAAGCTCAAGGAGATAGGCCACGCGCTCCGTCTCGCCCGACGTGGGCCAGGCGAATGCGCGCCCGCAGTAGCGCGACCGGTTCGCGAGGCCATGCTCGTCACGCATCACGGCCACCGG
>DASPWX010000148.1:0-3131 GCA_035637615.1 Bathyarchaeia archaeon | reverse complement strand
GGAATCCACAGGCGAGCTCGCCTGGTTTCGAGGCGAGGTTCTTCGCTCGATCGTGTGGCCGCGCGCGTTCGCGAGATCGCTGGCCCGGGAGCATTTCGGTCTGGCGGGCGTGCTCATCGTGGTGGGAGCCGGTATCGCGCTCTCACTGACCGTCGACTCGCTGGTCCTCGCGACGAAAGGCGTATCCCCCGCCAGCTTCGTGGCCCGATTCATCTTCGTGTCGCTCCTGCTCGGCGCGCGCCTCGCGGTGAGCGCGGCGGTCCTCGCGTTTGTGGTCTTCCTCGGCGCGCGTGCCATGCGCCAGAGCGATCTGACTCTCGACCAATGCTTCAACGCGGTCGCCTTTGCGTCCTCGCCGCTTCTTGTGACGCCGCTCGCGGCGCTCATCGCTGTGTTCGCCCCGAACCTGGTGCTCGTCGCCGGCATCCTCATCCTGGTCATCGGGCTGCGAGCGTTCGCAGGCCTCGCTCTGAACCTGCGTGCGATCCTTCCGTTGCCGGCAGCCGCGCTTGCGCTCCTCCTTGCCCTCGCGAGCGGATGGATCGTCCTCGGAGATCAGGTCTCGCGGGTGCGCATGACCGCGTACGCGATCGCGCCGGAGCTCGCGCCCACGCTTACCGCAACACCGGCAGAGGGAAAGCGCTACGAGTTCCAAGCGGCGAGTCTCACGGTCCCCGATAGCTGGGCGTACTCGGTGCGAGGCGTCGCCGGCGAGATCGCGCACTTCGAGACGGCGAGCGCCACGCTGAACGTCGCGGTCCTGCGACCCGAGGACCTCGCGACGATGGACTCGTTCGCGGATCTCATCGCCCGCGGCGAGCGTCTCGGGTTCTCGGCAGGGCGCAGCGAACGGTCGGTCGAGCGAATCAACGGGCTCGTAGCGGTCGACGACCGCGCCGATGGGACGTACGAAGGACGGCACATCGCCATCCGTCAGTTCGCGATCCTCGTACGGACGAGCGGGATGGCTCTGCAGTTCCGCTTTTTCGATCCGCCGGATGTCGACGCGGCTTTCGCGGAGGCTGCGGCCATCGCCGCGACATGGCAAGTCGGTGCTTCCCCGCCCTAGCTCTCGACGATCGGGATCTTCCTCGACGCGCCATCGGTGATGCGGTACGCAAAGACATCGGGCGGCTCAGACCGGAGCGACGTGAGCACGTAAACCTGCGCCGGCCAGCGCGCGTTGGCGATGTCGAAGTCCGAGGGCTTCGGTTCGGTGCGGGGATGGCTGTGATAGATGCCGACAAGGTAGCGGTCGGTGTCGTCAGTGCTGGCGATTGCCTCTCGAAGCTGCGCCGGATCGATCTCGTACCGCGTCTCCGGCATGGCGTGGACGTTCCGGCCGCGAACAAGCCGATCCGCCAGATCGCCATCGCCGAAGAGCAGGCCGCAACACTCGCGTGGTGCGCTCTCGCGCGCGTGCGCCACGATCTCTTCCCGCAGCCGAGGCGGTAGGACGATGCGTGCGCGCTCGATCAGCGGCCGCCGGCCATCGCCGGAATGACCATGACCTCGCTGCCGTCCGGCACCGCCGCACCGCTGCCACCGCGTGTGCGAGCGTCATCCTCACCGATGTAGACGTTGACGTACGAGCGGAGAGCGCCATCTTCGTCGAGCACGCGCGAGGCGAATCCAGGGTGCCGGCGATCGATCTCCGCGATCACGTCGCGAAGCGTTCCGCCCGACGCGGTGAGCTTGGTCTCGCCGCCGGTCGCGTCACGTAGCGCACCGGGCAAGCGAACGGTCACGGTCATGGATTACTCCCAGAGGGGGGTGCTGAGGTAGCGCTCGCCCCCATCAGCGATCAACACGACGATACGCCCGGATTCTTCCCGCGCGACCTCCATCGCGGCCGCCACGGCCGCACCACCGGATGGCCCACTGAAGATCCCTTCTTCACGTGCGAGCCGTTTCGTCATCGCGAGCGCTTCGTCGGTGGACATGACGCGGTGAACGTCCGCGACACGCTCGTCCCATATCGGGGGGCGCAGAGCGGTGGGCATGTGCTTCCAGCCTTCGATCCCATGCAGCGCGTCGTTCGGCTGGACCGCAACGATGCGAACGCGTTTTGGCCGGAGCGCGCGGGAAACGCCGACGATGGTGCCGGATGTCCCCACCCCCGCGACGAAGTGGGTCACGCGTCCGCCGGTCTGCTTCCAGATCTCGGCAGCTGTGCCGAGCTCGTGAGCGAGGGGCTTCGCGGGATTCGAGTACTGGTCGACGTAGACATAACGGTCCGGATCTGCGGCGGCCCGACGCTGCGCCTCGCGAATCGCACCGTCCGTCCCATCGAGGGGATCGGTAAGGACGAGCTGCGCGCCGAAGGCGCGCGCGATGCGCTTGCGCTCGATGGATACCTTGTCGGGCATGCAGAGCTCGAGCGCGTATCCCCGGACCGCACAGACCATGGCGAGCGCGACGCCGGTATTCCCGCTCGTCGCGTCGAGCACGACTCGCCTGCGACGCAGGCGGCCCTCTTCCTCCGCGTCGAGCACCATCCAGAGCGCCGGCCGGTCCTTGACGCTGCCACCCGGATTGGCGCTCTCGACCTTCGCCCACAGATCGCCGCGCAGGCCCGCGCCCACGCGATGCAGCGGGATGAGTGGAGTGTCGCCGATTCGCTCGAGGATCGTGCCGCGCACACGCTCGCGCACGAGCTCCGCGCTGAGACGGGACATGCGAGGAGGGTAGCGGGGCCGGGTCTAGACCCGGACGGTATCCAGCGCGCGTCGCGCGAGACGGAGCGCTTCGTCGGAGTCCCCACTCGCCTCGGCGGCGCGCGACCAGCGATCGAAGATCACGCGCAGGAGGTGCGGCGCGCGCTCCTCGGCGAGCTGGCGGGCTTCTTGGAACGAGCGTCGGGCCGCCGCGCCGTTCGCCTTCATCCGGAGCTCTCCCATGAGGACGAGCATGCGGACTTCCGCGTCGACCTGGCCGACTTTGCGCGCGAATTTGAGCGCGGTCTGCGCTCCGTCGAGGGCTTCCGCAACGTCACCTTTGGCGAGGATCTCCGCCTCCGATGCTTTGATCGAAGCGAGGGTACCGTCGCGCTTCGCGAGCTCGGCGAGGCTGGCTGCGCGCGCGAGACACTCGCGGGCGCGCGTGATGTTTCCGTAATCGACGTACAGCGC
>DASPWX010000147.1:0-10942 GCA_035637615.1 Bathyarchaeia archaeon | reverse complement strand
CGTCCACGCCCATCCACATGCTTCGGAGGCTCGAAGCGTCGATGTAGATGAACGGCAGCTTCGCCTCCGCGGCGATGACACCCGCGAGGAAGGTCTTGCCCGTTCCCGGCTGACCCGAGAGGAGCATGCCTTTCGGCATCTCGCCGCCGGCCATCTTGAATCGCTCGACGCCGCCAAGGATGCGGACGAGCGTCTTGGCGTGATCGACGAGATCCGGCTGGCCGCGATAGTCATTGAAGCTGAGTCCCAGCTGGGGGTCGTCCGGTGTCACCGTGTAGGTGCGCGGACGCGAGAGGAACCACATGAGGAGTCCGAACTGGGCGATGAACGCGAACGCGTAGAAGATGAGCGTGACGAGCAGGCCCGGCATCTGGCCGATGAGGGCGGCGAGACCTTCGAACACGCTGCGTATGCCGTAGAAGAAGAGGACGAGCGCGGCGATCCCCAGGAGGATCAGCAGGCGCCGCTTGTTGTGCTCGAGCACGAACGCGCTCGTCGTCAGAATTCCTCGAGCGGTCAATTCACACCTACCACCTGATCATTCGACACCCGTAGTACGAATCCCACGACGAAATCGATCCCTTCCGTGGTCTTTCCGGTGACCACGTAAGCGGAGAGCAGCCGTCCCTCGCTTTCGACGGCGCCAACGAACTTCGTGGTGCGCACGTCGACGATGGGCTGAAGGGCGGTGTCGAGATCGGTGAGCATCGTGGAGTCCAACATCCGCGAGAGCGCCTGCGCGTCGTCGGAGCCGACCGCCGCGACGACATCGTGTGCGGCGCGCGGCTCGTCGACTTTCGGAAGGGCCGGGTACGGGTTCTCGGCCGGCCCCCTGTCGAGGAACGTGTGCGCGACCACGCCGCCGAGGATCCCAACTGCAAAGAGCGCGAGCGTCGCCATCGCGCGGGCCTCATTCACTGCGCTGCACCTTGCCACCGTAGACGGTCAATGCCAGCGGGAAGAACTGGTCGACACCCTGTGCGGTGCGAAGACCGACGGCGTAGATGTGCACGGAATAGATCCCGACAGACGCACCGCCGATGTAGGTCAGGGAGAGAGGCTGGATGGATGCGGTCGTCCGACTGCTGTCAGCATTTTGGAGCTCCGCGGCGCGCTGCGCGATGCTCTGATTCGGCCGAATGCCGACGATCGAATTGGGGTCGCGCTGGAGGAGTCCAAGCATGTAGGCCCGCGCGATCGGCGATTCACCGCTCGCGCCGAAGAGTCCGCTGTCCTGGATGAAGACGCCGACGGCGGACGCGAGGACGAAGCCGGCGAACAGGCCGACCAGCAACGTTCCCGCTGACCCTGCGATCAGCCGTCTGAGCCCCACCATTGGCAGTCTACGCGCGCGCTAGGCGCGCTCCGGGGTCATCCACCCGCTCCGAGGGCCCCTGCCGCGAAAACTAAGAGCCCGCCGAGTTCGGTCGCCCAGAAGTCGAGACCCTTTTCCTTCGCGCCGGCACCGAGGGCCGCGGCATGCGAGAGGAGCGCGGTTCGTTGGAAGCGTGTCGGTCCGTCATGCGGGGTCGCGGCAGCGGTCTCGGCCTCGCTCACCGGTTCGAAGCGATCGCCGATGTCGTGCAGCCAGAACACCGGAGGACGAAGGGACGACCAGCTCGTGCGAGGGGAAAGGGAATCGAACACTTCGCGTAGGGACGACGGTAATTGATGAAGGCGTTCGAGGGCGATGTCGTAATCGGTAGCGGCAAGCGCCCGCCAGAGAGCGGCGCTCTCGCTGGCGAGGCCGGTCGGCGGTTCGCCGCTCAGACGTCCACCGGTCGATCGGAGCGCCGCCGTGATCTGTTCGCGGTCGCCCGCGTCGGCCAGGGCTTCGGCCGCCGCGACCGGCAGACGCAGCCGGACCTCGGCATCCGCATCCCACGGCTCGAGGGCGCCGGCCCCCCGCTGGGTCAACGAGAGGACGCTCGCCAGATACGTATCGAGATCGAAGTAAGCCCCCAGCGCTCCGACGTAGCTCGCTCCTGAGAGCGCGCCCGGTCGCGACGCGGCGGCGAGCAGCATTCCGCCGCCGACTGAGAATCCAAAGGCGCCGACCGGCATGCCCCTTGTCTCCGGACGGGCGAGCGCGAGCGCGAACGCGTCGTCGAGGACCGACGTCGCTTGCCGCTCCAGCGTTCCGTTCTTGATGAAAGGAAACTCGGGCAGCATCACCAGATAACCGGCGCGGCAGAGCGCTTCCCCGAGCCGGCGCGTCTCGGGGTCGTCGTTACCCTTTTCCGTTGCGCCGTTCACCAGCATCACCGCCGGATGGAGGCTTCCCCACCCCGGGATCCACCATGTCACGCGCATGTCCGCCGTGCCGACTCGCTCTGTCTGGTCCTCGACCCGCGGGGGCGGCGTCACATACGCGGCGAGATTCCGATCCCAGAGCGCGCTCGAATAGATGTCGGCCACGAGGATCGCGCCCGATCCGACGGGCCGAATGAGGGGACGCCACAGGATCGCGACGGCGACGACGAGGAGGACGAGCGCGAGCCGTCGCCGCATTCGCGGCGGCTCTAGCTAGGTCGCGGCCGCGAGGCGGCGGTGGCGGACGCGGTCTTCGATCTCCTGCCAGAGCGAGATGATCTGGCTCGCGTTGAAGATCGACGAGTACGTCCCCGAGATGATGCCGATGAGCAATGCCAGCGCGAAGTTGCGGACCGAGAACCCGCCGAACAGGAAGAGCGCGAGCAGGGTGAACACGACGGTCAACGAGGTGATCACTGACCGCGCGAGCGTCTGCATGATCGAGTAGTTGATGACCGGATTGAGCGCCTCGCCCGGATTCAGCCGAAGGTTCTCGCGGATGCGGTCGAAGACGACGATCGTGTCGTGGACCGAGAAGCCGATGATCGTCAAGACCGCGGTGACGAACAGGCTGTCGACCTCGATCTTCAGGAAGTAGCCGAGGATCGCGAAGATCCCGAGGACGACCGCCGCGTCGTGCAGGAGCGCGATGATGGCCGCGATGCCGTAGCGAAACGCGGCCCAGCCGAAGTTCCGGAACGCCCAGGCGATGAGCAGCACGATGAGGAGGCTGGCGAGCGCGATGGACTTGATCGCGTTCTGGATGAGCTCGGCGGAGAACGACGGGCTCACGACCGAGGAGTTCGTGATCCTCGCGTCCGCCCCGAACGTGGTCTTGAGGTCCTGCTCGGTCGTCGCGAGCTCCGGCGGAAGCATTTCTGTCGTGCGGACTTCGACGCCGCCGCCCGCCACGCCCTGGATGGTCGCCTCGTCATGGCCGTGCGAGGTGAAGAACGCCTTGACCTGCGAGTCGTCGGGACGCGTCGCGAACTGGAGCTCCAGGAGTGTGCCGCCCTTGAACTCGATCCCCGGCCGCAGGCCACCGATCGCGAGGAAGAACACACCCGGCACGATGAGCAGTGCGGAGAAGAGGAAGTACCACCACTTGCGCTCGACAAACTTCAAAAGCACGTCTCTACGTTAACGAATCCCTTGTATTTCGTGAATCCCAAGACGAGCGGTCGGAGCCCGGCCGACGCCGGGCTCCGTGTGAATCCCCAGTGAGGAAAAAGCTAGCGGTCTGCCGCTTCAGCAGAAAGTGACCTGTTCACGCCGCCATCTCGCGTATCAGTGAAGAGGATCGGAGAGGGCCTGAAGCCTTTGACGACCAGCCAGACACCGAGAGAAAACTCCCAGAGCGCGATCGGAATTGCGAGGAGCAGCGCCGGAGAGGAAGTCCTGTCGATGAGACCGAACAGCACGGCGACGTCGCCCGCGAGGAGCAGCGGTGCTCCAATAAGTCCAATCACGGGTAGGACTCGCGGCACCAGACGCGACTGGAAGAGCAGAGAGCCCAACAACAGCGCGTTCACGGCCGGCATGAAGCTCTGTCCCACGAGGAACATCCGGTCATACATGGCGACCAGCGCACGGCCGGTGATCAACGCATCTGGTCCAAGTCCGGACTGGCGGAGGGTCACGAGCGTCAGGAGGCACGCGACGCCCACAAAGATGGCGCTGCCTTCCACGACTCGGGAAGTGACGAAGCCCAGCGCGCGACCTTCGCTCTGTCTCTTTAGCACGGGGTATAGCGCGACCGCTGTGCCGATGCCGGCGAGGGCCACGATGAGCTCGAGGATGGCGCCGAACTGGACGCCGCTGTCAGGGCCGGTACCGACGATGAAGTTCGGATCGCGCACCCCAGCGTAGAGAGCGAGGGTCGGGATCGAGATAAAGGTGAGCAGGTAGAACGCACCCGCGACGAGCGAGTTCTTTCTCCGTAGATTCAACCTGGACCGAGCCGGCGGGTGGCCATTGGTGGCCGGCTTCGTAGCCGTTGGTTTCGTAGCGATCAAGTCGGACATGGTCATGATTCGAATTCCTTTCGCGAGTTGCTAAGTGGGCGCGAGATCAGGCGGCGCGTATCACGGAGGGCCGTCAATTGCTGGTGATTGTTGCGATGAACGTCGCTCCGGTGTCGAGTAGCGTGACGAGCCCGGAGTTTGCGGCTGACTCGATAGCCTCGGCCGACCTCAACGGCTGCCCGTTTACTCTCCTGGCCAACGGGAAGCTCGGTGTGGCGGTCTCGCAACTACCGCTGGCGATGCCGGCTTCGCTGCAGAAAACCAAGAAGCCGCGCAGCTTTGTCGAATTCGTGTCTGTGACGGTGTGGTCGTGCTGGAAGGGCAATGCGCCCTGAGGCGTCGCGGTCTGGGGCGCCGTCACGTAGAACTTCCCCACTCGGTCGCTCTGGATCGTGCCTGGGAACTCTTTGGCTTCTTGCGGAAACACCATTCGGCGCTCCACCCCGTTGACCCAGACGGACTCCCAGCAAGCTCCTGAACCGCCGGTGAGGCTCAGCGGAACGCAGTTGATCAACCCGCGGCTTGGGCAGGTGATGCGGCGGGAAAGAGGAGTGCCACTGCCGCGAGTGTTAGTGCGGCGATGCGGGCAGCAAATTTGAAACGCGTCGTCTTCATCTCGGTCTCCTTCATGCGGGTCTCTGCTCGCGCCGTAGACCGGATGAGCTGAATCCCTTGGCAATCAACCACACCCCGACGAACGCCTCCCACAAGCCGCCGGGAATCGAGGACGCGAGACCCAGACCGGATCCCATCACTTCGGAGAGCATCCCCACGAAGAGGATCGCGTAGCCAATGAGGCCCCACCCGGCCACCAGCCGTGGAAGCAGCTCTGCGCGATAGAGCGTGTAGCAAAGCATCAACCCGGAGACTCCAAGGGTGATCATCCCGATGTCGTAGGCGTAGACCTGCCCCTGTGCGAACACACCGCTCACGGTCTGAAGGAACGAAGCGTCAGTGACCGCTGCCTTCACGAACGCGCTCGCGAGCGGGATCTGAAGTAGTACGAAAAGGACCATGACCGCGATGAAGACGGCGTCAACGATCCTCGAGGCGAGGTAGCCGAAGGCGATGCGTTCGTTGTAGCGCCTCAAGATCGGGAACATAAGGACACCGTGAGCAGCGTCGCCGGCGACTGCCATCAACCAGAGGATCGCGCCGAATGCCAGCAGCGCGCTGCTCGCGGCAACCGCTGGTAGGTTGGCTGATGCGCCCGTCGCACCAAGAATCGATTGAAAGATTCCGCTCCCAACAAGACCCACCACAAAGCCCGCGAGGTACACCGCCCCGACGATCTTTGCGGTCGTTCGGTAGGTCTTCGCGGTAGAGGTGGTTATCGGGGCGGCCGCTTCGCGCGTCCCGCGATCCGTGCCCACCCGTGGTCTCTCGATGACCACCCTGCGATCGACTTGATCAATAGCCATAGCTTTTCTCCATCTATCCCCCAGGGATCCGCGACGCGGAGAACGGTGCGAGGCCGTTCCACGATTCTTCGCGATTCGGCTCGCTGGTCGCCGAGGCCCATCGCACTCGCCGGCACCAGGGCACGGGCGACGCTGCGGGTCCAAAGAAACCTATTCATGTGTAGTTCCGATCGCGGAGAACACAAGGCACCATTTCATACACGCGCGAATTTGAGCGCGACGAGCTCGGCCTCTGGCCGCGTCCTTTCGTGATCTGCTTCGGACGAACGCACAGACCGCTCAGCGGTTGTGTTGTCGTCAAGCAATCGCGAGGGCCGCCAGTTCCGCCCGCACCCGGTGCGGCGCCCGCGGCCGCCTCAGAGCCGGGGCGGGTGCTTTGCCATGTACGCCGCGGCCTCTGCTCGCCGGGACAGACCCAGCTTGTCGAGGATGCGACTCACGTAGTTCTTGACGGTCTTCTCCGACAAGAAGAGCTTCTCCGCGATTTCACGGTTGGTGTGGCCCTCGGCAAGGCCTTCAAGGACCTTGCGTTCTTGATCGGTGAGCGACGCGATCGCGGGATCTTCTGCGCGGCCCTGGCGGACCCGCTCGAGGACCTTGCCGGTGACATCCGGATCGAGCAGCGATCTGCCCGAGGCGACACTCGTGATCGCGTCGACTACTGCCTGCCCCCGGGTCTGCTTGAGGAGATAGCCGGACGCGCCGGCGATGATCGAGGCGAAAAGCGCCTCGTCGTCGGCGTACGACGTGAGCATGATCACCCTGGTCTCTGAACGTGCGTCGCGTATCGCCCGACAGGCTTCCACACCGGAACCATCGGGAAGACGCACATCCATGATGACCACGTCAGGCTTCGAGCGGGCCGCCGCCTCGATCGCTTCGGCCACAGTCCCGGCCTCGCCGACCACGGTCATGCTCGCCTGGCGACTGATGAGTCCGCGCAGACCCTCGCGCACGACCTCGTGGTCGTCACAGATCAGGATGCGGGTCTTCTCGGTCGTCATCGCACCTCCGAACGAACTGGGACTTGAAAGCGTAGCCGCGAGCCCTGGCCGGGGACGCTGTCAACATGCAGCTGTCCTCCCACGGCAAAGGCTCGCTCGCGCATATTCCGCAGGCCGTGACCCTCGGTCGCGCGGGCGTAGTCGAAACCAACGCCGTTGTCGACGATCTCCAGGGTCACATTGGAATCCTCGAGGGAAAGCCGAAGTGAGGCCCGCTGCGCGCGCGCATGACGCGCGATGTTGCCGAGGGCATCTGCGGCGATGTAGAACGCGGCCTCGCGACCGACGCCGTCGAGGGCCGCGGCCGCAACCTCCGAGACCGCCACGTCGACGTCGAGGAGGGCGTTGCTGCGCGTCTGCTCAGCGAGTGTGGCCAGCGACTCGGTCAGCGGGCGATCGCTGCCGCGGACCGGCCGCAGGCCCAGGACATAGCTGCGCAGGTCGGCGATGGCCACGTTCAGGCGGTCCACCGCGCGCAGGACCACCTCGCGTGCGGGAACCGGCTCGCGTTCGATCCGCGCGGCGGCGTCCTCCAGCAACAAGCCGAGCCCGTAGAGCGATTGGATCGCCCCGTCGTGCAGGTCCATGCCGATGCGATGGCGCTCCTCCAGGACGGACACGCGCTCCGCTTGCCCGTAGAGCCGCGCGTTCTCGATCGCGATCGCGGCCTGGGCTGCGAGCGTCGCGACGGCCTGCTCGTCCTCGCCCGTGAACTCGGCGACGCCCTGCTTCTCCGTCAGGTAGAGGTTGCCCAGGGCCTTCCCGCGCCAGAGGATGGGCGTACCGAGGAAGCTGCGCATCGGCGGATGATTGGGCGGAAAGCCGACCGAGGCCGGGTGCTCCTTGATATCGCGCAGACGCAGGGCGTGTGGCTCGCGCTGGAGGAGTCCGAGGAGGCCGAGGCCGTGCGGCAAGGGTCCGATCAGCGCGCGTTCCTCGGGCGTGATGCCCGAGGTGATGAACTGCTCCACGGTGCCGGTCTGGTCGAACACACCGAGCGCGGCGTACTTCGCGCTCGCGATGTCACGAGCCTGGTCGACCACGCGCTGCAGCACAGCGGCGGTGTCGAGCTCGGAGGTCATCCACATCCCGGCGGCGTTGAGCGCTGCCAACCGGGCCGTCTGCTCACGATCGCGCTGCTGCAGGGCGCTCAAGCGTCCGAACAGAACGGTTGAAAACGCGAGCACACCGGCGATCCCCACGACGAGCATCACCAGATGCGAGACGCCCGATGGCAAGAGCGGCGCGAGGACGAAGTAGTCGAGGCCGACCAAGCTCGCGATCAGCAGAGACGGGAGCACGAAGCCGGCGATGCGCAGGCGCGTGGGCAACGAGGCAAACGCCGCCGCAGAGTTCCTCAGGGGTCTGATTATCCGCAGAGCTTCAGCGCTCCGGGCGCCGTCCGGAAAAGATATCGGTCGCGACGGGGAACTGGCGACCCCGAGCGTCACGCTCGCTGCGCGCGTATGCGATGGGCGCTTCGGGCGGCAGGTGCCGCACCTGCGAGTCGAGCTCGGGCGTGACGCTCTCTTGGTCGTAGATGATGAAGTCGGCCTCTTCGTGCAGGGGGCAGCGCCTGTTAAGGCTGAGCGCGCACGTCGTCGCTTGGGGGCCGGCACAGCGCATCGTCTGTAGCCCGAGACCTCCGAAGTACTCCGCCCAATCGCTCCTCCGCTCGCCGTCGCCGCTCATCACAAGGACGGTGAGTGAGCTGGACGCGGTCGAGGAGCGGATTGCTCCGCTCCTCTTGCCGCGCGATGAAGAAGGAATCGTCATGCGAGCTGTGGAACGCGCGCGCGCTCGGCGGAAGCCTTCTCGATCTTCGGTGCCTTCCAAGGCGTGCCGAGAAGTGGAAGTAGGAACCGGTCGAGTCCGATATACCCGGCGGTCTTCCAGGCGAGGATGAGAACGATCGCGAGGATGAGTAGAACCGGGTTGCTGCTCGCGCTACCGGCGAGCATGAAATTCATGTTCATGAACCCACCGGCGACTGCCGCAACGCCGACGAACGCTCCGAGAATGAGGCCGATCCCGACGGCGGTCTCGCCGAAGGCGACGACCTTTCCCATGAAGGCCTCAGCGTGGGCGTCGATCAGGAACTGGATGAAGCCGCGGTACCAGTCGTAGATGATCACCGGCTTCGCCGGTGCGGCCGGCACGGCTGCGATGCGCTGCCAGAAGGCGAGGAGTCCTGAGCCGTCGATGATGTAGTTGGTCTTCGCACCGGTGTCGAGGATTTTGTGCCAGCCGGCATCGAGCCAGCTGTAGCCGACATAGACGCGGAGTGCCAGCCAGACGATGGCCATGCGAGTGTCCGAGAAGAGGAACCGTGCGAGAGGCGGGTCTGCGATGACGGTGTGACGATTGACGATCGATGGTGCCTTCACGATGCACCTCCTTCTTCGGTGTCACTTTCCAGCAGCGGCAGGCCCGCCGACAGGGCCGCGCAGCCCGTCTTGGGACCCCGGTAGTCCTCGCTGGATAGGGCCGTTCGGCACTGTCTGCCTCAATCCGCAGGGCGCAGGCTCGTCCCATGCCCGACGATGCCGCCCGGCTCCTCATCGGCCTCGCCCTACTGATCATTCTGGCCGTCGGCCTAGGAACGCTTAGTGCGCGCCTCTTCATGTCGGCCGCGCGTGGCCCCAACGATGGAACCAAGGGTCTCTGATGGAGTCGACGAGCGCGTCATCCGCGGCGGCGCCGGAAGTCCTTCGCACTGGCACGCACGGCTACGGAAGCCTTCGCCTCGCCGCGGCAGCCGCCCGTGCACACCTCGGAATGATCGGATTCGCAATCAGGCTCAATGCCGATGTTTCCCTCGAGACCGATCGATTGGCTCACGCGAGCTTCTGTTCTCGAGACCGTGCGATACGAAACGACTGCGGATCCGGTTACGACGGAGCTGTACCGACCGCCGGGACGTGGACCGCACCCCGCCGTGGTCGTGTGCCAACCTTTCATGACGTCCGGCCGCGCGCGACTGCTCGCCAGGAAGTCTCCCCCTAAGGTCCTGATGAAGACGGGTCGAACGGCGCGGCAGGTTGGTCCGAACGGCACCCGCTGCACTCACCAGCTCGCCCTACGGTTCGACGACGCCGCCATCCGCTCGAGCGGGTGCTCCGGCAAGAGGTAGGACACATGAAGGCTCTTCTCGTAACAGCAGCCGTCTCGGTCCTGCTCCTCGCCGCGTGCGGTACGGCGGGGGGAACAGGCTCTACGACGGTCAACGCTACGCTCACCGATAGCAAGATCGTCCTCGACCAATCAACGGTGCCAAGCGGCAAAATCACCTTTAACGTTAAGAACGGCGGCACCATGGTCCACGAGGTGGTGGTGCTCAAGACAGATGTGCCCGCGGACAAGATCGCGCCAAACCCGGACGAGCCCGGAAAGATGTCCGAGGATGGCAGCCAGGGTGAGAGCGGCGACCTCGACCCGACCCAGGCCAAGACGTTCACGCTCGATCTCGCGCCTGGTAACTACGTCCTCATCTGCAACCAGCCCGCGCACTACTTGCTGGGGATGCACATCGCCTTCGTCGTCAAGTAACCGAACCTGCAAGCACTGGCCGCCGGGCAGACGCCCGGCGGCCTTGTGCGTTGTCGTCGACACGGTGCACCCAACCTGAGAGTCTCGTGATCGACTCCTTGAGCCCGAGTTTGCCCGCCTTGGACTAGCGGAGCATCACAGTGGCGAAGAAGCCTTCGCTCGCAGGTTCGATGATCGTGACCGTCCCGGTGGCGAGCTCGTGCAATTCCCAGGTGTCCGTGACACCCGAACGCGGGACGATCACGGCCGTGCCGTCCGGCCGAGTGAGCTGACCGCCGAGCGACCCGCCGTCCGGCAATGTGAAGAGGATCGTGCGGCGCCCAGTCGCCGGGTCCCAACGCTCGACGCGTTTGTTGTGGAACTGCCCGTTCACCGCGCCGATCATGTAGACGATCTCGGACGAGCGTGGCCACCAGTGCGCAGTGGCGATCTTGTTCGGAGGAGACGCGAGGGTCGTCTTCGAGTCGAAGTCGTCCGTCGGCCAGACCTTCACCGCATCCTCGAAGATCCAGGTGCCGAGGACGTGACTCCCATCCGGGGACATCTCCATTCCGGTGATCTCGAAGGGGGTGTCGTAGCGCTGCGCGGCGGCGCTTCCGCGCACCACGGTGTAGCCGAAGTTGTAGCCACC
>DASPWX010000146.1:0-6729 GCA_035637615.1 Bathyarchaeia archaeon | reverse complement strand
CGTAACCGCGACATTCACCGATGGCACCGACCAAGACGCCTATTCGGTTGAGATCGACTGGGGCGATGGCACCGACACGGAGAAGTACACCCTTCCGGTCGGAGCGCGCACTTTCGGCGATCCGGGCCTCCGCAAGTCGGTCCCGTATGCGAACGATGCCTCAGGAGTCTCTGTCGTCATCTCACTGAGCGACGGACTGAACGCGACGTCGCGATTCGTCGGCCTCAACGTCTTGAATGCCGCGCCGTCGATCAGCTCGTTTGCCCTTTCTTCGGCCTCTGTCGAAGCGGGCCAGGCCGTAACGGCCACCGGCGCTTTCGCCGACAACGGCGGCCTCGACACGCACACCGTGACCGTCGACTGGGGCGATCTCTCGTCGAAGACCACGCTGAATCTGGCAGCGAGCGTCTCCTCGTTCACCACGGGTGCGCACACCTATACGACCGCTAATGACTTCACCGTGACCGCGACCGTCGCGGACAACGCGGGGGCCTCGGCCACGGCGACCGCGAGCGTCAACGTCCACCAGGCGAACCAGGCGCCGAGCATCGCGTCCTTCGGCGTCACCGCGGGCAACGAGGGCGGGAGCTCCACCCTCGCCCTCACGTTCGCCGATGCTGACGCGGCCGACACGCACACGGTCTCGGTCGCGTGGGGCGATGGCGCCACGTCCGATTCCGGCACTCTCGCGTCGACCGTGACGACATTCGACACGTCGCACGTCTACGCAGACACCGGCACGTACTCGGTCGTTCTCACGCTCGCGGACAGCGCGAACCACACCATGACCGCGAGCGCTTCGGTCTCGCCGACGAACGTCGCCCCTGTCGTTGGGAGCCTCTTGCTCTCGCCGACCTCGGTCGTCGATCACCAGACGCTGACGGTGAGCGGCACCTTCACCGATCCCGGCACGGCCGACACGTTCACGCTGACCCTCGACTGGGGCGATGGGACGTCGTCGTCGCAGTCGCTTGCGGCGGGGACCCGTTCGTTCTCAGACACCCACGCCTACAACGTCGCCGATCCGGTCACCATCAAGGCGACCGTCGCCGACAAGGATCTGGGCAAGTCGAGCTCGACCGCGGACCTCGTCGTTCTTCCGAGCAACCACGCGCCCGCCGACCTCGCGGTCCAGGCGACCGCCGTGCTCGAAGGCGGGAGCAGCACGTTGAGCGTGTCATTCACCGACGCCGAGAGCTCGGATACGCACACGGTGGCGATCACCTGGGGCGATGGCCTCTCGGACAGCGTAGCCCTCGGATCGGGCGCCACGTCGGCAACCGCGAGCCACACGTACCTTGACTCCGGCACGTACACCGTCGCCGTCACCGTGACCGACGGCGGCGGGCTGTCGGTCACGGGCGGCACCACGGTGACGGCGATGAACGTGTCACCGTCGCTCTCGAGCCTCGCCTTCTCGCCGTCGACGGTCACCGACCACCAGACCGTGACCGTGAGCGGGACATTCAGCGACCCAGGGACGCTCGACACATACGTCGTTCGGTACGCGTGGGGCGATGGCAGCACGTCGCCGGACTCCCTCGCGGCGGGCGTTCGTAGCTTTAGCGGTTCGCACTCCTACATCACCTCGGGCACGTACGACGTGATCGTCACGATCACCGACCGCGACAACGGTGTCGGCACCCAGGACGCGTTCCTGGTGGTCACCGCGCACAACACCGTCCCGAGCGCCCTCGCGCTCGACCCGAGCGTTGCCGGGGCGAATGTCACCGTCAACGGAAGCTTCACGGACCCTGACGCTCAGGACACCCACGGGCTCACACTCACGTGGGGCGACGGCGCCACGACGACGCAGACCCTCGCCGCCGGCGCGACCACGTTCACCGCCTCGCATGTGTACACGGCGAGCCGCACGTACACCGTCAGCGCGACCATCACCGAGCCATCCGGCGCCTCGACGAGCGCGACCGCGCAAGTTCCGGTCACCGTGCCGGGCGTCAGCGCCTCGGATGTCCTCGATCAGATGTCGGCGCTTGTGCTGAGCTTCGACCTCGATCGCAACACGGAGCGCTGGCTCCTGAAGAAGATCGACGACACCCAGGCGTCCCTTGCCTACGGCAACAGCCAGGTCTGCTCGAGCGGCGGCTCACTCGACCGCCTCATGGCCTACGCGGAGCGCAATCTGACAACCGACCAGTTCGCGGGCCTGAACGCACTCGCAACACAGACTCGGAGCGCCGCGGGCTGCGGGGTCGCGAGCGTCCGCAGTGGCAAGTCCCTCAAGGCCGTGCTCGCGTACGCCTCCGACAAGGGCAAGACCGAGAAGACGGAGAAGACGAAGAGTCGCGACCTGAAATCGGAGGGCCACGACTCCCGGTAACCAACCGAGCCCCACCTCCCCCCAAGCAGCGGCGGGCCGTTCGCGCGGAGAGCGCGAGCGGCCCGCGCGTGTCAGGCTATGGACGGATGACCGATCGGAAGCTGCCGCGCCCCCGGGAGGAGCTCGCGCAGTTCCAGCCGTATCGCACTCAGATGCTCAAGGCCGACGTCCGCATAAACGCGAATGAATGGCCGGAGCCGAACGTCGCCGGCCGCTACATCACTCCGGACGAGCTGAATGGCGTCCTTCTCAACAGATACCCCGGCCGCGGCGACGATCTCCGCGAGATCCTCTCGACACGCTGGGGCACGAAGCCGGACCGGCTGATCCTCGGCAACGGCAGCAACGAGCTCCTGCTGCAGGTCTTCCTGGTGTTCGGCGGCCACGGCCGCAAGACCCTCCTCTTCCACCCGACCTACTCGATGCACGGGAGGCTGACGCAGCTCGCCGGCGGGACCGTCGTCACGGAGATGGTGGGCTTGCCTTACGAGGTCACGAAGGAGCGGGCGCTCGCCACGATGGCCAAGGCGCGTCCCGAGATCGTTGTGTTCACGACGCCGAACAACCCGACCGGCGGCGAGATCGACGCCGACGTCATCCTCGCCGTCGCGGAGCAGTTCCCCGAGACGCTCGTCCTCGTCGACGAGGCGTACTCGGACTTCGCGGGCAAGTCACTCGTTTCGCGGATGGACGAGTTCCCGAACATGGTCATCTCGAAGACGTTCTCGAAGGTGCTCGCGGCCGCGGGCCTGCGGGTCGGCGTGCTCATCGTCCACCCCGACCTCATGGGCTACTTCACGGCGGCGGCACTGCCGTACAACGTGAGCACGCTGACGCTCGCCGTCGCTGCCCGCATCGCTCGGGACGAGCAGGCGATCGCGCATCGGCTCGAGCTCGCGACGCGCGAGCGCGCGCGCGTCCTCGAGGCGCTCCGACGCGTGCCGTCGATCGAGGTTTTTCCGTCGGTCACGAACTTCATCCTGTTCCGGCTGAAGAACGAGAAGCCGCCGGACGTTCACGCGCGGTTCCTCGAGCAGAGCGTCCTGATCCGTGACATCTCTATCTGGCCCGGGTGCGACGGGTGCCTAAGGGCCTCGATCGGAACGCCGGCGGAGAACGATCGCTTCATCGCCGCGCTCGACACAGTCTTCGCCGCACCCGCCGCACGCCGATAGCCGGCGCGGCGCTCCTCGTCGACGCGGCCAGCCTGGCGTATCGCGCGTATCACGCTGTCCCTGAGTGGAAGGCTTCCGACGGCACGAACGTGAATGCGGCGCTCGGCTTCCTGAATTTCCTCTCGCGTCTCCTGCCGGATCGCCGCCCGTCGAAGCTCGTGATCGCGTTGGATGCCGACTGGCGCCCACAGTTCCGCGTCGACGCCATGCCGTCGTACAAGTCCCACCGCGTTGCGGGACCGGAGGACCCGCCCGACCCGGTGGATCCGCAGATCAAGATCATCATCGAGCTGCTCGATGCGTTCGGTATCTCGATGGGTGCGGCGGACGGCTACGAGGCCGAGGACGTCATCGCGACGATCGCCGAGCGGACGAGCGGCCCGGTCGAGGTCGTGACCGGTGACCGCGATCTCTTCGCGCTCGTGAAGGATCCGAACGTGCGGGTCCTCTACACGCTCCGCGGCGTCACCGAGCTCGGGCAGGTCGACGAGGCCTACATCCGCAACAAGTACGGCATACCGGGGGACCGCTACTTCGACTACGCGGTGCTCCGCGGCGATCCGTCGGATGGCCTGCCCGGCGTGCACGGGATCGGCGAGAAGACCGCGAGCCACCTCGTCACGAAGTACGGGTCGCTCGACGCGATCCTCGCTGCGCCGGATATCTCGGCGACGATCCGCGCGAAGCTCCGCGCCGATGCGGACTACCTCGTTGCCGCGCGTAAGGTCGTCTGGATGGCCCGCGATGCGCCGGTGACGGGCGGCGACGGAACGATCCCGCGCAAGCCTGCGCAGCCCGAGAAGCTCGAACAGCTGGCGAAGCGGTACTCGCTCGGAGCCGCCGTCGGTCGGCTCATGGAGGCGCTCGCCGCTTAGAACTGCGGGGGAGGCCGTGCCTGGTTGCGACACCGCCGCAACGTGTACATCGCCGACACCGACAACCATCGCGTCCTGAAGCTCGTCGGCAGCTGAGGTGTTCTAGGCCACTGCGGGAAGGCTGAACCAGAAGCGCGTCGCATCGGGCGCGGACTCGGCTCCGACCCGCCCACCACCGAGCTCGACGAGCGTCTTCACGATCGCGAGACCGATTCCCGCGCCGCCACTCGCACGGTCGCGCGACTTTTCGACGCGGTAGAAGCGCTCGAAGACGTGAGGGAGATCCTCGGCGGGGATGCCCGGGCCCGAATTGGAGACGGTCACGAGAACGTCGGCGTCGCGCCGGCGGGCGCTCACGCCTATCCGACCGCCATCGGGCGTGTACCGCACCGCGTTCTGCAGCAGATTCGCGAGGACCTGCGCGAGGTGGTCGGGGTCGGCACGCGCAGCGACAACGGCGGGTAGATCCATCTCGATCCGCAGCCGGCGCCGCTCCAGCGCCGCGGCGTAGAGCTCCGTCGCCGCCACGATCGCGGCGCGAAGGTCGATCTCGCGCAGCTCGCCCGCGACCCGGCCGGCGACGTCTCCCTCCGCCAGAGCGTCGAGCGAGCGGGAAAGCCGGACCATCCGATCGACCTCCTCGTGCAGCGATTCGAAGGTGGCCCGATCGGCCGTCATGACCCCGTCCCGAAGGGCTTCGAGGTAACCCTGCAAGTTGGTGAGCGGAGTGCGCAGCTCGTGCGCTGCGTTGGAGACGAACTCGCGGCGCATGCGTTCCTGCTCCTCGATTTCGCCGGCCATCCGATTGAACGATGCGGCGAGGGAGCGGATCTCCGCAGGGCCGCGTGCTCGCACGCGGACGGCGTGATCGCCTTGCGCGATGAGCTTCGCAGCATCGCTGACCTCGCGGAGGGGCGACGCGACGCGACGCGCGATGAAGATCGCGAAGGCGACACCCGCCAGGGCCGCCACACCGAGTGCCGCGACGAAGAAGCGCGTCACGCTCTCCTGGAACATCGCCTGCGCCGCGGCCAGCGTCTCGCCGTGATCGACCATGAGCTGCGCGAACGAGGCGCTCGAGAACGCGAGGGTGCCGATTGCCAGCACAAGCGCGACCACTACGGCGACGGCGATCGCCGCCAGGGCGATCTGTCCGGCGAGGCCCTTCATCGGCCGAGCAGCGCGCGGTACCCGGCGCCCCGGACGGTTGCGATGTAGCGAGGGCTCTCGGGATCGTCGCCGAGCTTGTCGCGAAGCCTGCGTATGTAGACGTCGATCGTCCGATCGAGCACCTCCGATTCGCCCTTCCCATAGAGGGAATCCAAAAGGGCCTCTCGGGTGACGATTCGGCCCGACGCGTTCACCAGGGCGACGAGCAGGTTCAGCTCTGACTCGCTCAGGTCGACGCGATCGACGCCTCGGCGCACTTCGTGGCGGTCGCGGTCGATCACGAGGTCACCGAGCTCCATGAGAGCCGTGCCCTCGGCGGCTCGGGCCCCGCTCCGTCGGAGGAGCGCTTTGACCCGAACGACGAGCTCGGCGGGAGAGAAGGGCTTCGGCAGGTAATCGTCGGCGCCGCTCGCGATCCCCGAGACGCGGTCCGCGGTGCTCCCCCGCGCGGAAAGCATGAGGACAGGCAGATCTTGATCCGTCCGCGCCGCACGCAGCACCGCGAATCCGTCGAGCGTCGGGAGCATGACATCGAGGACCATGAGCCGAGGGGCGCGCTCGCGTATCGCGGCGACCGCCGCCATTCCGTCCGTTGCCGTCACGACCCGAAAGCCTTCTCGTTCGAGGTACATCCGGACGAGCTGCAGGATCTTCGGATCGTCGTCGACAACCAGGATCGGCGCGTCGTTGGCCGTGCTCGGCACGTCTCGCATGTTCGCACGCTGCCACGCTTCGATGACATTTCCGTGACACGGGATGTCATCGCGGTGTCATGAGCCATCGCCACGATCGTCCCGACCTGCACTGCAGGAACTCGAACTTGGGAGGAATCCATGTCACGCGTCATCCTCACGCTCGTGGCGTTCGTCGCGCTTCTGCTCGGCCCGGCCTCGGTGGCCGCGGCGGCGGAGGGCGAGGCGGGCGCCGTCTACACCCTCACGAATACGGCGGCGAATGCGGTCATCGTCTATGACCGTTCCGCATCCGGCGAGCTCACGTGGTCAAGCGCATCCCCGACGGGCGGAATTGGCGGAAGCCTCGGATCGCAGGGAGCGGTCACGCTCAGCGAAAACGGTCGCTGGCTCTACGCCGTCGATGCCGGGAGCAACGACATCGCCGTCTTCCGGATCACAAGTGATGGCCTCGTCTGGAGCGACCGGGTCGCCTC
>DASPWX010000145.1:0-10457 GCA_035637615.1 Bathyarchaeia archaeon | reverse complement strand
GCCGATGCCGGGGATGCGCGTTACCGGGAGGTCGAGCGATGTCGCAGGCGGTTCGCTCCGATTACGGGGAGGACCCGAGACGGGCGCGGTCACGCGCACGTTTCGGGAGGACCCTGGAGACCGCAGGGCCGCGAGGCCCGAGGATTATTCGGCTGCAACGATGAAGGGATAGTGCGGCTGGCCACCGTGGGCCACCTCCACCGAAACGCGTGGACAGGCCGCGCGCAGGCGCTGCGCGGCGTGCTGGACCCGAGCGTCGTCGACGTCAGCCCCGCCATAGAGGGTGAAGATCTCCGAGTCGGTCAATCGCTTTGCCGCCTCGCACAGAACGGTCTCCTCATCCTCACCGTGCGCGACGACCCGCCCGTCAAGAAGGGCCATGGCCTCGCCCTTTCGAACATGCTCGCCGTCGATCGTCGCGTCGCGGACGGCGCGCGTCACCTCGATCCCGTGCGCGCGGTCGGCGACCTCACCCATCGCCTTCGCGTTGCCGGCAAGATCCTTCGCCGGGTCGAACGCGACGAGGGCGGCCATGCCCTGCGCGACATTGCGCGTCGGCACGACGTGCACGGCGACGCTCGAGACCTTCGCGGCCTGCTGCGCCGCGAGGATCACGTTCCTGTCGTTCGGCAGGACGATCACCGTCGTTGCGTTCGCGGCTGTGATCGCGGCGAGAAGCTCCTCAGTAGAGGGATTCATCGTCGGGCCGCCACGGAGGGCCGACGCGCCGAGCGATCTCGCCACCGCGGCGAAGCCCTCGCCGGGGACAACCGCCACCACGCCGACCGACGCGGCGGCCGCGCGCGGCGCCGACGCGACGACGATGCCCGTTGCTCGCTCGTGCTCCGCCGTCATCGCGTCGAGATCTTCGACGACGACGTCCGCGATCCGCCCCGCGGTGAGTCCAATCCGCACGATCTGATCAGGCTCGAGCGTGTGGACGTGGACCTTGAGGAGCTGTTCGTCGCCGACCACCAGGACACAGTCCGCACCAAACTTCAGCATCTCCTCGCGCACGGCGGCGACCGGGCGCGACGGATTCTGGACGAGGAACTGAACGTCGTACGCGCCTTCCCAGGACGGCGCCTCGGAGACGGAGATCGCCGAAGCGGCGGGACGTTCGGCCGGCGCCATACGGTCGAGCGGGATGTCTTTGCCGGTGAAGCTCAAGAGCACGCCCTCGAGGATCAGCTGCAGTCCGCGGGCACCCGCATCGACGACCCCGGCGGCGCGATTGGTCGGGTTCTCGTCTCGCGTGCGCTTCACCGTGGCCTGCGCGTCCGTCGCGATGCGGCGGAACATGTCCACGACGTCGTCCGCCGGAGCCGCGGCGGATTTTTCGAAGGACGCGGTGAGACTCAGGATCGTGCCAGGCGCCGGATTACTCACGGCCTCGTAGGCGTATGTGCGCGCCAGCTCGGCCGCCCGCCGGACATCCGCGACATCTGCGATCTCTTTGCCGGCGAACGCCTCCTTCAGCCCGCGGATCACCTGCGAGAGGATCACGCCGCTATTCCCCCGCGCTCCCATCAGCGCGCCATACGCGGCGGCGGCGCTCACTTTGTCGATCGTCGGCTCGGCGTCCTTCGCGTGCTTCACCGCGGCGCGCATGGTGTGGAGCATGTTCGTGCCGGTGTCGCCGTCGGGGACGGGATAGACGTTGAGCGCGTTTACTTCATCCGCACCCGCCTCAAGACGCGCCGTCGCGGCCTCAAGCGCGCGCAGAAGCGCGGCGCCATCGAATTGCCTAACGATGGGCGCGACTGTAACATTTGAGTTCACTTCCCCTGAAGGAGTCCGCCTGCGATGCCACGCGCCTGCGCGATCTGCGGCAAAACCGCCGCCTACGGATACAACGTGAGCCACTCGAAGGTGCACACGCACCGTCGCTTCGACGCGAACCTTCACCCGGCTGTCATCGATGGCACCAAGATGCTCGTGTGCACGCGGTGCCGCCGCACGCAGACGAAGGACGCGCGCATGGCGAAGAAGAAAGAGCGGGCTCGCCGCTAGAACACGAGCCGCGGGCGATGCTCGCGCAGAAAACGCTCTTGCTCGGCGATCAGCGGCGGCAGTGCATCCAACTCGAAGAAACGCACCTCATCGACCTCCGCGGTCGGCTTTGCCGAACCACCGCGCGAGCGGCACCGCAGCCACACGTCGACCCGCTGCGGTCGCCGGCCGGCGCGTACCTCGAGGACCTCGACGACCTGGATGAGAAGACCGGTCTCCTCGCGCACCTCGCGCTCGATCGCCTGCGCGGGCGATTCATTCGGTTTCAGAAAGCCGCTCGGCAGGCCCCACGGGGCGAATGGCCGATAGGTGTGGCGGAAGAGCAGGACGCGCCCGTTCTCGTCCAGCACGATCCCGAGGACTCCCACCATGAACCTCGCGGCCGTGAATCGGATGAAGAGCCGTTTGATCGGTGAAGGAAGACGGCCGGCGAAACGGTAGGCGGCGCGCTTCACACGGCGGCCGCTTTCCCTTCCGCGACCTTCAGCTGACCGCACCCCGCGGCGATGTCCTGCCCTTTGCTGATCCGCAGCGTCGCGGCGATGCCCTGCTCTTGCAGGACCTTCGTGAAGGCCTCCATGCGTTCGACGGACGGCCTCCGGAATCCGCCCGCGCCCGGGTTATACGGAATGAGGTTCACATGGGCGTCCTTCGTGGGTCCGTGTCGGGTGATCGCCGCCGCGAGCGAGCGCGCCGTCGCGGCCGAATCGTTCACGCCCGCGAGCAGAACGTACTCGAACGTGACGCGGCGCTTTGTGCGCTTCACATAGCGCGCCGCCGCGGCAAGGACGTCTTCGACGCCCCACTTCCGATTGATCGGCATGATCCGCGCACGCGTCGGATCGTCCGGCGCGTGGAGCGACACCGCGAGGTTGATCGGCAGGCCCTCGCCGCCGAGGGCGTCGATGCCGGGGACCACGCCGCACGTCGAGATCGTCAGGCGCCGCGGGCTGATGCCGAACTCTTCCGGGTCGATGAGGGAGCGCACCGACGCGAGGGTTGCGTCGTAGTTGTTGAACGGCTCCCCCATCCCCATGTACACGACATGAGAGACGCGCTCTCCGCTCGGCGCGAGCTCGCGCTGCCAGTGCCGGATCTGGTCGACGATCTCGCCCGCGGTGAGATTTCGCACGAGACCCATCTCGCCGGTCGCGCAGAACGCGCAGGCCATCGGACAACCGGCCTGGGTCGAAACGCAGACGGCGTTGCGCGCGCCGTGATGCGGCATGAGCACGCTCTCGATGTGGTGGCCATCGCGAAGCTCGAGGAGCGCCTTGCGGGTCTCGCGATCCGCGCTCGCCTCCTCGCGCACCGGCTCGACGGAGGACCAGCGAAACGAGTGCGCGAGCGCGTCGCGAAGCGACTTCGGCAGATCGGTCAGCTCCTCGAAGCCGCGCTCGGTGCCATGCGTCGCGTGCCGCCGGATCTGCTTCGCTCGGTATGCCGGCTCGCCACGTTTTGCGAGCCACGCGACGAGCTGCTCTCCGGTCAGGTCACTGACTGCGGGACGGATGTCGGCCACCTGATCGAGCGTAGCGGCGCTCCTCAAGACGGGACCCGGTCGTCCGGTCGAACATCGCGCAGCCCGCGGACCCAGTCCGCGCCGCTCATCGCGCGTTTGCCCGCCGGCTTCACCTCGTCCAGTCGGACCCATCCGGCGCCCGCCGCCACGTGCGGCGCCCCGTCGCGAACTTCGAACACGCCGTGATCGGTGCCGCGACCGCCTGCGACCGACGCGCGGAGCACCCCGATCCGCTGACCGCGGAACAGGACGAACGCGCCGGGATCCGGCGTGTAGGCGCGGACGCGGCGCACGAGCTCTTCCGCCGGACGCGCCAGATCGAGCTCGCCCTGCGGCGGCTCGAGCTTCGGCGCGAGGGTCACTCGTTTGGTGTCCTGCGGCCGCCGAACGAGCTTCCCCGCGAGATACCGCGGCATCTCGCGCTCGAGAAGCTCGCCGCCCAGCTTCGCGAGTCGCTTTTCGAGCTCGCCCTTCGTCTCGTCCCCGATCTTCGTGCGCGTCTCCGCGAGGATCGGGCCCGCGTCGAGCTCGGCGGTTCCTTCCATCAGGGTCACCCCGGTCTCCGGATCGCCGGCCAGGATCGCGTGTGCGATCGGCGCGGCGCCGCGCCACCGGGGCAGCAGCGACGCGTGAACGTTGAGCGCGCGGCCGCTCACCGCGCCGAGAAGCGACTTCGGGATCTTGTTGCCGTACGCCGACCACACGAGCAGTTCGGGACGGAGAGCGAGGATCGCGGCCACCTCCTTCTCATCGAGGCGGGCGGGCTGGCGTACTGGTAGGCCGATGGCCTGCGCTGCGACCTTCACCGCAGGCTCGCGGAGCACACCGCGCGATGCGGGACGATCGGGTTGCGTGATCACGCCGACGATCTGAACGACGCCGCTCTGGCGAAGGCGTTCGAGTGCCTCGAGCGAGCGAACCGCGAACTCAGGCGTGCCGAGGAAGAGAGCGCGCTGTGCTAGGCGGAAACCCGTTCCTCCTCATCAGGCTCGACCGTGTGCAGATCCTCGCGCGATCGGAGCCGATCGACATACAGCGTTCCGTTCAGGTGATCGATCTCGTGGAGCATGCACTGCGCTCCGAATTCGTCGCCCGTGAGCGTGAAGCGCTTTCCGGCGAGATCATTCGCGACCAGGCGCGCCGCGACCGGGCGCTCGAGCATTCCGTAGAGGCCCCGCACGGAGAGGCAGCCTTCGCTCGTCTCTTCCTTTTCTTCGCTCGTCCACTCGATCGTCGGTTCCAGCGCTACGACACCGGCCTCGTCGACGTCCATGATCACGACCCGCAGCGGCACGCCGATCTGCGGCGCGGCGATACCGATCCCGTGCGCGACGACCATCGACGCGAACATGCGCGCCGCGAGCGCTTCGAGCTCGGGCCGGCCGAGCCGCGGCTTTTTCGAAGGCGCGTGCAGGACAGGGTCGCCGATCTGCCGGATGTCGACCGCATTGGCGGAGAGGAACTCGGGAGTAGACCACTTCGCGCGGCGCCCGGCGTCGATACGCCAGGGCGTTCCCTTGGCGATGCGCAGCCGCGGCGGTAGGGGCGCCTTTTCCGCTCCCTTTGGGTCCTCGGTCACCCGAGAAGTGTCACCGGGTCCACGTCGACCGTCCACTCGTCGCTCAGGGCGACGCGGCCGAGCACACGCTCGGGATCGCCGCGCAGGACGACCTGCGCGCGATAGCTTCCGGCGCGCTTCGCCGCGAACGCCGGCGCGGGCCCGAGAACCTCCGCGTCATCCGCGGCGGCTTCCCGGAGCCGCGCCGCAAGCTCGCGCGTCCGCCTCTCGACCGTCTCGAGCTTCTTGGCCTGCGTGGTGAGCAACGCCAGCCGCCCGAATGGTGGGTAACCGAAACGCCGGCGTCCCTCGAGCTCGGCCTCGGCGAACGCGACGTAGTCGTGCGCGGCGGCGGCACGGATCGCGTAGTGCTCCGGTAGATAGGTCTGAACGATGCCGCGTCCGCCGGCCTCGCCACGACCCGACCGGCCCAGGACCTGCGTGAGCAGCTGAAAGGTCCGTTCGGCCGCGGTGAAGTCGGGGAGATTGAGGATGGTGTCGGCATTGACGACGCCGACGAGCGTCACTCGCGGAAGGTCGAACCCCTTCGCGAGCATCTGCGTGCCGACGATGACCTGCGCGTCGCCCGAACGCATCCGCTCGTATGCCGCCGCGTGCGCGCCCTTCGCGCGGATGGCGTCACGGTCGAGGCGAATGACCTTCGCGCGCGGAACGGCGGCGCGCACCTCTTCTTCCACGCGCTGCGTCCCGACACCGAGCTGCTTGATCCGCGCGCTGCCGCACGCCGGGCAGCGCTGCGGCGCGTTCCGCTCGCGGCGGCCGCAGCGGTGGCACATGAGTGCGCCGTCGGCGTGATACGCGTACGGGATCTCGCAGTCCGGGCACTTCGCGACGTAGCCGCAGTCGCGGCACAGAACCACCGTGGCGAAGCCGCGCCGATTCAAATACAGGATCACCTGCTCTCCCGCCGCGACGGTGCGCTGGAGCGCCTGGCGAAGCGCCTGCGAGAGCGTGCCGCGGTTGCCCGACAGAAGCTCGAGCCGCAGGTCCACGACGGTGGTGGGCGGCAGCGGGAGCTCGCCGACACGCTCCGGCAGCGTGAGAGACGCGAGCTCGCCCTTGCGCGCGGCCTCGTACGTGACGACCCGCGGCGTCGCGCTGCCCAGCACCACGGCGGCGCCGGTGATCCGGCCGAGCTCGAGCGCCGTGTCGACCGCGTGGTAACGCGGGTCGCTCTCCTGTTTGTATGAGGGCTCCTGCTCCTCGTCCACCACGACCAGGCCCACGCGCTCGAGCGGTGCGAAGAGCGCGGAACGCGAACCGATCACGACGTCGGCCACGCCGTCGAGGACCCGCCGCCACTCATCGAAGCGTTCGCCCGCCGAGAGAGCGCTGTGCAGGAGGGCGACGCGGTCCCCGAAGCGGGCGATGAATCGCGCGACGACCTGCGCGGTCAGGATGATCTCCGGCACGAGGACGATCACGCCGTCGCCGCGCGCCAGCGCGGCTGTGGCCGCGCGCACGTACACCTCGGTCTTGCCGCTCGCGGTCACGCCGTGGAGAAGGAAGCCGCGGCCCGAGCCGAGCGCCGCGGTGATGGCGCCGATCGCGACGGCCTGGGGCCCGGTCGCCGGCAGGTCGCGGGCGCGGTCCTCATCGGCGAGAGCGAACTCGGCCGGTACCCGACGCACCGCACGCGTTCCCGCGAGCACGAGACCCCGGCGTGCGAGCGCCCGCGCCGCGGCCGTGGACCCGCCGGCATCGGTCAGATCGCGGGCGGTCACCGCGCCCGCCGCGAGCGCCCGGATCGTCGCGAGCTGTCGCGCGCCGACGCGCACCGAGCCCGCGAGCGCGTCCCTGCCGGCGGTCTCCAGAGCAAAGACCGCTTCGGTTCGCTCGCCGCGCGCCGTCGCGAGGCCCGGCGACCGGGCGCGCGAGGCGAGTGCGGGCGGGACCATCGCGCGCACGGCGTCGGCGAGCCCGCAGCGGTAGCGCTCGGCGATCCACGTCGCGAGCGCGAGCTGATGCGGCCGGAGGAGCGGTGAGGGATGCACGAGGGCGTCGATCGGACGGAGCTCGCGGTCCCCGGCCGCGCCATCGAGCGCCACGACGACGCCGGGAACCGCGCGCTGCCCGAGACCGACGCGAACGAGGTGGCCGGGCAGAAGGTCAAGGCCGTCCGGGACGACGTAGCTGAACGTGCGCGCGGGCCCGCGAATGCCGGCGAAGACGGCGACCTCCGCGGTCCTGGGGGTCACAGGTCGTACCTCCGCTGCGCTCCGGCGACGTGTGACCGCCTGACACAGGCGGTCACAGGTCGTAGTGCCGCGGCTTCCTCATCTCCTTCCGCACGATCTCGGCGATCTCCTTCACGGTCTTGTCGATCTTGCCATCGTCATTGACGACGACATAGTCATATTCGGGGGCCGCGGCCATCTCGATCTCGGCGTTGCGCATGCGCAGCTCGCGCTGGTCGTCGGTCTCGGTGCCGCGATCGACGAGCCGCTTGCGGAGCGAGTCCAGCGACGGCGGCATGATGAATACGGTCAGCGCCTCGGGCAGCATCGCCTTGATCTTCCGCATTCCTTGCGGCTCCGGCTTGACGATGACGATCCGGTGGCCGCGGAGCGTGTCTGCGAGGGCGTCCTTGCGGACACCTTTGAAGTCGCCGTGGACCATCGACCATTCGAGGAAATTCCCGGCCTCGATCTCCGCGCGGAACTTCTCCGGCTCGTAGAAGTAATAGTCGACGCCGTGCTGCTCGCCGCGGCGCGGCTTGCGGCTGGTGGCGGTCACGTAGACCACGGCGTCGTCGAGCTCCTTGACCAGACCGTGGATGACCGTGTCCTTCCCGGCACCGGATGGCGCCGAAATAATCACGAGGAGGCCGCGACCATCGACGCTCAGCGGAGGTCGTCCAGGAGCGGTCCCGCCGTGACCGGCGTGCCGAGTCCCTCCAGGTATGCGACGAGCTCGGGCGCGAGCGGGGCCGTGAAGGTGCGCTCACCGGCATGCGGAAGCCGCACGGTGAGGCGCCAGGCGTGCAGGAACTGGCGCTCGAGGCCGCCTTGCTCGCCGCGCTTGCCATACACCGGGTCGCCAACGATAGGGAGTCGCGCGTACGCCAGGTGCGCCCGGATCTGATGCGTGCGCCCGGTGACCGGTCGGACGTGCAGAAGGGCCCGACGCTCGGCACCTGTGGACCAGGCCGCAATGCGCTCGAAACGGGTCGTGGCCTGGCGCCCACCGGCACGCACGACCATGCGGCGCCTGTCACTCGGATCGCGAAGAAGAGGCGCCTCGACGACGGCGGGGGTGCTGCCGGGATCACCCCACACGAGCGCGACATACTCCTTGCCGAACTTCTGCGCCTGGATCTGCCGGGCGAGCGCGAGGTGAGCGGTGTCGTTCTTCGCGACGATGAGAACACCGCTCGTGTCTTTGTCGAGACGGTGCACGATCCCGGGCCGCGACGCCGCACGACCGGTATCGGCCGTGATCCGTCCAACGACCGCGTTCACGAGAGTGCCCGTCGCGTGGCCGTATGCGGGATGCACCACCAGACCGGCAGGCTTGTTCACCACGATGACGTCGTCATCCTCATAGAGGACGTCGATCGGGATGTTCTCGGCAGCGAGCGAGAGGGCGGGCTCCGCATCCGGAACGTCGACGATGAGCTCCTGGCCGAGACGCACCTTGTACGCAGGCTCGACCGCCGCGCCGTCGACCAGGACATGACCGTCCTTCGCGAGGCGGGCGATGGCGCTGCGCGAGAGGAGGCTGCGCGCCGCGAGGAAGCGGTCCACGCGCTGCCCGCCTTCGTCGACGCGCAGCGCGATCCGCTCCGCCACTAGACCGGCTTCGGCGTGGCCGCGCGGTGCTCCTCGTACCAGAGCGCCGCGGTGACAAGGATGATCCCGACCACGATCGACGAGTCGGCGACGTTGAAGGCCCAGAAGCGGATCTCGCCGACCCCGACATCGACGAAGTCGACGACGTATCCCTGCGTGACGCGATCGAGAAGATTTCCGAATGCGCCGCCGAGCTGCATCCCGAGCGTCGCCGAGACGAGCGCCGAGCTGCTGGCGATCTGCCGGTAGTAATAGATGATCGCGAGGACGGCCACGACCGAGAGCACCGATAGGAGCGTCGTTCGCTCCGGCAGCAGCCCGAAGGCCGCGCCCGTGTTCTGCGCATGGACGATCCGTACGTAGTCGCCCACGATCGGCCGCGCGGTGCCGAGCGGGATGTTCTCGCTGACCCAGGCCTTCGTAACCCGGTCGAGCGCGAACACCAGGATGGCGACGCCTGCGACGAGGAGGATGCGCGAGGGTCGCATGCTTTAGGCGGTCACCATCCCGCCGTCGACGACGATCACCTGACCGGTGATGTAGCTGGCCTCATCCGAGACGAGGAAGGCGATCGCGTTCGCGACATCCTCGACCGTGCCGAAACGGCCGAGCGGGATCTGCTTGAGGATCGTCTCCTCCATCTGCTTGAGAAGGGCGTTCGTCAGATCCGTGGGCACGAACCCGGGCGCCACGGCGTTGCAGGTGATGTTGCGGACCGCCATCTCGCGGGCGACCGTTTTGGTAAAACCGATGAGCCCCGCCTTCGCCGACGCGTAGTTGGCCTGGCCCGCGTTGCCGGCGACGCCCGCCACCGACGAGACGTTCACGATCCGTCCGGAGCGCTGTTTCATCATCGGACGCATCGCGGCTTTGGTCACGAGGAACGCGCCGCGGAGGTTCAGGTCCACCACCGCGTCCCAGTCCTCCGCACTCATCCGCACCAAGAGGTTGTCGCGGGTGATGCCGGCGTTGTTCACGAGGATGTCGAGCCGCCCTTTGCCGAAGGCAAGCGCGGCCTTGACGACCTCGTCGGCTTCCGCGTCGACCGAGATGTCTCCTTTAATGAGGGTTGCCTCGCCGCCGGCCTTCTCGACGAGGCGTTTGGCCTCCCCGGCGGCCTCCGCGTTCCCTTTGAAGTTGATGGCGATGCGCGCCCCATCGCGCGCAAGCCGCATGGCGGTCGCGCGCCCGATGCCCCGGCCCGCGCCGGTGATGAGCGCGGTGCGGCCTTCAAGAGCCATGAGAGGCCGAAACTAGCAGGGACGTGGCTTAGAAGGGCGGCTCCGTGGGCGACCGACGCGCCATCTGCTTGATCAGAAGCTCTCCGATGCGGCGCGCGCCTTCCTCCTTCGTGAGGTCCGGATTGAAATCGCCGCCTTCCTCGTCCGCGAGCTCCTGCAGATACGCCGACTGTGCTTCGCTCATCCCGCCCTCGGCCGTCTTCGCCGGGCGCGATGCCGCGGCCTTCCGAGTACGCCGCGTCGGGGCAGCGCGCGGCGACTCGCCCTTGCCGCGGTTGAGAAGCTCGTCGATCCGCCGCGAAGCGGCCGCC
>DASPWX010000144.1:0-2442 GCA_035637615.1 Bathyarchaeia archaeon | reverse complement strand
TGCGCACTGCTCGGTGGGAGCGTCGCGCTCGCGGACGACACGGGCTATCACCCGAACGGGAACTCCTGCGATGCCGGCCACGGCGCCTTTGGAGCCTTCGCGCATCACGACCGCTACGACGGCGGGATCAACTGGCGATCGGTCGACGCGAGGGAAGACGGTGGCCTCGGCCACGACACCGGGCCGACGAACTCCGGGTTCTCGGCCTTCTGCAACAGCCAGCCGTAGCGAAAACGCCCTCGTCGGGAGGCCCTGTGGTCGAAAGCCACGGGCCCTTGACGAGGGCCCCCATACCGTCTCAATGCAACGGATCGACGATTGATGTGTGAGCGGTCCTATGCAGCTTCGGCTCGCTCTCGCCGGTGCGGCGCTCGGAATCCTGATCGGCTATGTCGTTCTGCTGTTGCCGAGAGGAAACGCTTCATACGTGAACGCCCATGGGCCATCCGCAAGGCCTTCGGTCGCGAGCCGGACGAGCACTCCGATGCCAAGCACGTCGCCGAGTCTCGTCTCCGGGCCGCCGACCTCGGACACGGCCGCGGATGCGACCCCTCCCCACGCCGAACCGGCCACTCCACGACCGGCGCCACGGTCACCGGCACCGCAACCGGCGGCACCGCAACCGGCAGCACCGCCCACACCCGAGCCCACAGCGAATCGAGTCGCTCCGACCGCGGCGGCTCCGAACGCAACCGCTCCGCCCGCCACGCCGGTCCTTACACCGGTCCCTACACGTACGCCGCCGGCGACTCCAATCCCGACACCCGCATCCACACAGGCACCGCTACCGACACCCACGCCGACGGCAACGGGAATCCTTCCAACGTTGCCGCCACTGCCGGTGCCCACCCCTACGATCCGGATCCCGTGACGCGCGACGCTAGCGGGCCGACTCTCCAAGCGCGGGCGGTTCCTCCGGTGGCGCAAGTCGCAGCGGACGGGTCTCCACCGAGCGGATCGGCTGCAGGTGGATCGCACGGGCCCGATCGAAGCTCGCGATCCAGTTCCAGAGCACGCGGCCGGGATACATGAGCGCATCGATGAGCCGCTGCAGCACGATCTCGAGCGCGTCGGCGATCTTCGCGATCAGCCGCAAGACGTAGACGATCGCCTCAGCAACGAGCCACACCGCAGCCCAGAGCAAGAGGGCCGCGAACGCGCCGGCGAAGATCACGGCAACCGCGACGACGGCCACCAGGAAATAGGCGGCCGCGGCGACCGCGACCACTCCTATTAATAGGACGAGCCCCGCGATCCCAAGCACGCGGAGGATCCCGCCGAGCAGCACCGCGAGCGGCGGCAGCGCGCGGCTCACGGCCCGCAGGACGAGCGCGACCACGAGCATCACCAGCGCGAGCGCGCCGACCACGAGGATCCACGCGAGCCACGGCATCGCGATCGCGCCCCACGCGATGAGCGCGGTCGCGACGAGCATGAGCGGGATCGGGAACGTGAGCGCGATCCCTTCGAACTTGTTCGCGAGGTCCGGCGGAATGAAGTCGGTCACGATGATCGACGCGCGCCAGAGCGCGAGGAAGAGCGAGAGCAGCAGGAAGCAAGCAGCGAGGCCGAGGGCGGTGCGCGTGAGCCATCGTCGCGGTGTCGGCGCGAGGTCATCCCACGGACCGAGGTGCGTCATCCCGATGAGGTCGAAGAAGACGAGACCGAGCATGAGGGCGCCGACGAACGACGCGATCGCGTACGCGATCGTGATCTCGCGGAACCACTCCGGGAGGAATGTCACCGACGCGCCGATCGCCTTCTCGTGGCTCGCGATCGAGAGTGCCGCGTCCGCGTAGAGGAACAGGAGCAGCCCGCCGAAGAAGAGGAACCCGCCGATGACGCGCCAGCCCGCCCAGCGGTCGGAGTTCCCACGCAGGGCACCGGCCGCGGAGCGCGCCTGCGCGCCGAGACGATCGCTGCCGTTCTCGGCGTGGGTCGCAGCCTGATCGACGAGCGGGCTGAAGAGACCGACGATCGCGCCGGTGATGGCGGCGACCGGCCAGTTCGCCGCGTTGCGCGCGGTGAAGAAGAGTCCGCCGGCCGCGCCCGTGAGAGCGCGCCCGGGCCGATCGAGCACCGGACGGAAGTAATCACGGAGATTACGAAGCAGCCGGTACGGCGCGGTCGGCGTCGCGCGGCGGAGCGGCGGATCAATCTCGGTGCGCGTGAAGACGGCGGGCACGCGGAGCAGCGCGGCGAGCGCGCCCACCAGCACGCGCGACGGAATGCAGAGGAGCGTGACGAGCACGATCGCGAAGAGCAGCAGGTACCACCGTTCGAGGATCGGGCGGAGGCTCTCTAAGAGGGCGACGATCTCGTTCATCGGCCGGTGGCCTTCAGCTGCTCGACGATCTTGTCAGCGGTCGTCGCGGCCCACGGCAGGAAGACCGGCGTGCGCGCGTTCAGCGTCTTGAAGGTGGTCTCCCAGTCGCGCTGGCC
>DASPWX010000143.1:0-3611 GCA_035637615.1 Bathyarchaeia archaeon | reverse complement strand
CAGGCTCGAGCGTGCGCTGATCGCCGACGAGGACCTCCGCCGTCAGCTCGACCTCGACCCGCAGGAGGAGGCGCTCGCGCTGCGCGATCCAGGATTCCGCGCGGCGTCGCCATCGGCGCGGCTGGATGGATTCATCGGCCTGGACGGTGTCATTCGATTCGTCGAGTACAACGCTGAATCGCCGGCGGGCATGGCATACAACGACGAGCTGGCCCAGGTCTTCGCCTCGTTGCCGGTCATGAAGAAGTTCCGCGAGAAATTCAAGTGCAGCGTCGTGCCGACGCGCGGGCGTCAGCTCACGGCGATGCTGCGCGCGCACCGCTCGCGCTCCGAGAGCGCGCCCGCCATCGCGATCGTGGACTGGCGCGGGCTGCCGACCCTGACCGAATTCGAGATGTTCCAGCGGTATTTCGAATCGCGCGGGGTCCCCACCGTCATCTGCGCGCCCGAAGATCTCACGTATTCGCGCGGATCGCTTCGCGCGAATGGCAAGCCGATCAACATCGTGTACCGCCGCGTGCTCACGAGCGAGCTCCTCGCGAAAGACGACGTCTCCCGGCCGCTCGTCCGCGCCTACCTCGAGGGAGCGGTCACCGTCGTTAACAGCTTCCGCGCGAAGCTCCTGCACAAGAAGATGAGCCTCGCCCTCCTCTCAGACGACCGCTACGTGGCCCTCTACACGACGCCGCAGCGAGCCGCGATCGCGAGGCACATCCCGTGGACGCGCAAGGTCCGCGAGGGGCACACCACCTACGCGGGGAAGGTCGTCGACCTCGGCGACTTCGTCATCGCAAACCGGACGCGGCTGGTTCTGAAACCGAACGACGAATACGGTGGGAAAGGCGTGATCCTGGGCTGGACGATCGACCAGCACGAGTGGGAGCAGTCGTTCCTCGTGGCGCTCGAGAGCTCCTATGTCGTGCAGGAGCGCGTCCCGGTGCCGCGCTATCCATTCCCGGTCGTGCTCGACCGGATGCATTTCCTCGATCTTTCGATCGATCACGATCCGTACCTGTTCTGGGGCCGTGTCTCGGGGACCCTCGCGCGCGTTTCGTCGAGCGCCCTGCTCAACGTGACCGCGGGCGCCGGCAGCGTCGTGCCAACGTACGTGATCGCCGGCGGGCGCAGAGTCGCGCCCACCCCAAACGCCGCCCGGAACGGCGCATGAGAGCCACGAACGTTCCGCGTCTCACCATCGGGATCGAGGAAGAGTTCCAGATCGTCGACGGTGAGGGCCAGCTCAAGAGCCACAGCGAGACCCTTCTGGCCGCAGCCCGTCCCCGACTGGGCGAGCAGATCAAGCCGGAGATGATGCAGTCGGTCATCGAGGCCGGCACCAAGATCTGCGCGGACATCAGCGAAGCCCGCGCGGAGATCTCGACCTTGCGCGGCACGCTCGCGGCGCTCCTCGCACCGGTCGGCCTGCGGATCGCGTCGGCCGGCACGCATCCTTTCTCCCACTGGCAGGATCAGCAGGTCACCGAGGCCGAGCGCTACAAGATCCTCGAAGACGAGCTGCAGGACGTGATCCGCGAGCTCCTCATCTTCGGTCTTCACGTGCACGTCGGAATACCGGACCGCGAGAGCCGTGTCGAGGTCATGAACGAAGCGCGCTATTTCCTGCCGCATCTCCTCGCGATCTCGACCTCGTCTCCGTTCTGGCTCGCTCGCAACACCGGCCTGAAGTCGTACCGGCAGGTCATCTGGGGCCGCTTCCCGCGCACCGGGACGCCGCCGGAGTTTTCGAGCTATGACGAGTACGAGAACTTTGTCGAGCTTCTTGTAAAGACCGGATCGATCGACAACGGCAGGAAGATCTGGTGGGATCTACGGCCGCACGCTTTCTTTCCGACGATCGAGTTCCGCGTGTGCGATGCGGCGACGCGCATCGAGGAGACGCTCTGCATCGCCGCGCTCATCCAGGCCATCTGCGCAAAGCTCCTCGTGCTCCGCGAGAAGAATCAGGGCTTCCGACGCTACCTTCCGAGCCTCATTCAGGAGAACAAGTGGCGGGCGATGCGCGGCGGGATGGACGCCAAGCTCATCGACTTCGGCAAGCAGACCGAGGTGCCGATGAAGGACCTTTCGGTGGAGCTCCTTGAATTCATCGACGATGTCGTCGACGCACTGGGCTCGCGCAAGGAAGTCGAGTATCTCGAGACGATCGCCCGCGAGGGGACGAGCGCGGACCGGCAGATCCGAGTGTGGAAAGACACCGGCCACCTGCACAAGGTCGTCGATCTCGTTGCTGCGGAGACCGTCGCGGGCGTCCCGGTCGTCGCGCTCTGATGCCGACGGTCACCGAGGCCGTCGAGGCGCTCGTCCGGGCGACCGTCGACCTGCCGGATGCGGACATGGCACGGCCCTGGGTCTGGCGCGAGTACGACGATGAGGGTCTCCGTTTCACGCTTCTCATGGCGCAGCACGAGCTCCGTGATCTCGCGGTTCGGCTCGCGGCGATGCGGCCTGCGCCGCCCTCGCAGGCGCAGCGCATCCTCGGTCAGTACCACCACGCGTACCGCGACCTGACCGGTGCGCTGGCCGGCTTACGGGATCAGGATCTCGATCGGGTACCGCGCGAGGGCGAGTGGCCGCTACGTGACGTGCTCGAGCACATGCTCGGTGCCGAGTACGGATTTCTCAGCGTGATCCAGTACGAGCTCGCACCGGATCGGCCGCGCGACCCAAAGGAGGCCGAGGAACGCGTGAGCTCATGGCGCGACGAGCACGGCTATCGTGGCCCGAAGGCCCTCGAGGGCAGCGTCGCCGATGTTCGGAACGCGCTTTACGAGATCCATCGCCGCGTCCTGCGCGAGCTCGGGGGTCTGTCGGACGCCGACCTGGAACGGGACGCCATGTTCTGGGATGGCGCGAAGCCCATCCGGTTCCGTTTGCACCGCTTCGAGGCGCACATGATCCAGCACACCGTGCAGGTCGATAAGACCCTCGTCTGGATCGATCGCGCGCCGACGGAGGCGAAACGCCTGGTCCGCGTCCTCTACCGCGATCTCGCTGCTGTCGAGATGCTCTCTTCCGCCTCGTTCGGGCAGAAAGAGCGCGACCTGGTCGCGACAACCATCGCCGGCCGGGCCGGCGAGATCGCAGGGACGGCCGGACCTCTCCGCTAGCCCTCCGCATTCGCCCAAGGCTCCAGCGGACAGACCGGCTGTGCCTCGCATGGCCTCCACCCGAGCCGTCGGGCATGCGCTCTGCACGTAGGGATATTCAACTAAATCTGACGGGGTTGGAGTGGCAGTAAGCATGAGGATTTTCATGTCCGTCTTCACGATCGCGGCCTTGTTGAGCTCGCTGGTGTTTGTTCCTGACGGTGTGATGCGCGCCTCAGGCAGCCGATCGAGGGTGACCCCAACCAACTCGAGCATCGATCACGAGAGGATTGCCAAGGCGTACGCCAAGCTCCCGCTGAGCTTCGAGCCGAATCGGGGTCAGACCGATGCGGAGGTCGATTTCCTCGCGCGAGGCGTTGGCTACACGCTGTTCTTGTCGGCGGGGAACGCGGTCCTGTCGCTGCGGACAGCGGGGCCAGGGGCGGAACCGACAGAGAGGACGCCCGAGGCGCCGAAGAAGAGCGCGGCCGTCTTGCGAATGAC
>DASPWX010000142.1:0-10246 GCA_035637615.1 Bathyarchaeia archaeon | reverse complement strand
GCTTGGTCACCAGATGGTGAGACCATCGCGTACAGCCGCACGCTTCCCTTCACCAACCCGGCCGGGCGCAGCGACGCGCTCTTCACGATTCCTGTCTCTGGCGGAGTACCTTCTGGCCTCGCACCGACCGAGCGGCTCGTGGCCGACAACGCCGGCATTCTCGGAATCGCCTGGGCCCCCGACGGCCTGAGTCTCCTCTACTACGACGACCCCCAACATTCTGGCTCGGCGCTGATGGATGGGGTCCCGCTGCGGACACTTGCGCTCGGTCCGTCTCGGCGAAGCGGAGTTTTTCCGAACAAGAAGATCGACGTCTTCGACGAATGGATCGACGCTCATCGCTTTATCGCGGTCGTCGGCGAGAGTCGTTTTCCAACGACAAACAAGACGCTCGCGATCTGCGACATCGACGTTTTGTCGTGCGCGCCAATCGCGTCCCAGCCCGGGACAGTGAGTCTGCAGCCGGCGCTTTCGCCTGATCGAACTCGCGTGGCGTTCGTCCGCGCGGATGAGAACCTAGCAGGCGGGTTCTCGAGCGAGGCCGCGGCGGCGGCTTGGATGCAGACCCGAACGCTCTGGATCGTGGATCTGGGCACCGGCGCCGCGCAGCGGCAGGACGCCGCCGGGAAAGGCGTCTTTATCCCCGCGTGGTCGCGCGATGGTCAGCGACTCCTACTCACTCACGATCAAGCCGCGTGGCTTTACGACCTGGGCACGCGGTCTTCGACGAAATTCATCGAACCGCTCGATGTGGCGACGCCGTTCGGGGGCCCGGGCTGGTTTTTCGCATGGAAGAGCTAAGGCAACCCAGCAAAACGGCTAGGCCGGTTTTGGCGACTCTGCCTCGTGCGCGCGGTATTGCAGCTCGTACAGGCGGTGGTAGACGCCGCGCTCCGCGAGCAGGTCGCGGTGCGTGCCCATCTCGACCACGCGCCCCTTGTGAAGGACGATGATCCGGTCCACGTTCTGAATGGTCGACAGACGGTGGGCGATGATGATCGAGGTCCGCCCGACCATGAGCTTCGCGAGAGCGTCCTGGATGAGGTGCTCCGTCTCGGTGTCCACTGAGCTCGTCGCCTCGTCGAGCACCAGCAGGATCTCGGGGTTGAAGGCGATGGCGCGCGCGAACGCGAGGAGCTGCTTCTGGCCGACCGACAGCGTCGAGCCGCGCTCGGTCACGACGGTGTCGTAGCCCTGCGGAAGCTTCTCGATGAACTTGTCGGCGTTCACGAATGCCGCGGCGGCACGGACTTGCTGGTCGGTGATGGCCGCGTTGTTCAGGCGGATATTCGAGGCGATCGTCCCAGCGAAGATGAACGGGTCCTGCAGCACCACGCCGACATGCCGCCGCACGTCCAGCTGTCGAAGATCCCGTAGATCGACGCCGTCGAGGAGGATGCGTCCCTTCTGGACGTCGTAGAAGCGCGAGATCAGGCTGATGATCGAGGTCTTCCCCGCCCCGGTGGCGCCGACGATGGCCACGCTCTCACCGGCCGAGATCTTGAAGCTCACGTCGCGAAGGACCCAGTCGCCCTCGTTGTACGCGAAGCTGACGTTGTCGAAGTCGATCTCCCCCCGCACGTGCGCGAGCGCGCGCGGGTGCGGCGCGTCGACGATCGTTGCCTTCGTGTCCAAAAGCCGGAACACGCGCTCGGACGACGCCATCGCCGCCTGCATGATGTTGTACTTCTCCGCGAGATCGCCGATCGGCTGGAAGAACCGATCGACCAGCTGCCAGAAGGCAAGAAGCGTCCCGATCGTCATCTCGCCCTTCAGGATCCAGAACCCACCCGCGACGAATAACGCCGCGCTCGTGGCGGCGCGCGTGAAACCGACAGCCGGGAAGAACATCGACATCGCGCGAATCTGGCCGCGGTTGGCGTTCAGCAGATCCGTGTTCAGATCGTCGAATTGCTGAAAAGAGGCGCGCTCGCGCGTGAAGAGCTGCACGATCGCCATGCCCGAGAGGTTCTCGTTCAGATAGGCGTTGATGCGCGCGAGCCGGATGCGGATCGAGCGGAATGAGTCGCGCATGATCCGCCGGAAATACATCGTCAGCCAGATCAGAAGGGGAAGCGCGGCGAACGTGACGAGCGCGAGACGGAAATCGAGCACCAGGAGGACGATGGCGATGGTTCCGATGACGACGATGTCGCCGAAGATCGCGACGACGCCCTGCGTGACCATGTCGGTCAGCGCATCGATGTCGTTGGTGATCCGGGTCATAAGGCGACCGACCGGGTTACGGTCGAAGAACGTCAGCGAGAGGCTCTGCAGGTGCGCGAAGAGCTGCACTCGGAGGTCGTACATGGCTCTCTGCCCGACGTAGCTCGCGAGCATCGTCTGGGCGTAGCGCAGCCCCGAGCCCAGCAGCAGGACCGCGACGTAGGCGATGCCGAGCGGAGCGAGTCGCGCAAACCCTTCATCGATGCCGATCAGTCCATTCACGGCCGGCGCGATCGCGTTGTCGACGATAAACTTCGCGAGGACCGGCGGCGCCGCCTCGGTGACCGAGATGCCGAGGATGATCAGGAGCGCGATGATCACGAGGCCGCGGTACGGTCGAAGGTATCCCAGAAGGCGGCGCATGAGGCGCGCGTCGTAGGCCTTGCCGAGGATCTCGTCCTCGTCGAAGTTGCCGCGTCCGCCGTGGCCGCCGCCGCCGTGCATCATGGCTCGCCGCCGATCCCGCCAAGCCGCGGCCGCATCCCGGACCGCGGTTCGTCGTCGGTCTGCGCCTTCACGCGCTTCGAGTGCTCCTCACGTTCCTCATCCACCTCGAGCTCCTCTTCGAGGAGCTGCCGGCGATACATCTGCGCGTAGAGGCCACCATGCTCGAGCAGCTCGCGATGTGAACCGCGCTCGACGATGCGCCCCTCGTGGAGAACAAGTATTTCGTCGGCATCCTTCACCGTGGAGATGCGGTGCGCGACGACGATGCTCGTCCGCTCGCGCATCACGCCGCGCAGCCGACGAAGGATCTCGGCTTCGGTGTACGTGTCCACCGCCGACAAGGCATCGTCGAGGATCAGGATCCGCGGGTCCTTCGCGACCGCACGCGCGATCGCGGCACGCTGCTTCTGGCCGCCCGAAAGCGTCACCCCGCGCTCGCCGATCATCGTGTCGTAGCGCGCGGGGAAATCTTCCACGTCCTTGTTCAGCTGCGAAACGTCGCCGGCCCAGTCGAGCTGAGGATCGGTGAGCTTCTCGTCGAGACCGAATCCGACGTTCTCCCGAAGTGGCACCGAAAAGAGGAACGTCTCTTGCGGGACGTACCCGACGGCGCGGCGGAGCTGGTCGAGCGGCCGACGCTTGACGCTGATGCCGTCGATGAGGACCTCTCCCTGCTGAACGTCGAAGAGCCGCGGGATGAGGTTGACCATCGTCGACTTGCCGGAGCCGGTGGGGCCGACGATCGCGAGTGAGCCTCCCGCCGGGACCTTGAAGGACACGTCGTGCAGCTCGATGGTCTGGCCGTACGCGAAGCTCACGCCGCGGAACTCGACGTCTCCTCTGATCGGCGCTGTGACGGGATCGATCGGGTCGGTGATCTTCGGTACGGCGTTGAAGATCTCCTGGAGCCGTCCCAGAGAGGCCCATCCGGCCTGGAACATGTTCGAGATCCAGCCGATGTTGATCATCGGCATTTGCAGGAGGTAGAGGTACGCGACGAACTGGACGAGCGAACCGATCGAGAGCTCACCGCGGATCGCATCCTGGCCGCCGACGTAAAGGACGGAGAGCACGGCGATCCCCAGGATGAAGCTGATCGAGGGCCAGATGAGTCCTTGCATCGCACTCAGGGAGACCGCGCGGCGGAAATACTCGTAGTTGACCGCCGCGAAGTCCTTGGTCTCGGCATCCTCCTGCGAGAACGCCTTCACCACGCGGATGCCGGAGAAGTTCTCCTGGGCCTTGGTCGACATGTCGCCGAACTGCGACTGCAGCTTCTCGAATCTCTGGTGAACGGTGCGTCCGATGTACCAGAACGTCAGCGATGCGAGCGGCATGAGGATCAGCGCGATGACCGTGAGCTTCAGCGAGACCGAGATCATCGAGAGCACTGCGAAGATGAACACCATCACCGTGAACGAGCCCTGCATGATGCCAGGACCCATCATCTGGCGGACCCACGTGAGATCGTTCGTCATACGCGCCATCAGGTCGCCGATCCGCTGATGTTGGAAGTACGCGAGGTGCATCCGCTGGAGATGGGCGAATAGGTCGTTGCGCATGCGGTACTCGGCCTTGCGGGACGCATCGAGCATCACGTAACGCGCACCGGCCCGCAGCCCGGCCTCGACGGCCGCGAAGAGGACGATGAGAAGCGCAAGGTGCAGGACGTCGTCGAATTGGACACCGGGTCGTTGCAGCGCGTCGATGATCTCGCCGATGAAGCGGGGCGGGACCACGGCCGCGAGGGAGCTGCCCGCGGCCAGGCAGACGCCCACCAGGAGCTGAAGTCGGTGGCCGGCGAGGTAATGGAAGAAGGTCGCGCGTGCGGAGGTCACTCGCTAACGAGTTTAACCTTCCCTCGCCGCATCTCACGTGTCGATTTGCCGCCGATCCAGACGATCATCACGATCGTCGCGAAGCCGACGAAGACGGGCGCCACACCCCAGAGATCGGCGATCGGGCCGACCACGACGAGCGGAATGAGACTGAAAATCGAGACCAGCATGTTCAGGAAGCCGAACACGCGACCGCGGATCTGATCGGGCAGCTCTTCCTGCAGAAGCGTCATCGATGGCACCGTGATCAGCGCGTACGACACCCCGAAGACGAACGCCGTGACGGCGACGATCGCGACGAACACCGGAAACGCGCCGCCGAGACCCGGAGACCCGACGCGCGAGAAAAGGTCGGTGAGCGGTCGCGCGGCGGCGAGGAACAGGAGCGCCGAGCCGGCGACGATGAGCCCGGTCCCGATCGCGTTCGGCCGCGGCCAGCGCCGGCCGATGGCGTTGAGCAACCCGAGTCCGGCGATCACCCCAACGCCCGCGGGCGCGACGATGATGACGACGTTCCGCTCTCCGACCCGCAGGACCTCGCGTACGAATCCGGGCGCGAGCGCACCGGCGACCGCGACCAGCGTGTATGTGAGCGCGATGTAAATAAGCGACCAGGTGACGGTCGGCGCCTGACGGAGGTAATGGAACGCCTCGGTGATCCCGGTGGCCGTCTGCGCCACCGCCATCTCCGCGACGCGCCGCGACAGGTGTTCCCGCGCCGGCGGCGCCTTGGGGAGCGTCACGCACAAAATCGATGCCGCCGCGAACATGAACGCGATGAGCACCCAGAGGATCTCGTAGCCGAGCAGGCTCACGACGATCGGCGCAAGGATGATGAACCCCACGAGGAACGCGCCGTTGAACGTGAACGTGAACAGAGAATTCGCCACCATGAGGAAACGACTGCCGACGATCTTCGGTAGCAGCGCCGCCTCGGCCGGCACGAAGAAGATCGTCACGGTCGCGACAAGGAAGTTCACGAGGTACACGACGGTCAGACTCGTACCGAAAAGCAGGAGGGGAACGATCGCCGCCGCACGAAGTGCGTTCGTGATGATGAGGACGAGCCGCCGATCGGTGCGATCGACGATGACACCGCCCGCGATGCCGAAAAGGATCGCGGGCAGCACCGCGAGGAGGATGAGCACCGAGGACGACGTGTTCGAGTGCGTGATCTCGGCCACGAGGATGATGAGCGCGCTGGTGACGGCGTTCGAGGCGACCTGCGAAAGGATCTGGGCACCCCAGATCGCGAGGAAGGCGCGATTGCGGAGGAGGCCGCGATCCTCCGCGGCCATGCTGGTCTCGATCCCGCGCTCCTAGTCGGCCGGGGCGAGCGGCCCGCGCTCGGCGAACCGCTTCATGTCCTTCTCGAGATCGCGCCGTGCCACGAGCACGCGCCGCTCGCACGTAGCACAGCGAAGGCCGATGTCCGCACCGAGGCGGACCACTCGCCACGTGTCGCCGCCGCACGGATGCTGCTTGCGCAAGACGACCACGTCATCGAGGAAGAACGGCACCGGACCCTTCGCGCGCGTCTGCGTCATGGCCGCGAAGTCTAGAGGGCGCTCGACCTCATCTGGCCGCAACCACCTGCGCCGGAAGGTCCAAAGCGGTCTCTTTGGTGACGTCGAAGTGGGTGTTCCGGTAGATGAGCTCGAACTGACCGATGATTCCGCCGGTGCGGGTCATCGCGACGTACACGACGTCAGGGGCACCGATCGCTCGGACCGTCCACGGTCCGCGAAGCGGCCGATTGTCGACGGCGATCGCGTGGTCGACCGTTCCGGTGAAGTAGCTCTTCGGGCCGACGCGCATGTCATTTACCGCGATGGCCTCGGCGCCGGCGTTCCGCAGCTCGTTCACGAGGTCCGACAGAGCGCGCTCGTCGAAGCCGCCGTCAATTCGGATCGAGATGCCGGGGCCGGCGACCGCGCTCTGACCGCTGAAGACGCGGAGCTGCACGATCTGTCGTTCCGCCTCAGTGAGCGTGCCCTTGCCGCTCGACACGGAATCCTGCGCATCGGAGACGTCGCGGCGGACATCAAAGATCTCATTGCGGAGCTCGTTGTTCGTTTCGGAGAGATTTGCGATCAGCGTCGTGAGCGACGAGGGTGTCTCGAGATTCAGGCTCCGCGAGAAGACGTCTTGCGAATGGACCTGTGTGACGGCGGCGAAGCCGAGGAAGAGCGCGATGATCGATGCCCAGATCGCGCCGCTGTTCGTCCGCATCAGTGTGGCTGTCCGTAGCGGACGTTGAGTGCGCCGCTGTACGCCGGGACGTGGATGGCGCTCGCACGAGTGACCCGGAAGCCCAGACCCTGCACGTCACGGCGCTGCTTGATGTCCTGGAGCTGATTCGGATCGTCAAACGCGCTGAGCAACGAGTTCTGCGGTCCGATCGCCGCGACGTTGAACGGCGGCGACATGAGCGTCCCGTTCACCATGATCGTCGAGCCGACGCAGTACACGCTCGAGGAGTTCACGACCCGTTCCTCGTTGACGGCGATCGCCTGCGCGCCGCCCTTCCACGCGGTGTTGACGATGTCGGTGAGATCGGTCGCATGACAGATCGACTTGTCGACGTCCCGCGACGACACGCTCACGTTGCGCGCGTCGTCGAGCTGCACGACGACGCCGTCACCGCTCTGCGGGGTGAGCCCGGCCGTCGCCTTCAGCTCGTCGAGGCGGGTCTGGAGCTCCTTCGCGGCGCCGCTCTGGGAGGAGGCGTTGCGCTGGATCTCGTCCAGACGGGCCCGGAGCTCGGCCAGCTGAACCTTGAGGTCGTTCTGCTCCGTCTGCAGGGCGTTCGCGGCATCGATGAGTGGTGCGTTGTAGCGGACGGAGAGCTCGCTGCGCTCGGCCTGCGTGCGCCACTGGAGCGTGACGAGCAATCCGAAGAGGACGGCCGGCACGAGGAGCACGAGCGAGTGCTCCACACGCCGTTTTCGCGGGGCGGGAGTCTCCGTCACCGTCAAAGTGTCCCATGCCGACGGCGGCTTCTCGCATCGGAATGCGCTGGGGGCTGGGGAGAATCGAACTCCCGACGCCGGCCTTAGGACGGCCGCGCTCTATCCACTGAGCTACAGCCCCGCGTCGGCGTGAGCGTAGCGACGGCCAAGCGGGGAATCCAGGGATGGCTTGTCGGGGCGGAGAGACTTGAACTCTCGACCTCAGCGTCCCGAACGCTGCGCGCTACCAAGCTGCGCTACGCCCCGAAGATGTCTGGGAAGCGTGACGAAGTGTAACCGGTAACCTTTTGACGGATGGCCGAGCTCGCGCAAAGACGGTCGGTGGGGCTGAGCAACCCGGGAGCGTGGATCGGCCACGTGCTCGACGGGGAGAAGCTCTTCGGCTATGTCCTCGTGGCTCCCGCGATCATTTACATCATCCTGCTGGTCGGCTACCCGTTCGCGATCGCGCTCTGGTTCACCGTCAGCAACGCGACCACGGCGCATCCCATCGCCGAGTTCACCGGTCTGACCAACCTGCTGGCCGTGTGGGACGACGACATCTTCCGTCGCGCGCTCGCGAACACATTCATCTTCACGCTGACGTCGCAGGCGCTGCAGATGATCCTCGGGACCGCGCTCGCGTTCCTCCTGCTGAAGCAATTTCGCGGGCGCCGCCTCGTCCGCGGCCTGTTGATGATCCCCTTCACGATCCCGATCGCGATCGGTGCGATGGCCTGGACCTGGATGCTCAACCCGACATACAGCGTCATCAACTGGATCGGCGTGCACGCGGGGCTCTTCACCCAGGGCCCGAACTGGCTGGGCGAGGAATACCCCGCGATGATCTCGATCATCCTCGTCAACGTCTGGCGGAACCTGCCGTTCAGCGCCGTCGTGCTCACAGCGGGGATCAGCGCGGTGCCGCAGGAAATACTCGAGGCGGCGAACCTCGACGGCGCGAACTGGTGGGTGCGCTGGCGCAAGGTCATCGTCCCGATCATCGCCCCGATCCTCTACATCGCCTTGCTCTTTTCGCTGGTGTTCACGTTCACAGACATGACCGTCGTGTGGCTCATGACGAGGGGCAACCCCGTTGGTGCGACGCACGTCATCGCTTCCTACGCATTCCAGACCGGCGTCGTGGCCGGGTCTCTCGGCCGAGGAGCGACGATGTCGCTCTTCCTCTTCCCGGTCCTGCTCATTGGCGCGCTGCTCCTGCTGCGGAACCTCAAGGCGAGGACGATCGACTAGTGGCAGCGGTCGCTCAGCACCGGGTCACCCACTCCACGGCCTTCCGCGTACGGAAGCTGCGCAACCAGGTCCTCTTCTGGTTCGTCATCGCCCTTTTCGTCATCTTCGCCTGCTTCCCCGTCTACTGGATGTTCGTCACGACCTTCAAGGAGGTGAACGACCTCTACAACCTCCAGAACAACCCGCTCCTCTTCCATCTCCCGCCGACGCTGGAGCAGGTGCAGTACCTATTCGAGAAGACGAACTTCGCGACGTGGGTCGAGAACACCGCCGAGGTCGGCGGCGCCGTCGTGCTCGTTACGGTCCTCATCTGCGTGCCCGCCGCCTACGCGCTGGCGCGCGTCCGGTTCCCCGGGTCAGGCAGCCTGGGGATCGGGATCTTCCTCACCTACCTCGTGCCACCGACACTTCTGTTCCTCCCGCTCTCGCAGCTCGTCGCAGGCTTCGGCCTCAACAACAGCAAGTGGTCCCTTGCGCTCGTCTATCCCACCTTCACGATCCCCTTTTGCACCTGGCTGCTCATGGGCTTCTTCAAGAACGTTCCGCGCGAGATCACGGAGGCCGCACGCGTGGACGGATGCAGCCGGCTCGGCGCGATGTTCCGCGTCGTCCTGCCCCTCTCGGTGCCTGGGATCCTGACAATCTGCATCTTCGCGTTCACGCTCGCGATGCAGGAGTACGTGTACGCCCTCACGTTCGTGTCGTCGTCCGACGAGAAGATGATCACCCTCGGCGTGGTTACCGATCTCATCCGCGGTGACGTGTTCTTCTGGGGCTCGCTCATGGCGGGAGCGCTCATCGTCTCGATCCCCGTTGCGATCGTCTACAACCTCTTCATGGATACGTTCGTACGCGGAATCACGGGCGGCGCTCTGAAGTAGCGCCGAGCCATCCCATACGCGCCAGGACCTCACGCGCCAGTTCGGTCTGATGGCGCCCCTCCGTCTCGACGAGGACGTCCTCCACCGGAGATTCGTCCATGGATGCCGCGAGTTCCTCGGCGCGATCGAGATGCCACTGCATACCCACTCCAGTTCCGCGTTGTCGAACCCGCTCGCGGAGGGTTGCGGGCGAAGCGCGGAGGCGTACGACGACGATGTCGGCGCCGGGCACGGCCGCACGGCACCCATCGAGGTCCTTTCGGTCTTCAATGACCCGCGCGATCAGCAGACGATCGGCTCCAAGCGCCGAGTAGTTTCGCCAGAGCGCGGCGAGGTTCGCGAGTCCGAGCTGCGTCCCCCACACGTCGTCGCCCGGGGATCGTGGGTGGCACGCCGTCAGCTGATCGAAGTCGACGGTCGCGTGGGGTATGTCCGCGCGGCGGAGTAGGCCGCTCATCTCATCGACGAGAGTCGTCTTGCCGACGCCCACGGGGCCGGTTACGAGGATCGTCGGCACGCGCACGCGCATACCGTAGCCCGGGAAAGAAGAGGGCCGGGCGGAAGCCCGGCCTTCTTTGTCCCCACCCGCGTCATGCGGGTCCGTTAGCGCCGTGAATCAGACGGGGAATTTCGTCAGTGAGTCCCCCAG
>DASPWX010000141.1:0-3625 GCA_035637615.1 Bathyarchaeia archaeon | reverse complement strand
GTGTTTGATGAGCGCCGCGATGTCTTCGGCCATCAGCTCGGGGCTGATCGGTCGATCGATATCGGCCGTTCGGCCGTGTGCCTGCAGGTCCGCGGCGATGACCTGACGGCCCTTCGCGAGCGCCGGAAGGTTTGGCCCGAACATCGACGTCGCGCCGAGGCCGCCGTGGAGCAGGACGAGCGGATGCCCCGTCCCGTGAATCTCGTAGTAGAGCTTGATGCCGTTCACATCGGCGTATTTGCCCGTGACTTCGCTCTTTCCGCCCCAGGGCCCTTTGGCCGTCTTGGACTCGACTTCCTCGTCGGGAATGGTGACGCCTCTCGATGTGGTGCTCATTGCTCTTCTCCCACTAGTTCTCGTATGAACCTATCGCAAGCTTCGCGAATTCGGTCATCGCACCGTTGAATATGACATCGGTGGTCTGCGTCATCGCGATCGCGACGAGACGGCGGGTCGGATCATTGAACCAGTAGGTCCCGTAGCCGCCATTCCAACCGTATCGCCCAGGAACCGCCGACACGTCGTCGGGCGAGGTGACGACGGACATGCCGTAGCCCCAGCCCTGGCCGTCGAGAAGGGGACCGCCACCCGCCATCTGCTCGAGCGTTAGGCGGTTTGTCGTCATGAGCTTCACCGATCGCTGCGACAGCAGCCTCCTGTCTTCGTGGACACCCTCGTTGAGGAGGAGACGCGCGAAGGCGAGGTAATCGTCGATCGTCGAAACGAGACCGGCCGCGCCCGAGGGGAATGCGGGCGGCGATGTCCACACGCTCGGTGCCGAGACTGTCTGCAGCTCCAACTTCCCGGTCTGGAAATCGGTTTGGTAGTAGCTCGGCAGCCGGCGGGACTGCGCCGCGCTGATCGAGAAGCCCGTGTCCCTCATGCCGAGCGGCTCGAAGATGCGAGTCCTGAAGAAATCCGCGAGAGGCTGGCGAGACGCGCGTGCGACGAGGACGCCGAGCACGAGCGATCCCGTGTTGTATTGCCACCTCTCGCCGGGCTGGTACATGAGCGGCAGCGTCCCGAAGCGCTTGAGCCACTCATCCGGGTCATGCGGCGTGCGCGGCTCGGGCGGCCCCATGACGAGATCGAGGTCCCTCGCCGCGATGACGATCGGAAACGGCGGGTCGAAAGTGGGCTCCATGATCAGCCCGTGACCCATGCGGAACGTGAGGAGGTCCTCGACCGTGATCGCACGGCGCGCGGGGACCGTGTCGTCGAGCGGCCCATCGATGTCCTTCAGGACCTTGCGGTCGGCGAGCTCAGGAAGGAGCCGGTCGACCGTCTCATCGAGTGCGAGCTTGCCCTCTTCGACGAGCATCATCGTTGCGGCGCCGAGAATCGGCTTGGTCATCGACGTGATGCGAAAGATCGTGTCGCGTCGCATCGGTTCGTCGCCGCCGAACGCCATCATGCCGATCGCATCGACATGCACGTCCTCATCGCGAGCGACCAGGGTGACCATGCCGGGCAGCTCGCCCTTCGCGACACGAGCGGCCATCGCTTCATGCAAACGGTCGAGACCGGCCTTCTGCTGGGAATCGATCATCCTCACAACTCCAATGCCTCTGGACGTGCCAACGGCGCGATGTCCCGATTTTGAACCTGCGCCGGCTGGCGCGCTCGAGCACCGAGCCAAGCACTCGATCGGCACCCGTCTCCAATAATCCGTCCGTCGATTTCGCAAGGAGAACACACCATGAAACTGAAGCGCGTTCCGCTTGTCGTCGCTGCCGCCCTGATTCTTGCCGGCAGTTCCGCAACACCGGTCTCCGCAGAGACCTCCGCCGCCACGTATCACCAGATCGCGCTCATCAAGGTCCCGGGCGCCCCACTGACGAGCTTCGACATCAGCGTCGTCGAGCGATCGAGCCAGACGTACTACCTTGCCGACCGCTCCAACGAAGCCGTCGACATCTTCGACGCCTCATCAAACACCTTCGAGGCGCGAGTCGCCGGCTTCGTCGGCTTCACAGGCAACAACGACACCTCCGGTCCGAACGGCATCGTCGTGGTGCACGATCGCGGCGAAATCTGGGCCGGCGACGGAAATAGCACCGTGAAAGTGATCGACCTGCGGACCGACTCGATCGTGAAGATCGTCTCCACCGGTGGGACCGCTCGCGCCGATGAGATCGCGTACGACCAGAAGGACAAGTTGATCCTCGTCGCGAACGACGCCGACACCCCGCCGTTCGCCTCGCTCATCGACACGCAAAGCCGCTCGGTCGTCGCCAGGATCGACTTCAGCGACGCGACGGCTGGGCTCGAGCAACCAGTGTGGGATCCCGAGACCCATCTCTTCTACATGTCGGTGCCCGAAACCACCGCCGCTCCAGGCGGTGCCGTCGCGGTCATCGATCCGCGGACCCGTTCTCGGGTCGGGCTCTTTCCGGTACAGAATTGCGGACCCGCGGGCCTCACCCTTGGCCCGAAACAGCAGCTGCTGCTTGGCTGCGGCGACCCGACCGCGTTACAGGTGATGGACGCGCGCAGCGGTGACATCGTTGCGACCATCGCCCAGGTAAGCGGAGCGGACGAGGTCTGGTACAACCCCGGCGATAAGCACTACTACGTGGCGGCGCGCAACAATCCGACCGGCCCGGTGCTCGGAGTCATCGACGCCGAGACCGACACCTGGATCCAGAACGTGCCGACCGGTCCGAACGCGCACTCGGTCGCGGCGAATCCGATCAACGATGAGATCTTCGTGCCGCTGCGCGGCATGGGCATTGGCGTGTATCACCGGTAAGGAATCTTGGCTGCAGGATGGAGGCGGCCCGCGTCTCGGGCCGCCTCCTCACCCGCGGCCCGGGTGCGATCTACTTCCTGAACACCTGGGTGACAGCGACGGGATCGGCCGCCGTCATCCGCAGCTCCGACCCGGCGCAGGTGTAGGAGCCGGCCATCGGGGGCCCAACACTGCTGAAGTCGGGCTGCGCGGCGCCGTCAAAGATGACCTGTGTCGCTGTGGCGATTTGCCCGGGCCCCGACTCCCACCAGTCTCCGCCCTCGCCGTGGAATTGGAATCGCTGCACTCCCTGACCCTGCCAGCTGATGCTGTGCCCGTTCCCCACTCCGACAAGGCGAGTTGAGTTCGTGAGGTCGTAGACCTCGGTCCCTTCGGCAGCCAACGTCATCACCGTGCCGAGCTGACCGGTGAAGGTGAGAGTGACTCCGGGAACCGACGCCGTGTCGGTCATGAGAAGACTCATGAGCGTCCATCGTCCGACCAGACAGCTGTCGCCGATCGCGAGCGGGCTGGCGGTTGGCGCAGGAGTCGCCGTCCGGGTCGGCGAGGGACTTGGTGTTGGAATCGGGGTCGGGCTGGCGGTCTGCGGAGTGATGGCGCTCGGCAAGGCCGAGTCAGCGCGGCCGACCGGGGCCGGCGTTGCCGCTCCGCCGCACGCGGTCAGCCCGCCGAGCAGCGCGACACCGGCGATGGCCGCGATGAGATGGCGCGGCGATCGCGTGAGCTTTCGCGTTCGGTTCTTCATGAGTCAATGGAGCCTGCGCGACCTAGCCCTGCGCTTCAAGGCCACAGGTCATTGGGCTCGTTCCAACTGGGTAGCGTTGCCGTGGAGTTCTCTCTCTGTCTCGGCGCTGAAGGATGGGATGAGGGGTC
>DASPWX010000140.1:0-2238 GCA_035637615.1 Bathyarchaeia archaeon | reverse complement strand
CACGACAGCACGGCGATGACCGGCGACGTGAGGTCGGTCCCCGAGAGCATGGCGTGAAGAAACATCGTGACGAAGCCCAGGTAGCTCACCCGGTGCCACCACTGCCAAGCGTTGTTGCTGAAGCGGCGGCGCATCCAGGTCGTAACGAGCACGATGATCAGGAGGTCGACCGAGATCGTTCCGAGGCCGATCGCGAGCTGCCCGTAGCTTGTCAGGAACGGCACGAACACGTCGAGGATCCCGATGCGCGCGGTCGCGTCGAGCAGCAGCGCGACGATGTGCACGAGGGCCGCGGGGATCACGATCCACGGCGTCCAGTCGTGGAGCGCGCGCACCGCGCGGTTGTTCGCGAGGAAGCTGAGCGCCTGCGTTCGCGGCGCGAGACCGGAGAGAACGGAGATGCAGAGCGCGGCGTACGCGGCAAGGCCGCTCGCCCTCGCGATCTCCCAGAAGAAGAGATCCACTTAGGACTTCTTGGTGACGGTCACGGCGGGTTGCGTCGTGGTGCGCACGGCAGAGGTAAGTGTGGTCGTCGTGGTGCTCGCCGTCGAGGGCACGACGGTCGCGGTTGAGGCGCTCGTCGCGGCCGTCGTGCCGGTCGTCGCCACGGCGGCGACAGTCACGGGCTGGAGCGGCGCGTTCGTCACGTAGAGGTGGGACGTCGCGTATCCGAACGACCCGAGGAAGATCCCGAACGTGGTGAGGAAACCACCCAGCTTCAGTCCCCAGGCCGGGACGGGACCGGAGCGCTTTTTGGCGCGAGCCGGCCCCGTCCGTACAGGGATAGGAGGGAGGGTGGGGGAATTGGCTTTCATTGCTACATGGATACCGGGTGGAAGGGCCCGAGTTTTGAGAAACAGTTGAGAGTTCGGACCGCGGAAGGCTTTTCTTAGCGGCCTCTCAGCATTGAACCGCAACACTCGCTTGCGTAAGGTCGTGCCGGTGAAAGAACGGGCGGCAACCGCGGTGCCGGCGTCGCCATTGGCGACCGAACGTATCCCACGATGTATGAGCACGCAGCATCCGGACAACGTCGCCATGCCGTTCTTCGCGCAGAGCGCGCCGCTCACTGCCGAGGACGAGGTGCGCGAGGCGTACTACGCGTTCTCGCATCTCGGCTGCGACGAGCAGATGTGGGACTTCGAGGGCAAGGAGGTCGACGGCCACGTCGTCGAGAAGCTCCTCTCCACGTACGAGTCGTTCTTCGCCGAGCACCCGATCGGTGAGTCCGTGCATCTCACGCCGCGCATCCCGAACCCCGCGCTCGAGCCGACGCAGGCGAAGATCGTCCTCGAGGTGCTGCAGAGCCTGCCGCGGCACGCTGACATCGCGCGCGTGTTCCATAACCGCGAGCGGCCGCCGATCCTCGAGCTGATCCACCCGATGACCACGTCGGCACGCGAGCTCGACCGCGTGCGCGAGTACTACGAGCGCTTCGTCGCCGGGATGGAGCAGGTCACCCTCGGCGCCGACGAGCGGCCGCTCGGCGCGTGGTTCGGCCGCTTCTCGCCGTCGACGGTGCGCATGATCCCGCTCATCGAGGACCGCGACCATCTCCTCGCGGCCGACGACCTCGTGCGCGACTACCTGCGCGGCAAAGAGCTCGACCACATGCGCGTGTTCATCGCGCGGTCGGACCCTGCCCTCAACTACGGCTACCTGTCGGCGGTGCTGCTCGCGCTCATCGCTCTCGAGCGGCTCGAGGCGCTCGAGCGCGAGACGGGTGTCGCGATCTACCCCGTGATCGGCGTCGGCAGCGTGCCGTTCCGCGGTGGGCTGAGCCCGCGCAGTGTCGACCGCGTGCTCGCGACGTATCCAAGCGTGCAGACCTTCACCATCCAATCGGCGTTCAAGTACGACCACCCGCCGGACGCGGTGCGCGACGGCATCGCGAAGCTCCGCGCGCACGCACGGAGCGCGCCCGTCGCGATCGAGCAGGACCGCGCGATCGAGCTGCTCGACCGGCTGGTCGCGCGCTATCAGTCCGAGGTGCAGCAACTCGCGCCACTCGTGAACACGGTCGCGCGCGCGGTGCCGCGCCGGCGGCTGCGCAAGATGCACGTCGGTCTCTTCGGCTACAACCGCGAGAGCGCCGGCGTGAGCCTGCCGCGCGCGATCCCGTTCTGCGCGAGCCTCTACTCGCTCGGCCTGCCGCCGGAGCTGATCGGGCTGGCCGCGGTCACCGACGCCGACTGGTCCTGGCTTCGCGCGACGGTGCCCTCGATCGAGCAGGACCTC
>DASPWX010000139.1:0-33964 GCA_035637615.1 Bathyarchaeia archaeon | reverse complement strand
GCCGTGATCTCGCGCGGCTCGCGCGCGAGGACGTAACCCCCGCCCGCCCCCCGCTTGCCGTTCACGAGGCCGGCCTTGCGGAGTGCGGCGACGAGCTGCTCGAGGTACGCCTCGGGCAAATCCTCGCGCGCCGCTACGGCGTGCAGAGACACGGTCCCCTGGCCCCAGTGCCTTGCGAGATCGACCATGAGACGCATCCCGTATTCGCCGCGCGTGGAGACATGGAATGCGGTGGGTGAATTTCCGATCACTTCAGTCGGAATTGTACGCGTTCGATACCCCGCCGGGAACCCCTCGAATCGGCCTCTATTAGGGTCCCCACATGCCCCTTCCCTTTCGCACAGCGGCTGTCGGGTCAAAAAATCCGGCGAAGGTCGAGGCGGTGCGGCGGATACTCGGTCAGCTGGCGCCGGGGTGCGCTGTCGAAGCGATCGACGTGCCGAGCGGGGTCGCCGCGATGCCGCTCGGTGAGGCTACGGTGCGGGCGGGCGCGGAGGCCCGTGCGCGCGCGGCTCTGAAGCGAACGGGCGCTGAGGTCGCGTTCGGGCTCGAAGGCGGCGCGATCCTCGACGGACAGGATGCCTGGCTCACCGGTCACGTCGTCGCGGTGACGCGCGACGACAGGCTCGGCGAAGCGGCGTGGGGACGGATGCTGCTGCCGCGCGTCGCCGCGGAGCGACTGCGCGACGGCGAAGAGCTCGGCGACATCATCGACGAGCTCTTCACGCGTAAGGATTCCAAGCGTGAGGCCGGCGCGATCGGCATCCTCACCGAGGGCGCGATGTCGCGAACCGATGCGTTCGCGTATCTCGTCGCGATGGCCTGCGCGCCATTCCTTCATCCGGACCTATACGGGGCGCGCGCTGAGATCGCGGGTCAGGACAGCGGCACGGGTGCGGGTACCGCGACGACGACCGGCTGAGACCCAGGGGTCGGCTGGCGATAACCAAGCCTCCCACGCGTGATCACGAGGACGCCGATCGCGACGATCGCGAGACCGAAGTACAGGAGGCGTCCGTCCAGGCCGGGATAGAACCCGGTCAGGATCGCGGCCGAAGCGGTCACGTCGAAGGACGCGTGCAGCAGCGCGACGATCGGTAGCGAGCCGCCGGTCGAATTGAAGACCCACGTGAGGATCAGCCGCACCGGAACGGCGAAGAGCACCAGGAGGTAGAAGACGTATTCGGGAACCTCAGATGTCGTGAGCCTTCCGGAGTCGGTGAGACCACCGGCAAGGAAGAGCAGCGGGAAGTGCCCCAGCCCGAAGAGTGGAGCCACCATCAAGCTCGCGAGGACCGGCCCAAAGCGCTTCTGCCACCGTGCGGTGAGGAACGACATCCAGCCGGTCTCCTCCCAGAGCGAGATGAGCACGGCAATGAGGACGACCTGCAGCACGTAGTTCGGAAGGAACTGCGAAAGGTTCGCGCCGAACGCGCCGAGGACGCTCGTGCCCTGGACCACCGCGGCGCCGACGAGCAGTAGGAGCGGCGCGCCGAAGAGAGCGAGCAGGTACCACTGCGGACCCGTGCGCCAGGTGAAGTAGCGGCTACGGAGCTCGCGAACGCCTTCCGTGCCGTCAGCGAGTCGAGTCACCAGGAAGGCGCCGCCCGCGAGGCCGACGATGGTCAAGAGCAGGATCGAAGGCTGCGGCGGGAGATCGTACGGGAGGAGGCCGAAACCTGACGTTCCGAGGAGCGCCGGTAGAAAGAAGATCCAGCCTGTGACGTAGAAGAAGATGAGGAACGCGCCCGCGGGATGCCGCGCGATGGTCGCCTTGATGGTCGACCAGAAGGTGGGTTGAGTCGATGCGATCACGAGAACCCCCAAAGCGCCGACCCCGTCGCGCGCACCTTCACCTTACTCGAGTGACCAAGCAAGGAAGCACGCAACGGGTCGCTGCGACAGCGAATGCCGGCCCGGCGGCCGAAGCCGCCGGGCCGTCCAGAGCTCGCTTACGCCGTCGCGGGCACCGGAAGAGCGCCGATCTGCTCAAGCAACGTCATGAGGTCGAAGAAATGTCTGGTCTCGGCGACCTTGTCGCCTTTGAATCTGACAACCTGAACCGCCTGCAGCGTCACGCGTTTCCGGCTGGCCGGGATGGTGCCCATCGGTGAGACGAGGTCACCCGTGTGCGTCCCCTGCCACGTGATCTCGAGCACCACGGTGTCCGGGCCCTCAATCACCTTCGTGATCGTTCCCTTGGTGTCGGGAAACGCTTCCTTCCATCCCTTGCTCGCCTCGACGATCTGATCCGGACCTTGGACCTTGCGTTGGGTCGCAAGCTCTTCGTAGACCGCGTCCGAGTCGAGCGGCGCCTTGAATCGCTCCCAGTCTCCCGCGTTAAACGCTTCGATGCCCTCTTTCGCCAACCGAACCTTGTCTGTCCCCATCTTGTTCCTCCCCTTTTTGCGCTCGACAACGACTGGCCAGGCTTCCTGGCCGAGCGTACTCCCGGGTGCAAACGCGACTGTTAGGAGTTGGGAGGTCCGAAGCGGCGCGCGCCGATAACCGTGCCGATGAGGACAGGCTCGCGCGCCGCGTCCATCGGCGCTGCCGCGCTCTCGTCGACGAACTTCCGCGTGTAGAGGCGGTGGTAGAGGCCGCCCCGCGCGAGCAGCTCCGTGTGCGTGCCCTCCTCGACGATGCGGCCTCGATCGAGCACGAGGATCCGATCCGCGCGCTCGACCGTCGACAGCCGGTGGGCGATCACGATCGTTGTCCGGCCGCGCATGAGACGGTCGAGCGCCTGCTGGACGAGGAATTCGCTCTCGTTGTCGAGCGAGCTTGTGGCCTCGTCGAGGAGCAGGATCCGCGCGTCGCGCAGGATCGCCCTCGCGATCGCGATGCGCTGGCGCTGGCCCACCGACAGGCGCACGCCCCGCTCGCCCACGATCGTCTCCAAACCTTTGGGCATTCGCGAGATGAACTCGGTCGCGTTCGCGGCTTTCGCCGCCTCCTCGATCTCAGCCTGCGTCGCATCCAGCCGTCCGTAGCGGATGTTCTCGCGGATCGTGTCGCCGAAAAGGATGGGCTCCTGCGGGACGACCGCGATCTGCTCGCGCAGCGAGCGGAGCGTGACCTCGCGGATGTCCCGACCATCGACGCAGACGCGTCCTGCGACCGGGTCGTAGAAGCGGCCGACCAAATTCACGAGGGTCGTCTTGCCCGCACCCGACGGCCCGACGAGCGCGGTCGTCTTGCCCTCGGCGAACGCGGTCGAGAGCGATTCGAAGATGAATGGCCCTTCGCCGTACTTGAAGGAAACGTCGTCGAACTCGATCTCGCCTCGCACCCGGCCGATCGGCACCGCGCCCGGCAGGTCACGGACGTCGGGCTCGGTGTCGAGCAGAGCGAAGATCCGGTCGGCCGCGCCGAACGCCTGCTGGACGCCGGTCCACTGGCTCGCGAGACCACCGACCGGACCGGCCACCATTCCCATGTAAAGCAGGAATGCGACGAGCTCACCCGCGGTGAGCTCACCACTCGCGACCTGGTGGCCGCCGTACCAGAGGACGACGATCGACGACGCGAACCCGAGGAACCCGATCGCCGGGAACATGATCGCGCCGATGCGCGCGCGGTCGATGCTCTTCTGGAACATCACGATGAGCTTCTCGTGGAAGCGCTTCGCCTCGTAGTCCTCGCGCGTGAAGGCCTGCACCACACGCACCTCGGCGAGCGCCTCCTGCAACACACCGACGGCCTCGCCCTGCGCGTCCTGCGCCGCGCGAGAGATGTCGCGTATGCGGCGGCCGAGGTACTGGCCGATGATCCCGATCGGCGGCGCGACGATGAGGGTCAGGAGGGCGAGGCGCCAGTTCATGAGAAAGATGATCGTGATGCCGCCGACGAGCGTCAGGACCTGGCCGAGCACCTGGATGATCGTCTGGGTCACGACGCCGTGCACGAGGGTCGCGTCGCTCGTGACATGCGACATGAGGTCGCCGGTCTTGCGGACGTTGAAGAAGGACAGCGACATCGACTGCAGGTGGTTCACGATGGCCATGCGCAGGTCGAAGATGACCTTCTCGCCCGTCCAGGCCATCACGAACTGGCGCACACCGTCAACGACCGCGCGCACCAGCAGGACTACTACAAAAATGACGACGAGCTCGTCGAGCAGCCCCGGCTCCTTCAGGCCGAGGTCGAGCACGCGCTGCACGATCTTCGGCCAGACGAGTCCAAGCGCAGTCGAGACGAGAAGCAGGGCGATCGCGAGCGCAAGATTCGACCGGTACGGGCGGACGAATCGCAGGAGCCGCCGATACATCGCGACCGTCGGCCGCTTCTTGGCCGCGTCGCCGCGCTGGCCCCACATGAACATGTGGACGCCACCGCCACCCATTCCGATCATTCCCTTACACGTTAATCGACGCGGTCAGGGCCGGAGCCACACCGTGCCGAAATACTCGATCCCGTCGTACCCGACGAGCCTCGCCGTGGTCGCGTTGGGCCTGTCCGCGAAGAGAAGAGGTACGCGAAGCGCGTCGGTCCGGGCGATCTTGGAGACCTGCTTGTAGAGCTCGGCGCGCTTGGTTGGATCCGCCTCGGCGCGGGCCTTCCGGACCAGACCCACGATCAGCGACGTTCCGGACGGGTCGTCGAGCCCGTAGAGCGGCCAGAACACGTCGTCGGGGTCGAGGCCGAGCACGGTCGTGTCGAGGGTGAGGGCGGCGCCGGCATCGCGCAGCGCGGCCGTGTCCACCGAGCGGAGGCGGGCCACGATGCCGATCTTGCCGAGGTCCGCGGCGATCGACTGGGCGATGCGCTGCGGATCGGGGTATGCGGCAGTCGGAACGCTAGGGTAAGCGAGGTCCACGGAGATCGGCGTCGGAATGTGAGCATCGGCGAGCGCTTTGCGCGCCGCATCCGTGTCGAGTGCCGCGAACTCCACCACGCTGTCGTCGTAGCCGAGCGCGCCGGGCGGGACGGCCTGGCTCGCGGGCCGCGACGTGCCAGCGTAGACGGCGGACAGCGCGTTGCGGTTCACCGCCATCGCCACGGCGCGGCGGGCCTCCGGTCGATCGAACGGGGCCGAGGTCGTGTTGATGCCGAGCGATGCGAGGGCGGCATCCTTCCGCGGACTGACGACGAGGCTCGGGTCGCTCCGGGCGGTAGAAGCCTGCGCGATGGGCAGATCGAGCGCCACCTCGACCCGTCCGGCTCGCAGCTCCGTGAGGCGTGACGTGGCGTCGCGCACCGGCCGAAGCACGAGGCCGTCGAGGTACGGCAGCGGTTTGCCGGCTTGGTCACGACCCCAGTAGGCGTCGTTCCGGCGGAGCGTGAGCGAGCCGTCCTGCGCAAGCGCGCCCGCGGGCGCGGCGAACGGCCCGGTTCCCGCGGCGCCATGTGCGATCGCGGCCTGGGGCGCGGCGAGGTGCGCGAGGAACGGACCGAACGGAGCGCGAAGGTCGAACCGCACGGTTCGGGGGTCGACCGCTTGGAGGCTCAGGATCATCGAGGGATCGCCGAACAGCGCCCGGTACGCGGAGCCGCGGGCGGCTTTGCCCCGATCGAAGCTCGCCACGACGGCCGTCGCGTCAAGCGCATTGCCATCGTGGAATCTCACGCCGTCCCGAAGAGTGAACGTCCACGACGCCCCGTCGTTCGTCATCTGCCACGAGGACGCGAGCGCGGGCGCGATGCGTGACGTTGCCGGGTCGACCTCGACGAGCGTTTCGAAGATCTGGCGGGTCGCGACGAGCGACGCATCGTCGTTCCAGGGATCGAGGGGCGCCGCCTCCGACGCGATCGCGACGCGCAGGGTTCCGCCGGAGATCGCCGGGGTTGGCGTCGGCGTGGGAGCGCTCGTGTTGAGCGTGCACGCGCCGAGCACTGCAGAGATAACCAGGAGCAACGCGGCCGGAGAGCGCATCCGGTCAGGGATTAGCTCGGCCGTCCGGCCGTCAGGACGCCTTGAGCCTCGGGTCGAGAGCATCGCGGAGGCCGTCCCCGATGAGATACAGACACAGGACCGTAAGAAAGATCATCGCGCCCGGCGCGACGACGAGCCACGGTGCGCGCGTCGCGTAGCTCTGCGCGTTCGAGAGCATGTTCCCCCAGCTCGGTGTCGGCGGCATCACGCCGAGGCCCAGATAACTCAGAGCCGATTCGGCCAGGATGATCGTGCCGATGTCGATCGCCGCGAGAACGAAAATGAGCGGCAGGACATTCGGCAGGATGTGCCGGAACAGGATGCGCGGCGTGGCGGCGCCGATCGTCCGCGCGGCCGTGATGAACTCGCGTTCGCGTAATGCGAAGGTCTGGCCGCGCACGAAGTTGGTCACTCCCGTCCAGAACAGGAAGCCGATGATGAACGTGAGTGTGAGAGCGCTGGGTTGGAAGAGCGAGGTGATGAGAAGGAGGAGAAAGATGATCGGGATGGAGTTCAGCGTGGTGATGAACCACGTGATGATGTCGTCGACGGCGCCGCGCATATACCCGGCGAGCAGACCGAGGCCGACGCCCAACGTGAGATTCATGAGCGCCGCGACGAAGCCGATGAAGAGCGAGACCTGCCCACCGTAGAGCAGGCGCACCACCTGGCTGCGTCCGATCTCATCGGCGCCGAGCATGTAAGCCGGCGGATCGAACGTCGGTCTCGCGTAGATGTGAAGGAGATCCTGCTCCTCGAAGCTCGTGTGGAACACGTATTGCGCGAAGAGGGGCGCGGCGATCGCCGAGAGCGCGAGCAGGACCAGGACGAGCACTGCCCCCATGGTGAGGCGATCGCGACGAAGGCTGTACCACGCGTTCGTCCAGAGCCCCGCCGACGCGCGGCGGGCCGTCGGCGCGGGCACGACGTCGGCGCGGGCGACGGTCGCCATCAGCTCAGACCTTGATCCGCGGATCCACGCGTGCGTACGCGAGGTCGCGAAGCAGGTAGCTGATCACCAGCATCGTGCTGGCGAACATGACGCCGGCCATGATGAGCGGGTAGTCCTTGCCGCGAACGGCCGCATACGTGAGCTGGCCGACACCCGGCCAGGTGAAGACCTGCTCGACGATGAGGGCGCCACTGACGAGCGCGGCGAGGATGCCGCCGAGGGCGGTGACGACCGGGATCAGCGCATTGCGGAGCGCGTGCACGTAGACGACGGTGCCCTCGCGAAGACCTTTCGCGCGCGCCGTCCGCACGTAATCCTGTGCGATCACGTCGAGCGTCTCGGTACGGAGATAGCGCGAGTAGTTCGCGACGCCGGCCAGCGCCAGCACGATTGCTGGCAGAAGGATGTGTCTCATGCGGTCGGGGATGTCCCAGACGTCCTTCCCGATGGTGAGCAGGCCCTGGCTCGGGAGCCAATGCAGGTTCACGGCGAAGAGGACGATGAACAGCAGTCCGATCCAGAACTGGGGTATCGCGTGCCCGACGACGCCGAAGAATCGCACGGCGTTGTCGATCCAGCCTCCGCGGTTCAGCGCGGCGATGACGCCGAGCGGGACGCCGATGCCGATCTGCAGGACCAGCGCGAGGACGGCGAGCTGCAGCGTGGCGGGAAGCCGCTCCATCAGGAGAGCGAACGCCGGCTGGTTGTACTGCAGGGATTTGCCGAAGTCCCCGCGGAGCATGTTCATGAGCCAGTCGACGTACTGGATCGGCAATGGCTGGTCGAGCCCGTAGAAGTGACGTAGGGCGGCGATGTCCGCCTCCGTGATGTTCGTCGCGCCGAAGGTGTAGAGGCGAACGGGATCGCCGGGCGAGAGCCTCGAGACGAGGAAGACGATGACCGAGATTCCGAGCAGCGTGGGAATCGCGTACAGGACGCGCCGGATGATGTATTTGCGCATCGCTCCTCGGTGACCTCCGGCCTGCCGTGACCGGCGGGGCGCCCGGTCCGGGCGCCCCGCCGCGCGCGTTACGTCAGATCGCGGCTATTGCTTGATCCACCACTTCTCGACGTTCCATGTCGCGTCCGGGCTGAAGCTGCCCGGCTCGATGCCGCGGATGCGCTTGTCGGTCGCGAGGATCCTGTTTTGCGAGAACCCGAAGTTGTACGGCTGGTCCTCGTTCAGGATCTTGTTCGCCTGTGCGTACACGTTCTTGCGGACGTCCTGGCCACAGGTCGGACCGCGGCCCTGCTCGATGAGCTTGTCAAGGTCGGGATTGTTGTATCCAACGAAGTTGTTGCCGGCCTGCGCGGCACTTGCGATGTTGCTCGAGTGCCAGATGCTGTAGAGGTCGGGGTCGGTCCCGAGCTGCCAACCAATGATGATCGTCTCGATCTCGTTGCTGCCGCTCGTGAGCTTCGGGACGAGCGTCGTGAAGTCTTCGACTTTGGGGTTGATCTTCACGCCGATCTTCTTGTACTGCTCCGCGGCTACCTGAAGGAACGTCTCGCGTGTCTTGTTGCCCTGGTTCGTCACGATCGTCCACCCAAGGGTCTTACCGTCCTTCGCGTAGAAGCCGTCGGAGCCCTTGGTGTAGCCGGCATCTTTGATCAGCTGCTCGGCCTTGGTCGCGTCGTACTTGTAATCGTTGAAGCCGGCCGTGCCGGGGGAAGCCCAGGAGACGGAAGGCGTGTGATAGATCTGCTTCTCCCCGTGACCGAGGACCACGGATTGGACGACCTGCGACATGTCGAGGCCGTATGCCAGCGCCTGGCGGATCCGCTTGTCCTGTAGAGCGGGCACGTTCGGATTGTTGAGGCGCCATCCGATGTAGACGTACCCGTTGTCCTTCCACTCGTAGAGCTTCAGGTTGTCGGACTTCGACAGGTCGTCATAGTCGCCTGGCTGGATCGCGCCGAGCGTCAGCTCGCCGGTCTTCAGCTGCGCGGCCTGGACGGTGGAGTCGGCGACGACCTTCTGGACGAATTCGTCGAGGTACGGCGCGCCCCGCCAGTAGCCGTCGTTGCGCCCGAGGATGACCTGGTCGCCCTTGCGCCATTCCTTGAACTTGAACGGCCCGCTGACCGCGGTCGGGGCGGCATTCTCTCCTGCCGTGTCGATGTTCTTCGACGGATCGTTGTCGACGGTGTACTTGCCAAACACGTGCGCCGGGATCGGCGCCGACCCGAAGACCTGCAGGAGGGCCGGGCAGAAGGACCGCGTGAAGTGCACGCTGAACTTCTTCGGGTTGGCAGTGTCGATCGTGATTCCGGAGATCGCCGTCGCCTTTCCGCTGGCGTAGTCGTTGAAGCCCTCGACGTCGGCCCAGTTGCTCTTTTGGGTCGTCAGCTTGCTGCGCGCGGTGGCCTTCGCGCGAGCGAGGAAGTCCTCGGCGATCACAGGCTTGCCGTCAGACCAGTTCGCCTTCGCGTCGATCTCCCAGCTGAAGGTCTGGTTGTCGGCGCTGACCGTCCACTTCCCCATCCAGGGGATGGGGTTGCCGGTCTTCGCGTCGACGTTGAGCAGGGTGTCGTACATGAGGCTGATGACCTGTGTCGACGTTGCGTCGGTGCTGACCACCGGGTTCAGAACCCGGATGTCGCTGAACGAGCCTCGGATCACTCGACCGCCGGCGACCGGCGTTTCCTGGGTCGTTGTCGTGCTGCTTGCGCTCGGTCCGCCGCTCGGCGCGCACGCCGTGGCGATGAGGACCGCCGCGGCCGCGATGCCAAGCAAAGTGCGGTGCGTGCGCTTTTGCGTCATGCCCCTCGGTGGCTCCTTTCCCAATGCGAGAATTTCGGCAGTCTAGGCAAAGCCTGCGGAGACGGCCGATCCCGCCTGCTATACCGCCCTACGGCTGAGGGCGTTCGGACGATCAGCCGGTTTGGTTGCCTGGCCGGTCTAGACGCCCGGAAAGTGGCACGCGGCCCAGTGCCGCGGCTCGTGCTCGATGAACTCCGGGTCGACCTCCGAGCAGATCTGCTGCGCCTTCCAGCACCGCGTATGGAAGCGGCAGCCGGACGGCGGATTCACCGGTGACGGCACGTCGCCGGTGAGGATGATGCGTTTGCGCTTCGACTCCACGGCGGGATCCGGGATCGGGACCGCGGACAGTAACGCCTGGCTATACGGGTGGAGCGGACGCTCGTACAGATCGACGCGGTCCGCGAGCTCGACGATCTTTCCGAGATACATCACTGCGACGCGGTCGCTGATGTGCCGCACCACCGAAAGGTCGTGCGCGATGAAGAGATACGTCAGCTTGAAGCGATCCTGGAGCTCCTCGAGCAGATTGATGACCTGCGCCTGGATCGAGACGTCGAGGGCCGAGATCGGCTCGTCGCACACGATGAACTCAGGCTCGACCGCGAGGGCGCGGGCGATCCCGATGCGCTGGCGCTGCCCTCCCGAGAACTCATGCGGGTAGCGGTTGGTGAAGTACGGGTTGAGACCTACGACGCGTAGCAGCTCCTGGACGCGCTCGGTCTTCTCTTTGCCGCGCGCGAGGTTATGGACCTCGAGCGGTTCGCCGATGATGTTGCCGACGGTCATTCGTGGATTCAGCGACGCATACGGATCCTGGAAGATCATCTGCATGCGGCGGCGCATCTTGCGCATGTCCTCGCCGCCAAGCTTGGTGAGCTCGACGCCGTCGAACTTCACCTCGCCGGCCGTCGGCTTGTAGAGCTGGAGGATCGCGCGTCCGGTGGTCGACTTTCCACACCCCGACTCGCCGACGAGTCCGAGTGTCTCGCTCTTCTCGACGAAGAAATCGATCCCGTCGACCGCGCGCACCGCGCCGACCTGGCGCTGGAAGATGATCCCCTGCGTGAGCGGGAAGTGCATCTTCAGCGCTTTGACGTCGAGGAGGTTCTTGCCGCTGTCCGCCGTGGCCGTGCTGCGGATCCGGACGAAGTCCGGATCGGCCGGCTTTGATGGTGTGTTCAGAGCCATCTCTACACCTCTTAGATCGCCGCCGGCGGTGGCGGTATATCGCCGGGCTTCGGCTCGGGCGGTAGCTGCGCGACTTCCTGCTTGATCTCTTCGATCACGCGCGTGTCACCGACCTCTTTGCGCCAGTCCGTATCCACGAGCCAGCCGCCCTCCTGGGTGCCCCAGCACCGGGCCTCGTGGTCGGGCTTGGAGTTCGGAACGTGCACGAGCTCGGGCTCCTTCTCGCGGCAGACATCGCGCCGGTACTGGCAGCGCGGCTCGAACCGGCAACCGGGCGGCGGGGCGATGAGGTCGGGCGGGAGCCCCTCGATCGGCACGAGCTTCGCCTTACGGTGCTCGTCCAAGCGCGGTATCGAACGCAGGAGGCCCCACGTGTACGGCATCTTCGGATTGGCGAAGAGCTCCGCGGTGTCCGCCTTCTCGACGATCTTGCCGCCGTACATGACGTGGATGCGCTGGGTCATGCCCGCGACGACGCCGAGGTCGTGCGTGATCAGGATGAACGCGGTCCGGAACTCGCGTGCCAGGTTCTTCAAGAGGTCCAGGATCTGCGCCTGGATCGTCACGTCGAGCGCGGTCGTCGGCTCGTCCGCGAGGATGAGCTTGGGATTGCAGGAGAGCGCCATCGCGATCATCACGCGCTGACGCATCCCTCCTGAGAACTGGTGGGGATAGTCATCGACGCGCTTCTTCGCGCTTGGGATGCCGACGAGATCGAGCAGCTCGATGGTCCGCTTGCGCGCTTCGCTCTTGTCCATCTTGAGATGCAGCTCGAGCGCCTCGGAAATCTGCCGGCTGATGGTAAGCACGGGATTGAGGCTCGTCATCGGGTCCTGGAAGATCATCGCGATGTTGTTGCCGCGGATCCCCCGCACTTCGTCGTCGTCCATCTTGAGGACGTCCGCGCCGTCGAACATGATCGTGCCTTTCACGATCTTGCCCGGCGGCACGGGGATGAGACGCATGAGCGAGAGCGCGGTCACCGACTTGCCGCACCCGGACTCCCCGACGATTCCGAGCGTCTCGCCCGCCGCGACCTCGAACGTAACTCCGTCGACCGCGCGGACGACTCCGTCGCGCGTGAAGAACTGCGTGTGGAGGTCCGTGACCTCCAGAAGCTGCTGAGCCACCCGGTCTCCCCCTAGTCCCGCCTGAGTTCCGCGCAGTCTAGCAACGGATCGCCATCACATCTTCGACCGCGGGTCGAGCGCGTCCCGAAGGCCATCTCCGACGAACGTGAACGCCAGCAAGACGATCGAGATGCAGAGCGACGGAAGTAATACCGGCCAGGGCGTCGTCGAGAAGACCAGAAACCCGTCATTGATCATGACGCCCCAGGTCGGCGTGGGGGGCCGGATGCCGATACCCAGAAAAGAGAGGACGGATTCCGTGAGCATGGCTCCAGGTATGGCGAACGCGACGGTCACGATGATCGGCGCGAGGATGTTCGGGAAGATATGCCTGCTCATGATGCGTCCCGGACCCGCTCCGACGGCCCGGGCTGCCTCGACGAACTCGCGGTTCTTCACCGCGAGGACTTGCCCGCGGACGAGCCGCGCGACCCCGACCCAGTTCACGACCGCGATGCCGACGAAGATGACGAGGAGTCCGTCGTACGCATCCCCGAGGGCCGTTCCGCGGAGGGTCGCCACGATGATGATCACGAAGAGCAGATCCGGAAAGGCGTAGACGACGTCGGTGACGCGCATGAGAAAGTCGTCCACAGCGCCACCCACGTACCCCGCGAGCATCCCGACGGTGAGGCCGATCGCGAGCACGATCGACACCGGGACGAGGCCGATGATGAGGCTCACCCGCGACGAGTACATGAGCCGGCTGAGGATGTCCCGCCCGAGCGCATCCGAGCCAAAAAAGTATGCGGGGTTGGTGAACTGGCTGCCGAAGAACTTGGTCCAGACCGGCTCCATCAGCCCGTCCGAGCCATGCAGTTCCAGAGGGTCATACGGCGCGATCAATGGAGCGAAGATCGCGATCAGACCCGCAATCGCGATGACCACGAGTCCCACGAGCGCCGCGCGGTTTCGGATCAGGCGATACATCGCGTCGCCCCAGAGCGAGCGCTGCTTACGCGTGATGACGGTCACTTCAACGGAGCGCTGCTGCTGGGTCGTCGCCGCCGTCACCACTAACGCACCTTGATCCGCGGATCGAGGACGCCATAGAGAATGTCGACGGTGAGGTTGGCGATCATGATGAGGAACGCGTACAGGAGCGTGGTCCCCATGATCGTCGGGTAGTCGCGCTGGAGGATGCTGATCACATAGAGTCGTCCCATCCCCGGAACGTTGAAGAGGGTCTCGATGATGAACGAGCCGGTGATGAGCCCCGCCGTCGCGGGACCGATGATCGTGGCGACGGGTATGAGGGCGTTCTTGAGCGCGTGACCGACGATCACCGAACGTTCGCGCAGGCCCTTGCTACGCGCGGTTCGGACGTAGTCCTGACGGATCGCCTCCAGCATGCTCGCCCGCGTGATCCGCGTGAGGAACGCGCCTGCGCCGAGTCCGAGGACGAATATCGGCATGACCATGTGCTGCCAGCTATCCCATCCCACGAACGGAAGCAGATGGAGGCCCACCCCGAAGATGGAGATGAGGAAGATCGCAATGACGAACGACGGAATCGTGGTGCCGATGGTCGCGAGAAGCATGCTCGAGTAGTCAAGGAGCGTGTTCTGTTTGAGCGCGCTGATGATTCCGAGCGGGATCGAAAAGGCAAGCGCGAACAAGAGCGCGCCGATGCCGAGCTGGAAGGTCGTGCCGATACCCTGACCGATGATCTCGACGACCGGTCTCTGTCGGGTGAAGCTCAGGCCAAGATCACCGCGGATGAGATTCCCCATGTAGGCCACGAATTGTTCAGGGATCGGCTTGTCGACCTCGTAGTACCGGTTAATTCGGTCGATGGTGGCCTGCGACAACGGCCGGTTCGAGTTGCGATCGAAAGGACTCCCGGGAGCTGCGTGCGCGAGGGTGAACGTGATGAGCGCCACGAAAAACATGGTGGGAATGATCAACAGGAGCCGCCGGATCACGTACCTAAGCACTGAGCACGGTCTCGAACCGAGTGTATAGCGCGACGCTTTTGAAATGCGTCACCGAAACGAGAGGGGCCGGCTCACGCCGGCCCCTCCTTTTAGACATTCGGTCGCGCGGGCTCGCTAGCTTCTCTTCGTCACGAACGCGTCTGTGAAGCGCGCTTCTTCGAAGCCGAGCGATGTCAGGTAGTAGCTCTTGACCCAGGGCTTCTCGAGCGCCGGGTTCGCGTCGTAGTAGATCCACGCGGCAGGCGCGTCCTGCGAGAGGAGGCGAGAAGCCTGCTGGTAGATGTCATCGCGCTTCTTCGGATCGGGCTCCTTGTCGCCGTCGGTCACGAGCTTGTCGTACTGGGGATTGTTGTAGCCAATCCGAGTGACCGTGGACTTGGAGTGGAACACCGTCGTGAGCCAGTCCTGCTGGTCGTAGTAGTCGGCGCACCAACCGAGGAAGAACAGAGCCGGCGTGGTGTCCGGCTTTTTCACCAGCTGTGAGTAGGTCGTCGAGTCGACCGGGTCCAGGCCGACATTGACGCTGAGGTTGTTCTTCCATTGGCCCTGGAACCACTCGAGGCGCGTCTTCGCGGTCGCACTCGACGCATACGTGATCTTCACGTTCGCGAGCGCAGCCTGCGCCGCCGGGGTCGCCTGAGCAAGAGCGGCCTTCGCGGCCGTCGCGTCGAACTTCTGGAACGAGTCGCCCGTGTCGTATCCGGGGATGCCCGGCGTGATGAAGGCCAGCGCCGGCTTGCCAATCTTCTGGACGTCGGAGATGTACGCGTCGCGATCAAATGACTTGGCGAAGGCAACCCGGACGTTCTTGTCATCGAACGGCGCCTTCTTCGTGTTGAAGCCGATGTAGAACGTGCATTGGCCCGGGCCGTCCACCCTCTGGGCCTTGAGAGCGGCGTCGGAGTCGATGGTCCGCAGATCCTCCGCCACGATGCCGTAGACATCGAGCTCGTTGTTGCGGTAAGCCGCGAAAGCCACCGAGGGCTCATTGATCATGACCTGGGTCCACTTCGCGAGCTTGGTCGGGGTTCGGAAGTTCGGATTGCGCGTGAACACCATCTTGTCGTTGTGCTTCCACTCGCTGAGGATGAAGGGCCCGTTGCCGATGAACGTGGCCGGATCGGTCCAGGAAGCACCACCCTTGGTGACCTGGTCCTCACGCGAGGGCACGCCGACCCAGAGCGCGGCGATCGAATTGAAGTACGGAGCCTGGTCGGTGAGCGTGAACGCGATGTCGTTGCCCGACACCTTGATGTTGTTGAGGAACGCGGTCTTCGCTGCCGCGAGCTTCGCGGGATCGTCTTTCTTCGGGTCCATGCTGTTCCAGTCTTCGCAGCCGGCCACGATGTAGCCGGTGAACGCATAGTTGCCCGCTGTGGCCGGGTCGCAGAGCCGCTGCCATCCGTACTTGAAGTTGTCCGCCGTGAGGGCCTTGCCATCCGAGTACTTGAGGCCGTCACGCACCGTGTACGTGTACGTCTTGCCGTCGGCGCTGACCTTGGGTTGGTCCTTCGCCGCCGCGGGGATGGCCTTCCCAGTCTTGACGTCGAAGGTCATGAGGGCCTCGAAGACCTTCATGTTCACGCCGATCTCTTCGACGAACGAGGACTGTTGGGGGTCGATGTTGTCAGGCTCGCTACCCATGTTCGTAACGAGCTCCCCGTTGGGATCCGCTTGATCGGACGCGTTGCCGTTGTTGTTGCCGCCGCCTTGTTGCGTGCAGGCACCGATTACCACGGCCAACAGCGTCATGAGTGACAGGAGCGGCCAGATGCGACTGCGGGTTGGGGTCAAAATTCCGCCTCCCTCTCCTTTTTTATTGGGGTATGGCGCGATTCTGGGCCATCTTCAATACCGTCGCTACCCCGAACGGGTTCAGCGGGCCACGAAACTCCACGACGAGACGTTCCATGACAGGGCGGCGCCCGAGGGTGTGGGCTCGATTCCGGCGAGACCCTGCGGCGCGACATCGACCCGAAGCTCCTGATAGAGCGGGAGCGCGGGGAGGGCCGACGTCCAGATCCGCTCCATCTCGGAGTAGATCGCGCGCTTCTCCGGACGGTCGGGCGCCTCCGTCGCCAGGGCCGCGAGCGCGTCGAACCAGGGATCGACGTGGCCGGCCCATCGCTCCGAAGCAAGCTGAGGGTCGGCCGCTTCCTCAGACGTGATCGCAAGATCGAACGCGCCTCGTTGCACTTCAGCAGCGAGATCCGCTGGCGCGCGTTCGCGCACATCGGCCGCGATCCCGACCGCGGCGAGGTCGCCGGCCACGCGTCTCGCGGCATCGACACGCGCCTGCGAGCCGGCGGCGACACCGATCGTCGTCGTCATCCGCTCGCCGCCGCGTTCGAAGATCCCGAACTGACCTTTCACGAAACCCGCTTCGACGAGGAGCGCCCGCGCACGATCGCGGTCGGTTCGCGCGGGAGGCACGTCCTCGGCCGCGGCCCACTGCGGCGGGACGAGGTACGTACGCGGGACGCGCGCCCTGCCGACGAAGACGTCATCGACAATCGACTGGCGATCGACCGTGAGCAGAATGGCCTCGCGCACGAGGGGATCGCCGAATCGCTTGGGATTGGGTCCGAACCGGAGGAGAGTCGCAGCTTCGGTGGGGACGTAGTGAGCGAGAAGGTGCGTCCCGTCGGCAAAACGATCGAGAGTCTTCGCGAGATCGGCCTCGAGCACGGGCCACGGCGCGATATCGATCTCGCCCCGAAGGAGGGCCTGCAGGGCCGCGGCCCGATTGGGGAAAAAGTGGATCTCGAGCCGGCCGAGCATGGGTGTCCCCAGCACATAACCCGGGTACGCCGAGAGCGTGATGCTGCCTGGCAGCCAGGCGGCGATCGCGAACGCTCCGGCATGGACAGGCTCGCGTCCGTACGCGAGGCGTTGCTCGGGGGTGGCCTGCGCAAGCCGGTGGCTCGGCATCACATGAGGTCCGAGCGCGTAGTCATCCCATCGCTCTCCATTGCGGTAGAGCACGCGGACGTCGCGCGTCGATAGGACCTGGATGTCCGAGATGCGATCGGCCATCCACCGTGTGAGCGTGCCGGGCGGATCCGCCTTGTCTTGCACCCACGCGAACCGCACGTCCGTCGCCGTGATGGGGACGCCGTCCTGCCATTTCGTGTCGCGCAATCGGAAGGTCGCGACCAGACGGCCATCGGGAGCGTCCGCGTCGTCGGTCACGAGCCGGAGACCGCCGTTGTCGAGGGTCGGGACGGACTCCGCGAGACGCGGCGTGAGCTCGTCGTGCGCGTCGCGCCGGACGAGCGTCTCGGTGACGGCGGAGGCCACGAAGCGGGCTGACGGATCGTCGTCGAACACCGTCTGTGGCTCACCGACGAGGCCGATAACCACATCACGTCGCGTGGGGAGAGTGGTGGCGCAGCCGGCGACGAGGGCGATCACGACGACGAGTAGGAGCGAAGTCGCGCGGTGCGGGGTCAGGTCAGCGCGGTGAAACGCCCAGCGCCTTCTGGATCTCGACTGGATCGCCATCGAAACGACCGCCCATGGGAAGACGCGTCTGATCCAAAGCGGTCGAGGAATCATCCGGCTTGTTGAGTCTGAGCCAACGGAGGTAGTCGATGTCACCGACCGGTGGCTGCGCGCGGAGGTACTGCTGGACCACCGCGTGCGTGGCGGAGGTCGAGCCGCTCTGCCGCGTCGATGGGTCGAACGTCGTGCTTACGGCGAACAGCGTCACGCCCACCATGACCGCGACCTCGGCAAGGCGACCGAAGAAACGCGGCGCCCGAAGCCATGGGTTCGTCGCTGCGCTTCGTGGGCCGAGCGCCAGCCGGACACGACCAGGCGCGATGTTCGTCCGGCTATCCCGCAGGGGCGAGAATGCCCCGCGGAGAGCGGCATCGACGCGTCGACCGTTGTGGAGTGCGTCGGCACACTCGACACACGACGCGGCGTGCGCTTCGAGCGCGATCCGCCTGCCCGCGTCCGGTCGATCGGCCCACGCGAGATACGCCGCCTGGCGAGATTGGCACCCGCGCGAAAAAAGTCTCATTCGCCCTCTAGGGGCACAGCGGCCGTGATCGTTTTTGGTGCCCTTAGTTCAGTAGCCATGATCGGCCTGGTCGGTTCGATACCGAGCTCCGGATGTGCCGCAAGATGCGTTCGGAGGCGGCGGAGCGCGTAGTGCAGGCGCGACTTGACGGTCCCGACCGGGCAGTCGACGACCTCCGCGATCTCCGTCAGGTTCAGGCCGTTCATGTAGTGCAGCACGACGACAAGCCGGTGCTTGGGCCCAAGCTCCTCGACGGCGCCGAGAACGAGCCGGCGGAGCTCGGCCTGTTCCGCCACGTGCGAGGGGGACCCATCTTCGTTGGCGAGAGCCTCGTCGACGGCGTCGTCGAGCGACGAAAGGACGACGCCCTTGCGCGGGCGGCGGTTGTACGAAAGGTTGACCGCGACTCGGTACAACCAGGGCCGCAGCGAAGCGTCCGGCTCGAGACGGGCGAGCGCGCGGTGGGCTCGCGCGAATGTGTCCACGACGATCTCTTCCGCGGCTGACGGGTCCTTCGTGATCGCGAGGCCGAGGCGGAAGATCCCGTCGCGGTACCGATAGAAGAGCGCATCGAAGGCGACTGTGTCGCCGTCGCGCGCCGCGTACACCAGATCGTGGTCGGTGCGGTTATCCCCGGTCGCGGGGTCGCGCTGTGTCTTCATGACGCCGACAGGTCCGGAAGATACCGGCGGATACCGCGGAGGGTGCGTTCAGGGCTGAGCCTGCCGTGCTCGACCACGCCACCCTTCATCGGCGCGTGGATGAACTCGGTCGCGTTCGTGGCGAGAGCGACGTGGGTCACCGAGTCCGCCCCAAAGAACATGAGGTCGCCTGCTCGGGCCTCTTCCACCTTTCGGCCGAGCATGGCCTGTTGATCCGCGTCCCGCGGAAGGGCCACCCCGTTCAAACGGTACACCTGCTGGACGAATCCCGAACAGTCCAGACCTAGCGCGGTCGTACCGCCCCACAAGTAAGGAACGCCGATGAACGATTCCGCGGTTTTCATGTAGTCATCCGCGGTCGGGGAGTGGTGCGGGAGGCTCGCGATCTCTAGAAGGTCCGCCGGCGAAATGAAGCCAGGCCGTGATCGATGGGGCTGATCCGTACTGAGACCGACCCGCTCCCAGCCGCCGTGGTCCGGTGTGGCGATCTCGCGAACCCCGGCCTCGTCGCGAATCTGATAGCGGGAGGGAGGAATCTGGGTGCCCGCAGGTATCCGACCGACGACGGGCGACGACTTGTCCGGGCGTTCGTGGACATCGGCGAGAAGAACGCCGACCACGTACATCTCGCGACCGTAGATCGAGATGGCCGGCGCCGCATCTTCGGGAATCCAACCGAAGTACTGATCCTCGCCCTGAACGTATCGCCAGCCTCCATGCTCGCCGAGGATTCGCACCTGCTCGGCGAAGTGAGCCTGATCTAACAGCTCCGAATCATCTCGCGGTTCCGAGCGGAGGTCGACGACGTCGCGCTGAATCATCGCGCGATGCGGCCACACCATCGCGACTCGGGCGGAGACGCGGATTACGTCGGTCGCTGCCACTTGAGCTTCGGATAGCGCGCCGCGCTCACCTCGTCGAGTCGCGCGAGTGGAGCATTCTTCGGCGCGGCCTTCACCGACTCGGGATCGGTCCTGGCACGTTCGGCGATACGGATCATCGCGGCGGCAAATGCGTCCAGCGTCTCGCGCGGCTCGGTCTCGGTCGGTTCGATCATCAGCGCCTCGGGGACCACGAGCGGGAAGTACACCGTCGGCGGGTGGAACCCTTCGTCAATGAGGGCCTTCGCGACATCGAGCGCCGACACGCCCTGCTTCTTCTGGCGCGCCGCCGAGAGCACGAACTCGTGCATGCACGGCCGGTCGAACGCGACGTCGTACGAGTCGCGAAGCTGGGCCAGCAGGTAGTTGGCGGCGAGGATCGCATCGTTCGATGCTTCGGCGAGACCTTCCTCGCCGAGCGTTCGCATGTAGGTATACGCGCGGACCAGCACACCGAAGTTCCCCAGAAACGTCCGCACGCGGCCGATGGAATCGCCGAGACCGGCGGGCGGCTGGTCATCCCGCGCGGTGTCGAGGTGATAACGGCCCTGTTCGTCGCGGACGATCCACGGCTTTGGGAGGAACGCGCGGAGGGACTCCTTCACACAGAGAGGACCTGCTCCGGGGCCGCCCGCGCCGTGAGGCGTGGAGAAGGTCTTGTGCACGTTGATGTGGATGCAGTCGAAGCCGAGATCGCCGGGACGCGCCACGCCCAGCAGCGCGTTCATGTTCGCGCCGTCGCCGTACACCAGGCCGCCGACGGCGTGGACCGCGTCGCAGACCTCGCGCAGGCGCTCCTCGAAGAGGCCGAGCGTGTTCGGGTTCGTCAGCATCAGGCCGACGACGTCGTCGCCGAGCGCGGCCTTCAGCGAAGCGAGGTCTATGTTTCCGTGCGCGTCGCTCTTGACGGTCGTGACCTGAAACCCGCACATCGCCGCCGATGCCGGGTTTGTCCCGTGTGCCGTGTCGGGCACGATCACTCGGTGGCGCTTCGCACCTTCGCCGTGCTTCTGGTGATAGGCCTTGAACATCAGGATCGCCGTGAATTCGGCCTGCGCCCCGGCGGCGGGCTGGAGGGTCACGGCGTCCATCCCGGTGAGCTTCGCGAGCATCCCCTCGAGCTCCGCGAGCAGCGTCAGCGCTCCCTGGACCGTGCTCTGCGGCTGCTTCGGATGAAGGTCCGCGAAGAGCGAGGCCACGCGGTCGTTGATCTTCGGGTTGTACTTCATGGTGCACGAGCCGAGCGGATACATCCCCGTGTCGACCGCGTAGTTCAGCTGCGCGAGGTGCGTGAAGTGGCGCACCACTTGCGGCTCGGTGAGCTCCGGCAGACCGAGCGGCGCACGCCTGCGGAACGCGGCCGGGATCAGGGCGTCCGCCTCTTCGCCGCCACGCACGTGACGGCCAGCTCGCCCCTCCTCGTGGATCTCGACAAGGAGCGGCTCGAGTGCCGGGACCGCGGTCCTCACGCCTGAATCGGGAATGACTTGCGTGCGGACGGTCATCGGGCGGTGACCGTTTCTCGCACGCTCGCGGCGATGCTCTCGATGGCGGCGACGAGCGCGTCCATCTCGGCGTCGGTCGTCATCTCGGTGCACTGGATGATCAGATCGTCGCGATCTCCGTAGTGCGCGGCGGTCGCCTCGACGAGGACATTGTCAACGAGCAGCGCGTTACGCAGCGCGTAGCCGCTCCCCTCACGGCCCGGCGCGAGGGTCGGGACGCGAAGAGAGAACCGGTCGAAGAAATCGCCTTCGGTCGAGACGGAGCATCCGGGCAGTGCACCCAGACGATGCGCGAGCGCGTGCGCCTTGGCGACGCCGAGACGCGCGGCCGCGCGCAGACCTTCCGGTCCCATGAGCCCGAGGTAAACCGCCGCGGTGATGGCCGCGATCGCCTCGTTCGTGCAGATGTTGCTCGTGGCTTTCTCGCGGCGGATGTGCTGCTCACGTGTCTGGAGCGTGTTCACAAACCCCCGCATCCCGCGGGCGTCATGGGTCTCGCCGACGATGCGGCCCGGCATCTGTCGGACGAGCGCCGTCCGGCAGGCCAGGATCCCGAGGTACGGTCCGCCGAAGCTCATCGGGATCCCGAGCGGCTGTCCCTCCCCCACCGCGATGTCGACGCCGAGCGGGCCGGGCGGCTCAAGCAACGCGTTCGCGTGCGGCTCGGTCACTTGAATACACAGCGCGCCCGCGGCGTGCGCGGCATCGGCGATCGCCTTAACGTCGACGAGACCGCCGAACGCGTCGGGGTGCTGCACGATGAGGCAGGCCGCGCCTTCGGCCGCCGACGCCAGATCGCGGGTCGGGACCTCGACGATCTCGAGGTCCGGCCCTTTCGCGTACGTCCGAACTGTGCGACGGAATTCGAAATACACCTCGCTCGCCATCACGACCTTCTTGCGGCCCGTCGTGCGAACCGCCATGAACGCGGCCTCGGCGACCGCGGACCCGCCCTCGTACATCGACGAGTTCGCGACATCCATCGCGAGGAGCTCCGAGATGAGCGACTGGTACTCGAAGATCGACTGCAGCGTCCCCTGGCTGACCTCCGGCTGGTACGGCGTGTACGCCGTCAGGAACTCGCCCCGCAAGGCGAGCACCGGCACCGCGGCCGGGATGTAGCGGCGCTGCACCGGTCCGCCGAGGAAGAACGGTCCGGCGCCCGCCGCCCGGTTCTTCGCGGCGAGCGACTCAAGATGCGCCTGGATCTCAAGCTCGGACATGCCGACGGGAAGACCGAGCTTGGGCCGGAGGGCATCCTTAGGGATCGCGGTGAGCAGGTCGTCGACGCTCTTGATGCCAACGCGCTCGAGCATCGCCGCGCGGTCGGCGTCGGTGTGCGAGGAATAAGGGTTCTTGTTCAATCTCTCGGCACTAGTCCCCGCCGGCGCCGGCCGTCTCGCCGATGTGGGAGCGGTAGTCCGTCGGCGAGAGAAGCTGCGTGAGCTCTCCCTTGTCGGCGAGCCGCACCTTGATCATCCAGCCGTCGCCGTACGGCGCGCTGTTCACGAGCTCGGGCTTCTCGATGACTTTCACGTTGCGCTCGACGACCTCACCCGAGATCGGCGCGTAGATGTCGGACGCCGCTTTCACCGACTCGACGACCCCAAGGCTCGAGAACTGGCGCACGGTCGCGCCCTTCTCCGGCAGCTCGACGAACACGACGTCTCCCAGCTGCTCCTGTGCGAAGTGCGTGATGCCGATCGTGGCGACGTCGCCATCGGCGCGCACCCATTCGTGCTCTTTCGAATACTGGAGATCGTCGGGTACGGTGCTCACTCAGGCCTCCGGAAGAATGGTGTCTTCACTACCGTAGCGGGAACGTCCTTGCCGCGAATGCGGACGGCGAGGGCCGTTCCAACCTTCGAAAGCGGCGTCGGGACATATGCGAGAGCGATGTTCTTTTCGACCGTCGGCCCGTAGGTGCCGCTCGTGACCTGGCCGACCACGTCGCCGTCATTGGTGACCTCGTGGCCGTGCCGCGCGACGCCGCCCTGCACCACCAGTCCGGCGAGCTTCCGCTTCGGCCCGGCGGCCTTTTTTGCGGCAATGACGTCGCGGCCGGTGAAGTCCTTGTCGAGCTTGCAGGTCCAGCCCAGGCCGGCTTCGATCGGGTCGGTCGTCTCATCGATGTCGTTGCCGTACAGGGAAAAGCGCGCCTCGAGCCGCAGCGTGTCGCGCGCTCCGAGGCCGATCGGTTTGATCCCGGCTTCGCGGCCAGCCGCCAGAAGCGCATCCCACACCTTGGCCGCGTCGGCATTGGCGACGAAGACCTCGAAGCCGTCCTCGCCCGTGTAGCCGGTGCGCGCGAGGGTCGCGCGCGTCCCGGCGACCCGGCCTTGCGTGACGCCGAAGGACGGGAGCGATCGCACGTCGGCGTCGGTTTGGGAAGCGAGGATGTCGACCGCGCGCGGCCCCTGGATCGCCACGAGGGCAGTGCCGAACGAGCGATCGTCGAGCGCGACATCCTCGCCGAGGCGCGCCAGGACATGCGCGCGGTCCTTCGCGATGTTCGCGGCATTCACGACCACCATGTAGTCGCTCTCGCTGATGCGATAGACGATGACGTCGTCGACGATCGTGCCGCGCTCGTTGGTGAGGAGCCCATAACGCGCCTGGCCCACCGCGAGCCCGGCGATATCGCTCGAGACGAGGCGATCGAGCGTGGCGCCCGCGCCCCGCCCCCTGAAGAAGAACTCGCCCATATGCGAGAGGTCGAAGAGACCGGCGCGACCGCGCACCGCGCGATGCTCCGCAACGATGCCCTCGTACTGGATCGGCATCTCGTAGCCGGCAAAGGGCACCATCTTCGCGCCCAGCTCGGCGTGCTTCTCGTAGAGCGGAGTGCGCCGCATGGTCGGCGCTTCGGTCGCCATCACGCTGCCTCGCTCGCGGCCGCGAGGGCGCGATCGAGTATTTCGCGGTACGTGTCGAACGAAAGGAGGCGCCGCGCTTCGTCCGCGGGCACCCAGCGCACCTCGTCGTACTCGTGATCGTGCTCGGAGGTGTCGCCACCGGTTGGCTCCATCAGGAAGAAATGGACGAACTTGTGCACGCGCTCGCCCGGCGCGGCGAACCAGTAATCGGTCGTACCGAGATCCCGCAGGATGCGGACCTTGAGTCCCGTCTCCTCCTCGACCTCGCGGAGCGCGGTGTCCTCTATCTCCTCGCCATCATCAGGAGTGCCTTTGGGAAAAACCCAGGTGCCATCGGCGTGGCGGCCGGTGAGGACGACCTCGGGCGCACCGTCCCGGTGGCGTAGGACGACGCCACCTGCGGCGATCGCGTTGCGCACGCGTGAAGAGCGGCGGGCACGGATCGTCGGCATGGGTAGATCCTCCCGGAACGTGAGGAGAGGAGTCTAGCTAAACACGCGAAGAACGAGCGACGAGCGGTTCACCCGCGAGGAGCGAGTCCTTCAGCCTTAAGCCCGTGGCGAGGCGACGCGGCAACGCCGCGGAGCCGAGCTGCTTACAAAAGGCGCGTGTTGTTGATGACGAGCGCGAAATTGCAGTGGAGGAACTCTGCGGCGCGCCGGGACAGCATCATGCGCGGCAGGAAGATCTCGAAATACTCCATGATCGGCGAGACCTCGGTGTCGACGGCGAGCTCCAGCGTGATGAGCTTTTCCTTTCGGCTGACCTTGATCTCGGAGGCGGTGACCGCGTAGTTGACGCGGTCGTGAATGTCGAATGAGGTCGACTTCGGGTTGCGTACGCGGCTCCGGTGCACGTCGCTCTTGTCGGCGATGATCACCGCCGCGGACACCGCGCTTACAGGAAGCCCGCCCTCGTCCTCCTCGTGGTTGGCGACGGCGCCCATCATGGTCGCGACTTCCTCGAGCGGGAAGCCGAGGTCGATCAGGATGTCCTTCGCGAGCAGGGCGCCGGTTTGCGCGTGCTTCTCCCTCGTCACCACGTTGCCCATGTCGTGCAGATACGCCGCGACGGCGGCGATCTCGCAGCGGCGTGCGTCATGCCCGAGCGATTTCAAGATGAACCGAGCTCCGTCCGCGGAGGTGTTGGCGTGGCGCTCGCCGTGCTCGGTGTATCCGATCGCGCCGGTCTGCTGATTGGCGGAGCGGATGAAGACCTTGACCCGTTCGTCGGCCTTGATGACGTCCAGCGTCGGTCCCTCGCGCTTCGCTTCGGCGGGGGTCCTCGTCTTCGTCTCTGTCCGGTGAACCTTCTTCTGCTCATCCGGCGCGTTGGTGTCGTCGGGGCCTGGTCGTGGGGCCTGAATAGCGTCTGTCATCGACGGAACTCTACTGCTCAGTTGCGGGGTCGGGTTGCTCAAACCAGATGCGCTCGGCATCGCGCAAATCAACATGCCAACCAGAGTCGAGTCCGAGATAGCGAATGAGTTCGGGCCTCGAGACGGTCAGGTGATAGAGATGTTCGTTCTTGAGCTCCTTCAGCTCGCCGGAGAAGCTCTTGCTCATGATGAACCAACCCGAGTGGTTCTCGTCGAGCTGCGGCTCGCGAAAGAGCTCGACCGGAAGACCCTCGATCACGCCCTCGTCATGCGCGAAGAGCAGATCGGCCGCCGGAGGATGGAGCTTCGCCCCGACACGTGTAGCGATTTCCAATTGCTCGCGAAAGCAGCCAAGAGTGAAGTCGGCTCGGGGCTGATACGTCTGCGGCGCTTCACGAACGGCATCCCAGGCTTCGAGATGGTTGCGCCGTGTCGATGAGGTCCATCGCACGTGCCAGAAACGGTAGCGCATCGTGTCACCAGCGTTGATTCGCGCCCTGTCGCGATTGATGTAGTCGATCACCCAGTGCAGAAAGCGAAGCGACTCAGCCACGAGGCGCGGGTCGCTTACTTCCACCTCGAGCTCGGGATGAGCTAAACCGGCGCGGAGGCCGACAGTGCGGCAGCGCAATCCTTCGGTCACGTATCTGACTGGTCCGCCACCACGCCGCCGACCAAGGATTTCGTGGACGAAGAAATGCTCGAGACTCGTGCGGAGCCTCACCCGCTAATCCGCGTACGCTTTCTGAAGTCGCTCCGCGACCTGCTGCAACCACCGGAGCTCGGTCAGGCCGGCGCGGCAGATGACCATCCCGCGTGTGAACGCGAGCCACGGCTTGAGCGTCCCACCGAGCAGCCCGAGCCACGTCGCGCTCGTCGCGTCCACCTTCGGCCCGGGCCCCTTCAAGTCGGCGATCTCGGCGTGGAGCTCACCTCCGCCGGCCTTGAACTCGATCGCGCGGCCGATGTCTGTGAAGCGGAGCAACGCACGACCGGCCTTCACGTCCTTCAGGGACTCGCGGACGCTATCGGTCCCGCTCGCCGCGGCGAGGATCCGGAGGACCAGCTCGGGCACGTCGTTGCCGGAACCGTCGGTCTTTCCCCGCGTCTTCGCCTCGGCGAGCGCGGCGGAGAGCTCCTCCTTGGTCACGCGAGCTTCAGGTCGCTGCGCGCGACGACGGGTATCTCGGTGCCGTGGTGCCGCAGCACGTAGAAGGCGGCCGCGCCGATCATCGCGCCGTTGTCCGTGCAAAGGCCGGGACGAGGCACCCGCAGCGGATGGCCGATCCGCCTCGCGATCGCTTCATGCAGGACGAGGTTCGCGGCGACGCCGCCTCCAAGCAGGACCGTCTCGACCGCGTGCTCGGCGGCGGCCCGCGCGGTCTTTTCCGCGAGCATCTCCGTGATCGCCTTCTGGAAGGAGGCGGCCACGTCGGCGACCGGGACGTCTCCTTTCTTCTCCAGCTCCCGCACGAGGCGAAGCACTGCGGTCTTGAGACCGCTGAACGAAAAGTCGAACCGGTCCGCCGGGAGCGCTCGCGGCAGCGGAAACGCGTTCGGATTTCCCTCTTTCGCGACCCGCTCGATCACCGGACCGCCCGGGAACCCCAGGTGAAGAAGCCGCGCGACCTTGTCGAACGCCTCACCCGCGGCGTCGTCGATGGTCCGCCCCAAGGGCCGGAACCGACGATGTGCCTCCATCAACACGAGGTCGCTGTGGGCGCCGCTCACCACGAGGACGATCGCCGGGATCTCGGGCTCGGGAGGGATGTCCTCGGTCTCGTACAACCAGTTCGCATAGACATGTCCCTCGAGATGATTCACACCGACAAACGGCAGACCGGCCGCAAGTGCGAGACCGCGCGCGTAGTTCGCGCCGACGAGAAGGCAGCCGATGAGCCCCGGCCCGACCGTCGCGGCCACGGCGTCGATCTCGGAGAGCTGCCGTCCCGCGTCGCGCAGGGCCTTCTCGGTGAGGACGTCGAGCGAGCGGAGGTGTTCGCGCGCCGCGACTTCCGGGACGATGCCACCGGTGTCCTGATGAACGAGCTGCGAAGCGACGATGTTCGAGCGGATCCGCCGGCCATCCTCGACGATCGCGACGCCGGTCTCATCGCACGACGTCTCGATCGCGAGGATCCTCAACCCGTCTCCTGCAGCTCTGCCTTGAGCTTCGCGAGGCGCTCGCGGACGGGACGCTCGCGCAACCGCTCCGTCCACATGATCAGCGCGTCCTCGTTGTTGTCCGAGTAGTAGCGGCGACGCACGCCCGCGCGGCGGAAACCGTACTTCTCGTACAGCTTCTGCGCCGCGAGATTCGACGCGCGCACCTCGAGGGTCAGCCACTCGGCGTTCAGCGCGGCCGCCATCTCGAAAACGCGCACGAGGATCCGCTCGCCGATCCGCTGACGGCGGTGCTCGGGATGCACGGCGAACGTGGTGATGTGCGCCTCGTCGACCATCAGCCAGACCCCGGCGTACCCCACGATGCGGTCGCCCTCGCGCGCGACAAGGTAACGCGCGTTCTTGTTCTGCGTGAGCTCGTGGCGGAAGGCGTTCGCCGGCCACGGCACCGGGAACGACGCGCGCTCGACCTCCTGCACGCCATCGATGTCGTCGAGGGTCATGTCTTCGATCACGATCGGAAATGTGGCGACCATCCCTCTGAAACTAACTCAGGACCGCTTGGGGAGGCCAAGCGCGCGCTCGTCCGACGGCGGCGAGGCGAAGGGTTGTTCGAACGACCCGCGTATCGACGGCTGCCGCACATACAGGGGCTCGATCTCGCTGATCTTCACCTGCGTTCGCGTCTCGAGCTCGCGCCAGCCGAGCTCGGCGAGATAGCCGGCACGGCGGACGCGCGAGGCGGGCGACGCGAAGAGCGCCTTCGGGCCGAGCAGGTCGCGCAGAGCCGACTCCGTCTCGGCGTCGATCTCTCCGACGAAGAGCGTGTGCGTGCCGATCTGGCGGCAGATCTCGTCGAGAGACGCCACGAGGAACGGTGAGCGGCGCATCCACTTGCGATTCCGCTCCTGATAGAACGCCGCGTAGAACTGGTCTCGGCCGGCACGGAGCAGCGGGCACGTCCGTTGCTTCGATGGGGCGTGCGGATAGGCGAGCACGTCGAGTGTCGAGATTCCGACCAAGGCGGCACCGTTCCCGCGGGCGATGCCCTGCCCCGCGGCGATCGCGATGCGAAGACCGGTGAAGGACCCAGGGCCTACCGCGACCGCGACGCGGTCGACCGACGAGAGCGCCGTCCGTGTCATGAGGAGCGCGCGCTCGATCGCGGGGAAGAGCTCGTCGCTCTGCCGGCGCTGCGCGTGCCACGTCTCCTCGGCGAGGACATCGCGGCCGTCGAAGAGTGCGACCGACGCCCAGTCGGTCGACGTGTCAAGCGCCAATAACACTGGCGCGCAGCTCCTCCACGAACTCCGCGGAGCGCGGCCCGGTCGCGGAGACGACGATCCGCCGCTTCGTGTCGGCAATGTGCTCGAGCTTCACCTCGAGGCGGTCGTCGGGCAGCAGCGGACCCGCACGGTCGGACCACTCGATCACCGTGACCCCGCCGGCCTCAAGACACTCTTCCCAGCCGGTGTTCGCGAGGTCGACACCCTCGAGCCGGTAGAGGTCGATGTGAAAGAACGGGAGCCTTCCACCGCCGTGCTCGCGAAGGATGATGAACGTGGGACTCGAGATGTCGGACGCATCGATGCCCAGGCCGATCGCGATACCGCGGGCAAGGACCGTCTTCCCCGTCCCAAGCTCGCCAGAAAGGGCGAACACATCGTTCGGTCGCGCCGCGCGACCAAGACGTTCACCAAGCCGCTCGGTGTGCAGAGAGGAGTGACTGACGAGATCGATGGTCACCACTTCACGACGGCCGACCGGCGGATTCGCGCACAAAGCGTCGACGATCGAGGAAGAGCCGAAGCGTGATACCGAGATACGAGCCGAAGAGCGCGGCGAAGATCGCGAGCCACCACTCCGTCGGCACCGCGCAGGCCGGAGTGATACCGAAGCCGCATCCAAGGTTGCCGATGAGCGGCAGGAATGCGAGCGCGCCGACGAATCTCCGTCGCTTCACCAGAGAGACCCGCTCGGCTTCGAAGGCTTCGCGCCGCTTCTCGTCCCCGCGCGTTTCGCGCATTTCAGCGCGCGGCGCGCGCTGCTCGGGGCGCTCGCGCCGCTCGCGGCGCCGTCGACGTCGTGCCACGAACGGAGGCTAGCGCTCTGCGGGGCTCCCGCCCCGCCAGGGGCCCCTACCCCTGGGGGCTGCGGTCGCTCGCGCTCGGGGTGAGCTCTTCCTCAGTCTGCGCCGGCTCCTCGCGATCGCCGTCGCTTTCGTCCGTCTCCGCGTCCGCGCGTTCCACGGGTACGTCGGCCACCGGCCGTTCGTCGGCGAGTCCCACATCGGGCGACGGTATCTCGGGCCGACCGATGTCGGCAGTGCTGAAGACGAAAAGCCGGGCCGACGCGGTGTGGATCGCAGCACGCGCGCCGGCGAGCGCGGCGAACGGCTCGTACACGTCCGGCGGGAGACCCGCCGACCCGAAGCCCATGAGGCAGAGCACGGTGGGCCGGTCGTCGCGGCTGGGAGAGCCCGACGCGGTCACCGCGTCTCCGTAGACGACACGAAGGCCGGCCGGAGGAACACCACCCGCAACGAGTCCTGCGACGCCACACGCGTGCGCGCGCGTGATGACCTCGGCCGACACTCGGGCGCCCCCGACGATGATCCGGCCGGAGAGGCGTACGTCGATACGCGCCGGGGCGAGTTCAGCGTTGGGCCCGTCGACGCCGAGGGTGAGCTCGCCGATCGCGTCAGGCCCGTACGCAGCCGCGCCCTGGAAGCACCACGCCTCGCCTTCGATCTCCACGATCGCGTCGTCTGAGCGCGAGACGACGCCGTCGAGAGTTGCGCGCACGGTCCAGCGATCGACGATCGGGGCGATGTAGAGATCGCCGTCGACCGTGACATGCAGAAAGCGTCCATCGATGGGCGCGGTGACGCTCCGCGCGAAGCGGCGCCCCACGCGCGCGAGCACCGTGCCGGCAACGACGTCGCTGCCGACCCTCACACGGAGCTCGCGATCGAGATCGGAAGCCGAAAGACCAAGACGTCGCGCGCCCGGCACGCGGAGCGCGCCCGCGAGGGAGGCGCCCGCCGCGATGATGTCGCCGGCGCGCACGAGCTCGCCGATCTGCGCGCGCTTGGTCACACCGATCGGGAGCGGATGATCGGCGCTCCAGGGCTCGCGACGCCAGGTCACGTCGACCTCCCGTCCGCCGCGGCGGCCTGCAGCGCGGCGTGCCATCGCGCGACGGCGGGGATGCGCTCGCCGTCGCGTTCGGGAAGCTCGAGCGGTCGACCACGCGCGTCGATGAGCACCCCGAGCTCGCCGGACCGTCCGTGACCTCGGACCCCCGCCCCGTTGACTGCGACCTCGACGTCAGCGCCAATCGTCACGAGGCCGAAAGACCCGGGTGCCGCCTGCGCCATGCTCCGGCCGGACGCGCGAACGATCCGGATCTTCGCGGTCCGGCGCGCCGTCACCGAGACGACCATGCCGATGCGCTGGGCGTGTCCTTCGTCGGGCTCGCGGAATACCGTCGAGACCGCGGTCGGCTCGAGGCCGTCGACCAGAACGAGGAGGCTTTGTCCGGGCCTCGGGAACGACGCAGCGCGGCCCGTAACGAGGATCGATTGCGCGGAGCGCATCGCGTCGACGTCGAGGCCGGCGTCGGCCACGTCGCGCAGCGCGTGTGAGATCGCCTCGCGCGCGAGGGCCATCTCGAGCAGGACGGCGGCCTCGCTCGTCGCGGGACCTTCGGACAGCCGCGAGCGACTGAAGACGCGCTCGAGCAGCGCGGGGGCATCGATTGGCCACGGCAGCCAGCGGCGGACGTTGTCGAGGCTCGCGCGTACCACGACGTGATCGGCACCCATACCCAGACCGAGAGGTACGAGGTGAGCGGCCTCAATCCGACCATCCGCGCGCGCAAGGACGAGTGATGTCGAACGCTCCGTCACGTCGACAGCCAGCGCGGTGGCACCGCTCGTCGTTGCAAGGGTCCGCGCGGCGTCCTCGATGATCGCATCGCGCAAAGTGGCTTCGTCGTTCTCAACGCGGCGTAGACCGCGGAGGGCCTCCACCATCTCGGAAGCCGTCGCGAAACGCTCGAACTCGAACGGGTCGGCGCGCAGCCGGAGGGCGTGAGCGACGGCCGTGTCGACCAAGCCAAAGATGCGCGGCATCGGCCGCTGCGCACCGCAGCCGAGGCGCAGGGCCTCGAGGAGCTCGGAGAGCGCACCCTCGTCCTTCGGTCCACCGTGGATCACCACGACGTCGGGTTTCGCTTCCCGCAAAGCTTGCGCAGCTTCAACGAACGACCGCGGGTCGGTCGCTCGAACACGTGCCACGATCTCAGCACCCGACGCGAGCGCGAGTCGAGCGACCGCAAGACGCGATGCTTCTTCCCGGCCATGAACAAGAGCGGCGCGAAGCGATCGACCGAGCGCGATGCGGGTCTGCTCGACGGGGACCCCTACCCCTGGGATTTCGGTCCCGGTCGAGACCGTCATCGAATCGCCGTGGTGGTGCGCGCCGCCTCCTGAACGAAGGCGGAGAAAATCCGGCGCGCCTCGGGCGAGACTTCGCTGGTCCGCTCGGGGTGCCACTGCACTCCCACCACCCAACGACGATCCGTGAGCTCGAATGCCTCGACGAGGTCGTCGACGACCGCCGTCGCGACGAGGCCCCGCCCAAGCGTTTCTTCGGTGACGGCCTGATGATGCCGCGAGTTGACCGTGAGCGGCGCGCCACCCGTGGCCATCGCCAGACGGGATCCGGGTCGCACCATCACGTCGCGATGCTCGACCAGGCCCTCGCGCTGTTCGGGCCTGTGCCCGGGCACATCCTGGACGAGGCTTCCGGCCCGCACGACATTCAGGATCTGAAAACCGCGACAAATGCCGAGCACCGGGAGATCACGCTCTATCGCCGACCTGGCGATATCCATCTCAAGCGCGTCACGCTGGGGGTCGACATCGGCACACGCGACGTCGGCAGCGCCGTAGCGCGCCGACTCGATGTCCCCGCCCCCTGAGAGGCAGACGCCGTCGACGTCGCTCGGCACCGGGTCGCCAGGGTGCAGGACGACGAGATCGGCGCCGGCGGCCTCGAGCGCATCGCGATACCGCTTGTGCGAGACCTCTTGGAACGCCGACGGTCGAGACAGCGTGAGCGCGATCCGCGGACGCACTCCCTTCATGGTATGGAATCGCGAAGGCTCGCGCGGTCGATGAGCTCGATGAGCACGCCACCGGATGCTCGCGGATGGATGAAGGCGACCATGCCTTCGGCCCCTCTTCGCGGCACGCGGTCCACAAGTTCGACCCCTTCGCTCTGCAGCCGTCCGAGAGTGCTTGCGAGGTCGTCGACGACGTAACAGAGATGATGGAGAGTCGGTTTGGGGTGCTCGGCGACGAACTTCGCGACCCCCGAATCGCCGTCGGTCGGCTGGACGAGCTCGATGCGCTGGTTCTTATCGCCCAGGAAGACGACGCGGACATGTTGGTCCACAAGCTCGTGGACCCGCTCGGCGCTCAGCTCGAGCGTGTCGCGGAAAAATGGGAGCGCCTCTTCGAGGCGCGACACCGCGATCGCGACGTGGTGGAGTGGCCCGAGCTTCACAGGCGTGGCGGAACGTAGGTGCCGAAGACGCCGCGCAGGTCGGCGCAGATCTCACCGAGCGTCACGTCGGCCTCGACCGCCGCGAGGATGAGCGGCACGAGGTTCACCGTCCCTCGGGCGCCGGTCACGAGGTCGGTGCGAGCCTTCGCCGCGCGGCCGGCATCGCGCCGTTTCCGGAGTGTGGCGAGCCGCTCGCGTTGACGCTCCAGCACGGCCGGATCCACGCGCGTGATCGGGACCTCAGGCTGCTCGCCTTCTGCCCGGTAGGCATTGACCCCGACGATCACCTTCTCTTTGCTTTCGATCGCCCGCTGCTGCTTGTAGGCGGAGTCCTCGATGGCGCGCTGCTGGTAGCCCCGCTCGATGCCCGCGAGCGCGCCACCCTCGCCATCGATCTTCGCGATCTCGGCGAGGGCGCGACGCTCGATGTCGGCGGTCAGCGCTTCGATGGCGTGAGCGCCTCCGAGCGGGTCGATCGTTTCGGCGACGCCAGATTCCTCCGCGATGATCTGCTGGGTTCGGAGCGCGATACGGACGGACTCCTCGGTCGGGAGCCCGAGCGCTTCGTCGTACGCGTTGGTGTGAAGCGACTGAGTGCCGCCCAGCACCGCGGCGAGCGCTTCGATCGCGGTGCGGACGATGTTGTTCTGTGGCTGCTGAGCGGTGAGGGTCGAGCCCATCGTCTGGGTGTGGAAGCGGAGGGCGAGTGAGGCCGGAGCCTTCGCGCCGTAACGCTCGCGCATGATGTGCGCCCACACACGGCGGGCCGCGCGGAATTTGGCGACCTCCTCGAGGAGCGTGGAATGCGCCGCGAAGAAGAACGAGAGCTGCGGCGCGAAGCGATCGACGTCGAGCCCCCGCTCCACCGCCGCGTCGACGTAGGCGATCGCGTCTGCGAATGTGAAGGCGAGCTCCTGCACCGCGTCCGCACCGGCCTCGCGGATGTGATAGCCGCTGATCGAGATGGGGTTCCACCGCGGATGGCGCTCCGAGCAGTAAGCGATGAGGTCGGTCGCGAGCCGCATCGATGGCCGGGGCGGAAAGATATACGTCCCGCGCGCGATGTACTCCTTCAGGATGTCGTTCTGC